>JACMLX010000024.1 GCA_014379355.1 Gemmatimonadaceae bacterium
CCCGCCGCGCCTGCCTCGGGTGCCGCCGCGGAACCGGCCAAGCCGGTGACGACGCTCCTCGAGGTGAAGTCTCCCATGGTCGGCACGTTCTACGCGAAGCCCGAGCCCGGCGCCAATCCCTACGCCAGCGTCGGCACGCGCGTGACGAAGGGGCAGATTCTCTGCATCATCGAGGCGATGAAGATCATGAACGAGATCGAGTGCGAAGTGTCCGGCATGGTGGTCGAGGTCAACGTCCAGGATTCCTCGGCCGTCGAGTACGGCCAGGTTCTTTTCCGCGTCGATCCCAATGTCTGAGCCAATCGGTTCGGGAACGTCGCAATCCGTCGGTGACAAGCCGATCAGCGGTCAGGGCAAGCAGCTTTCGGCGCAGTTGCGCAGTTGGCTTGCGGCCCTGATCGAGCGTGATGGTTCCGACCTGCACCTCAAGGTCGGACGTCCGCCCACGATTCGTCTCGCCGGTGATCTCGTCGGCCTCGATCATCCGTCGCTGAAGGCCGAGGATCTGTCGGCACTGGCGGAGCAGATCATGCCGCAGCGCTACCTGAAGGAGTTCCAGCAGACGCGCGAGGCTGACTTCGCGATCGGCGTCTCCGGCATCGGGCGCTTTCGCGTGAACGCGTATCAGCAGCGCGGAACGGTGTCGTTTGCGTTGCGCGGCATTCCGTACCAGACGCGGACCGCATCGGAACTGCACCTCCCGGCAGTGGTCGAAGAGTTGGCGTTGCGTCCGCGTGGTCTCATCCTCGTGACCGGCATCACCGGATCGGGAAAGAGCACAGCGCTGGCGGCGATGATCCATCACGTCAATCAGCATCGCGCGGCGAACGTGATCACGATCGAGGATCCGGTCGAATTCCTTCATCGCGACATCCGCAGTCATGTCAGTCAGCGTGAAGTCGGCACCGACACGCTGAGCTTCAGCTCCGCGCTGCGCCGTGTGCTGCGGCAGGATCCGGACGTGATCCTGATCGGCGAAATTCGCGACCTCGACACGCTCGACACCGCGCTCAAGGCGGCGGACACGGGGCATACCGTGTTCTCGACGCTGCACACGACCGATGCCTCGACGACGATCGCGCGCATCCTCAGCTTCTATCCGCCGCACCAGCAGGCGGAGGTGCGCTTCAATCTCGCGAATGCGCTGGCCGGCATCATCTCGCTGCGCCTCGTGCCACGCAAGGACGGCAAGGGTCGTGTGCCGGCGTGTGAAGTCCTTGTCAACACGGCCGCGGTGCGCGACAAGATCCGCGATCCTGCGGCATCACTCGACATCATTGAACTGATCAAGGACGGCACGGTGCAGTACGGCATGCAGACGTTCGACCAGAGTCTGCTGTCCTGGTACACTCGCGGCATCATCAGCTATGATCAGGCGTTGTTCTACGCCACCAACCCCAGCGAATTCGCGCTGCAGATCCAGGGGGTCGGTTCGGCCAGCGACACGTCGTGGGATGCGTTCCGCGCCAATGCACCGTCCTGAGGAGTCATGTTCAAGAAAGTACTGATTGCCAACCGCGGCGAGATCGCACTTCGCGTGATCCGCGCCTGCCGCGAGCTGGGAATACAGACGGTGGCGGTGTATTCGGAGGCGGATCGCGATTCACTGCACGTGCGGTTCGCGGACGATGACGTGTGCATCGGCCCCCCGGCCGGTCGGGAGAGCTACCTGCGCATTCCGCGCATCATCGCAGCGGCCGAGATCACGGGCGCCGACGCGATTCACCCGGGCTACGGTTTTCTTGCGGAGAATGCGGAATTCTCCGAGACGTGCGCGGCGTCGGGCATCACCTTCATCGGTCCCACGGCGCATCAGATTCGCGTGATGGGTGACAAGGCGTCGGCCCGCAAGGCGATGTCGGATTGTGGTGTCCCGATCGTGCCCGGCACGCCAGGGCCGGTGGAGGATGTCGATGAAGCGCTGGCATTCGCCGAGTCGATCGGCTTTCCGGTCATCATCAAGGCATCGGCGGGCGGTGGCGGCAAGGGCATGCGCGTGGCGAAGGATGCCGACGATTTTGCGCGCAGCTTCAATCTCGCACGCAGTGAAGCGCTGTCCGCGTTCGGCAACGGCGACGTGTACGTCGAGAAGTACCTGCTCCGGCCGCGCCACATCGAGTTCCAGATCCTGGGCGACACCCACGGCAACTGTGTGCATCTCGGTGAGCGCGACTGTTCGGTGCAGCGTCGCCACCAGAAGCTGATCGAGGAGGCGCCGTCGCCCGCCATGACACCCGACCTGCGCTTGCGCATGGGCGCCGATGCCGTGCGCGGCGCGAAAGCGATCGACTACGTCGGCGCGGGTACGATCGAGATGCTGCTCGACACTGACGGATCGTACTACTTCATGGAAATGAACACGCGCATCCAGGTCGAGCATCCGGTGACGGAAATGCTCACCGGTGTGGATCTCGTGCAGGAGCAGATTCGTGTCGCGGCCGGGTTGCCGTTGCGCATCACGGAGCTGCCGCCGCTGCGCGGGCACGTGATCGAGTGTCGTGTCAATGCGGAGGACCCGATGCGAAACTTCCAGCCTTCGCCGGGCAAGATCAACACGTTTCATCCACCGGGCGGGCCCGGCGTGCGCATCGACAGTCACGTGTATGCCGGCTACACCGTTCCGCCGTACTACGATTCGCTGCTCGCGAAGCTCATCGTGCAGGCCGCGACGCGCGAGGAAGCAGTCAAGCGGATGCAGGTCGCGCTCGAGAGCTTCATCATCGAAGGCCCGACCACGACCATCCCGTTTCTCGCGAAGGTGATGCAGAACGCCACGTTCCAGTCCGGCGACTTCGACACGAAGTTCCTCGAGCGCGAAACCGATCTCTTCGCGAAGGAGTGAGTGGTGCGCCTTGATGTATTCCTGGTTCCGTCGGAGCTGAGTCCGGCGGCGCTGGATGGGCGTATCGTGGCCGTGATCGATGTGCTGCGCGCCACCACCACGATCGCCGCGGCGCTCAGCGCCGGCGCACGGACCGTCATTCCGTTCGCCGACACGGAGGATGCGGTGCGCACCGCCAAGCAGTACGAGCGCGGTGAGGTGAAGCTCGCCGGCGAGCGTCACATGGTCGCGATTCCGGGCTTCGATCTGGGCAACAGCCCGCTCGAATTCACGCCCGCGGCGGTCGGACAACAGACGGTGCTGCTGACCACCACGAATGGTACGCGTGCGCTGCTGGCGGCAGAGGATGCGAAGGCGGTGTACGTCGCCGGCTTCGCCAACTTCTCCGTCACGCTCGAGCGCCTGCAGCTTGCGCTCGACACCGGGCATTCGCTGACGATCGTGTGTGCGGCGAACGAAGGCACGGTGTCGCTCGAAGACGCGGCGTGCGCCGGACGCTTCGTGCACGAACTTCGCTCCGCGAACGGCTCGCTGGACGTCAACGACGGTGCCCGGTTGTGTGCGCTGCTGGCGACGCACTACGGCGGTGATCTTGCCGCATTGTTCCGCGCCGCGGCGCACGGTCGCGCCCTGCACGATGCCGGCTTCGTGGCGGACCTCGAGGTGTGCGGCACGGTGGACATCCATCCTGTTCTTGCGGAGTACAGCGAACGCGCCATCCGTCGCAGCACCGCCGGTGCGGTGACTGATCGAGGGGTGTGAGCGCGTGGTGAAGCGTGAACTGAGCGGCGTCGGATTGCTGCTGCTGGCCCTGTTTCTGGTCGGCCTGCTGATGACGTACGCCATCGGCACCGACGGTGGCCTGCTCGAGGTGCGCGGGGCGTTCGGCGCCATCGGTGCCGCAATCGTCGCGCCGCTGGTGACGATCCTCGGATGGAGCGGCGTCGTCTTCCTGCCGGTGCTTCCCGCGGTGCATGGTCTGCGACTGCTCGGCCGGCTGAATCGCGGCGAGGATCGATCGTGGCTCTGGTTCCTCACCGGGCTGCTGCTCCTGGTGCCGATCGGTTTTGCGCTTGGCCTGCGCGTCGGCCGCAACACGAGCCTGGTGGCTGGCGTGTGGGGTGGCATGATCGCGTTCTACCTGATCAAGCTGATCGGATATGTCGGGGCATGGATGTCGGTGCTCGCCGGCGTTTCGGCACTCACGATCGGAACGCTGGCGTGGAATCCGGTGCTGGCGCTCTTCGATCGTGCACCGAAAGTCGCAGCAGCGCTGACACCGACATCACGCGATGCAGCGCTCGCGGCGCTGCAGATGGCGCCGCCCCCGGAAGAGATGCCGGCGATCGACTACGCGACGTCGTCGCTGGCGCGCGATTCGAATCCTGCGACGACCGCACGTGGCCGGAAGGCGCCGGCGGTCGTGGCAGTGAATGCGGATGACGGCGACGAGGACGATGACGAGGATGGTCCGGCGGCGATCGTGCTGCCGATCGCACCGCGCCTCAAGCCGGCGGCACCGTCGCGAGAGCAGCGCGTGAATGCCGCGATCGAAGCGACCGCGCATACCGACGACGACACGCTCGCGTTGCTGCCGCCGACATCGCTGCTCACCGAACCGCCGCCGCGGAACGCGGATGCGAATCGACGTGAACTCGATGCGTCCGGCGTGCGCCTGATGGCGGCGTTGAAGACATTCCGTGTCGATGGTCAGCTGGTCGGCCGTACGACCGGACCGACCGTGACGCAATTCGAAGTGGAGCCGGCGGCGGGCGTGAAGGTACGGCAGTTCGCGTCGCTCTCGAACGACCTTGCCCTCGCGATGCGTGCGAACAGCATTCGCATCGTGGCACCGATTCCGGGGAAGGGTGCGGTCGGGATCGAGGTGCCGAATCCGAGCCCGGAAATGGTCGCGTTCCGCGAGATCGTCGAACATCCGGAGTACAACCTGGCGCGCGCGGCGCTGCCGGTGGCACTGGGCAAGGATCTGGAAGGCCGGCCGGTGATTGCGGACCTGGCCAAGATGCCGCATCTGCTGATCGCCGGCGCCACGGGGTCGGGCAAGTCGGTGTGCGTGAACACGATCATCACCTCGCTGATCTATCGCCACACGCCGGCGACGCTGCGCTTCCTGATGGTCGACCCGAAGATGGTCGAGTTGTCGGTGTACAACACGTTGCCGCATCTGCGGCACAAGGTGATCACGGACAATCGGGACGCGGCCGCGGTGCTCAAGTGGGCCGTGCTCGAGATGCAGGATCGATACGCACTGCTGGCCGCGAACGGGTGTCGCAACGTGCAGGACTTCAATCGTCGCGTGCAGGAAGGGGCCCGACTGCAGAAGCCGCGCAATCCGGAAGTCGCGTTCGAGGTGAACACGTACGAGGGCGGGATCCTGCCGTACATCGTCGTGATCATCGACGAGATGGCCGACCTGATGATGACGGTGCAGGGCGAGGTCGAAACGCCGATCGCGATGCTCGCGCAGAAGGCGCGCGCGATCGGCATTCATCTCATCCTCGCGACGCAGCGTCCGAGCGTGAACGTGATCACGGGGCTGATCAAGGCGAACTTCCCGAGTCGTATCGCCTTCCGCGTCGCGAGCCAGATCGACAGTCGCACGATTCTGGATGGATCCGGCGCCGAGTCGTTGCTGGGCAACGGTGACATGCTGTTCCTGCCGCCGGGCAAGTCGGAGCCCGGGCGATTGCAGGGGGCGTATCTGTCGAGTGAGGACACGGAGCGCCTCATGCTCTGGTACGAGGCGCAGCGGGAACGCATGGAAGCCGAGCGTGCCGCGGCCGGGGCGCCGGTCGCGGCGGTGGCGGTCGAGCCGGACATCCTCGAGCAGATTCGCGCGCGCGAGCAGGTCGATGCCGGCGGCGGTGACGACGACGCCGGCGACCCGGTGGATCGCGACAAGCTGTTCCGCGAAGCCGCGGAGTTGTGCATTCAGCACCAGGGCGGCAGCACGTCGCTGCTGCAGCGGCGGCTCAAGGTCGGCTACGGCCGCGCGGCGCGGATCATCGACCAGTTGCACGATGCGGGCATCCTCGGTCCGCCGGACGGGTCGAAGCCGCGTGATGTGCTGAAGGGGTTCCAGGATCTGGACGAGATCATCGGGTCGTAGATCGTGCTGCAGTGAAACTCCTGGTCTCGCACAGAGGCACAGGGGCACAGAGACTTCTACTCAGTGTGATACTATCTTGCGACTGGGAGGCTTGAACAGCAGCACGCGGAGGCGCGGAGTCAGCGTCCTTTTGCGCACGCCAGCGCATGCAGCATGCGACGCGACGTATTTGCTGGGAAACAGCAACTGCACGGGGCGGGAGAACAGCGCGTACGTCACCGCTGTTCCCACGCAATGCCGTTGCACTTCTCGGCGGCACCGCGGGTCCGCGTCTCCCCATCAGGCAGTTGACGCCCGCACGGTCACAGAGCGTCGTGCACGCTGCACGATCTCTCTGTGTCTCCGTGCCTCTGTGCGAGACACGCCGTTGCCGTGCGGCAGAACGATGACAGCTGCGCGAATCGGGTGTGCGCGGAGCGTGCGTCGACGACAGCTTGGCTCCATGACACAGACCAAGGCACAGGCGCTTGGCGCCCTCGGAGAGCGCATCGCGGCGCGCTGGCTGGTGCGCGATGGCTGGCAGGTGGTGGACCGGCGGTGGCGGTCGGGTCGGCGGGATCTCGACCTGGTCGCGATTCGCGACAATGTCGTGGCTTTCGTCGAAGTGAAGACGCGGCGCAGCGTCTGGTCCGGCGGACCGGTCGAGGCGGTGAACTGGCGCAAGCAGCGCGAACTCACCCGGTCGGCGCAGGCGTGGCTGGACCAGCGAGGCCTCGTCGCGGCACCGGACGGCGCCGTCTACCGCTTCGATATCGTCGGGGTGGTGGCCAGCCGGGAGCGGGTCGGGGTGCGGCACGTGACCGGCGCCTTTCCTGCGTTCGCCGCGCAGTAGGCCGTCGGGTCAGACACTGCCCCTTGACGGCGTTTGTTCGGTTTCGTATTCTCTTCGGGCGCCGGGGGCCTTTGCCCGGATTCACTAGATTGCGGTTCCGGGCCCGGTGGCGCCGCACCTTCCATGCAGGAGAACCGAGATGGCTTCGATGGCGATTGCAGACGACAACAAGAAGAAGGCGCTGGCCCTCGCCGTGGCGCAGATCGAGAAGAACTGCGGCAAGGGCTCCATCATGCGGCTCGGCATGGACACCCGCATCAAGGTCGATGCGATCCCGACCGGGGCCATCAACCTCGATGCCGCGATCGGCATCGGCGGTGTGCCGCGCGGTCGCGTGACCGAGATCTACGGGCCGGAGTCGAGCGGCAAGACGACGCTCTGCCTGCATGTCGTCGCCAATGCACAGAAGACCGGCGGCGTCGCCGCGTTCATCGATGCGGAGCACGCACTCGACACCGAGTACGCGCGCAAGCTGGGCGTCGATGTCGAGAACATGCTGATCAGCCAGCCGGACACCGGCGAACAGGCGCTCGAGATCTGCGAAATCCTCGTGCGCAGCGGCGCCGTGGACGTGATCGTGATCGACTCGGTCGCCGCCCTCGTGCCGAAGGCGGAAATCGAGGGGGACATGGGTGACAGCTTCGTCGGCCTGCAGGCGCGCCTCATGAGCCAGGCGCTGCGCAAGCTGACCGGCGCCATCGCCCGTTCCAACACGTCGGTGATCTTCATCAACCAGCTGCGCGAGAAGATCGGCGTCATGTTCGGCAGCCCCGAGACGACCACCGGCGGCAAGGCACTCAAGTTCTATGCGTCCCTGCGCCTCGACATCCGCCGCATCGGCCCCGTCAAGGACAAGGAAGACGTCGTCGGATCGCACGTCCGCGTGAAGGTCGTGAAGAACAAGGTGGCGCCGCCGTTCCGTCAGGCGGAGTTCGACATCATGTACGCGGAAGGCATCAGCCACGCGTCCCTGGTGCTCGACATCGCCGCGGAGAGCAACATCATCGAGAAGGCCGGCTCTTGGTACAGCTACAAGGGCCAGCGCATCGGCCAGGGTCGCGAGAATGCCAAGATGTTCCTCAAGGACAACGTCGAATTGCTGGCGGAGCTCGAGGAACTGGTGAAGGGTGTGCTGGGCATGAAGATGACCGAGCAGCCGGTCATCCCGCCCGACGCCGCCGACGGCGAGGAATAGCAGCGTGGCACGCGCGTGTGGTCCACTGTGCACGCGCGGGCGGTGTGATGCGCATCGTTGACGCATCGGGAAACGAAGGGGTGGAGTCTGAGCGGCGCGGGGCCCGGTACCCTGCGACCTCCGACGCCGCCCCTTCGTCGCGCGCTCGCAGCCGAGCCGAGGGCACCTTCGGCAACGCCCCGCGTGCGCGTGGCGCGGGGAAACGTCGCGGTGCAGGCGAGATCGCGATCCTCGTGCCACCGATCCGGGTCATGAGTGTCGCCGAAGATCCGCGAGTGAAAGGGCGCGTCCGCGTGCGCTGCCAGGCGCACGGCGAGAGTGTCACGCTGGTCATCGGCGCGAGTGGTGTCCGCGCGTTCAACGTGCGCACCGGCATGACACTCGATACGGTCGGCTGGGCCGCACTCTCGCGTGAAGCACGGGTCGTGCATGCACAGGACGCCGCGCTGCGCATGTTGTCCACCTCGCGTCGCAGCCGACGCGATCTCGAGCTTCGACTCCGGCGGCGCGAAACCGACCAGTCGGTGATCGCGGATGCGCTGGGCCGGCTCGATTCCATCGGACTGCTCAACGACGACGAGTTCGCACGCGCCGAAGCGGCCGCGCAACTGCGGAATGCATCGCGATCGAGTGGCGCGGTGACGCGACGACTGCGCCAGCGCGGAATCGCCGCCGACATCGCGGAGGCCGCCGTGGCATCGGCCGTGGACAGCGAGGGCGTCAACGACCTCGAACGCTGCGAAGCGGCTGCCGAAAAGCGTCTGCGACAGCTGCGCAGTTTCGACAAGGGCACGGCACATCGTCGATTGTTCGGGTTCCTGATGCGCCGTGGCTTTTCGTCGGACGTCATCGTTGCCACGACGCGGCGCTTGCTCGATGGTTGGGTCCAGGGCGGGGCTGGTGCCGATGGCGACGACACGGACGCGGAGACCGACGACTAGCTGAGACGCCCTCTGTCGGAAGGCAGCGTCGCTGTCACGCACGGTGGCCCCTATATTTCGGGACTATGCTCGCGTCTGAGATCCGATCCCGATTCCTGGCCTACTTCGAGCGCCAGCACCATGTCATCCGCCCATCGTCGTCGCTGGTTCCCGCCGACGATCCGACGCTGCTGTTCACGAACGCCGGCATGGTCCAGTTCAAGCGGGTGTTTCTCGGACTCGAGGAGACGGCCTACGGCAAGCGGGCAACGACGTCGCAGAAGTGTGTGCGGGCGGGCGGCAAGCACAACGACCTCGAACAGGTCGGCCATACCGCGCGGCATCACACGTTCTTCGAAATGCTCGGCAATTTTTCGTTCGGTGACTACTTCAAGCGCGACGCGATTCAGTTCGCGTGGGAGTTCGTCACCGTCGAACTGAAGATTCCGCGTGAGCGACTGTTCGTGACGGTCTATCACGAGGATGACGAAGCGCGACAGCTCTGGAAGGAGGTCGCCACGGTCGCGGAAAGCCGCATCTACGGGCTCGGCGCGAAGGACAATTTCTGGCAGATGGCCGATACGGGCCCATGTGGTCCGTGCACCGAGATTTTCGTCGATCTGGCGCAGAGCGCCACTGACTGGGCATTTCCCGACGGTGCGACCGGCGAATGGACGCGCACGGACCTGACCGAGTTCTCGCAGGACGCGTTCGTCGAGGGTTGCGAAGCGGGGCGTTTCGTCGAGATCTGGAATCTCGTCTTCATGCAATACGACAAGCAGTCCGACGGGACGAACGTTCCGCTGCCCGCGCCAAGCGTGGATACGGGCGCGGGTCTCGAGCGCATCGCCGCCGTGATGCAGGGCGTCAGCAACAACTTTCACACCGACGCGTTCGCCCCACTGATCGCGGCCGTCGAGCAGGCGGTCGGTATCGCGTATCCGTATCGACCTGGCGTCGGTGTCGGGACCGCGCATGACAAGGACGGAAAGGAGATCGATCCGGCCAGCTTCCGCGTGCTCGCGGATCATGCGCGCGCGACTGCGTTCCTGCTGGCTGACGGAGTCTTTCCGGCGAACGACGGCCGCGGATACGTGCTGCGCCGCATCCTGCGTCGCGGCGTGCGCCACGCGTGGCTCCTTGGCCGTCGTGAGCCGACTCTCGTGCACGTCGTACAGGCCGTGATCGACAGCATGGGAGATTTCTTCCCGGAGCTTCGTGCGCGGTCGAAGCACATTGTCGACACCACGCGCGCCGAGGAAGTTCGCTTCCTCGCGACCATCGATGCCGGGATGACACGCTTCGACGAACTCGCTCCGAGTGGCAGCACGCAGGGCTCGAGTGCGATCCGCGGGACGCTCGATGGGCAGGATGTGTTCATGCTGTATGACACGTACGGCTTTCCGATCGACCTGACCGAGTTGATGGCGCGCGAACGCGGATATCTCGTCGATATTGCCGGGTTCGACGCGGCCCTGCAGGTGCAGCGTTCGCAGTCGCAGGATGATCGAAAGAGTCGCAAGCTCGGCGTCAGCGCCGATGTGCTCGCGGATTTCTCGACCTGGCAGCTCGAGCCCGCGGCACTGGCCGACGCGCAGTTCGTCGGGTATGACGCGCTCGACGTCACGACGTCCGTCGCAGCCATTCGTGCCTTGGACGATCGCCGCACGGCGTTGATTCTTCGCGATTCGCCATTTTATGCCGAGTCGGGCGGCCAGGTGTCCGACCGTGGCACGGTGTCGGGTGAAGGCTGGACGCTGGAGGTCGAGGATGTGAAGAAGGTCGAGGGGCGCACCGTCGTCATCGGCACCACATCCGGTCACGTGTCATTCGGTGCGGCGCATGCGGCCGTGCCAGCGTCAGCCCGTCGCGACATCGAACGCAATCACACCGCGACACATCTGCTGCATGCGGCGCTGCGTCAGGTGCTCGGCGATCATGTGCATCAGGCGGGCTCGCTCGTGAGCGCCGATCGCTTGCGTTTCGACTTCACGCATCATGGACCGGTGTCGCCGGATCAGCGTGCTGAAATCGAGGCGATCGTGAATCGGGAGATCTGGAGCGGCACACCGGTCGCGACGCGGATCATGAAACACAGCGATGCGATTGCCGATGGTGCAACGGCGCTGTTCAACGAGAAGTACGGCGATACGGTGCGTGTGGTCGGTATCGGCGGATTCTCGAAGGAATTGTGCGGCGGTACGCACGTGCGCAACACGGCGGAGATCGGCGTGTTCGTGTTCGTGCACGAAACAGGCGTCGCGGCGGGTGTGCGTCGCGTCGAGGCCTTCACGGCGCGTGGGGCATTCGCACACCTGCGGGGACGCGACACGTTGCTCCACGACGTGGCCGAACTGCTCAAGGCGCCGGTCGATGCCGTGCCGAAAAAGGTGCAGGCGCTGCTCGACGAGCGGCGCGCGCTCGAAAAGCGTGTCGCGGATGCGCTCAAGGGCGGAGGTGGCGCACTTGGTGACGTGATCGGCAAGGCGCGCACGATTCAGGGCGTCAAGGTCGCGAGCGGTGAAGTGTCCGGTATGCCAGACATGAAGGCGTTACTGGCGCTCGGCGATGCGATGCGTGAGCAGCTCGGGTCTGGCATTGGTGTGCTCATCGCGAAATTCGACGACGGCAAGTCGGCCATGGTGGCCACCGTCACCGATGACGTCCGCTCGCGCGGCGTCGCGGCTGATGCGATCGTCAAGGAGCTGGCGGCCATTGGTGGCGGCCGCGGTGGCGGGAAGTCGCACATGGCGCAGGCCGGCCTGCCGAATGCCGATGCGGGCGCACTGGTCCTCGCTTCCGTTGAACGCGTCGTGGCCGGCCTGCTCGTCGCATGAACGTCACTCTCTCTGCGGACTGAGGAAATCGCCATGCCGACTCCGGCAGGACAGTGGGTCGCCGCGCACGCCGAACAGCCGCCGATCGCGCTGCGGGCGCGCCTTGATGCGATCCTGAATCTGGCATCGGCAGATCGCGAGGCGTCGGTGGCGCCCGCGCTGCTGGATGCCGGTCAGGATCTGCTGGCCACGATACTTGCGCTTGGTTGCGTGCAACGCGACGCGGCGCTCGACCTGCTGACGGCGGATGCGCTGGTCACGTATGCCTTCGAGGCGGCCGCCGATGATCCGTCATCACTCGATGAGCGCGCTGCCCAGGCGATGCGTGCCATTGCCGCCGTTGTGGATGCGCGCGCGACCTGATGGCCAGGCGCGCGTGGCATGATCGATATCCACACGCACCTCCTGCCCGGTGTCGACGACGGTGCGAAGACGTATGAGCAATCGCTCGAGGTGCTCAGCCGATTCGCGACGTCCGGTGTGACGTGCGTCGTGTGCACACCGCATCTCGCGGCGAGCGAAGCGGATCGTGTGCCACAGGATCGATATCGTCGCACCCATCGTGAACTCTGCGAACTCGCTCCCTCGTCGATCACGATCCAGCGCGGGTGGGAAATCATGCTCGATCGTCCGGGCGTCGACCTCACCGCACCCTTCCTCAGGCTCGGGGCGTCAGGCGCGATCCTCGTGGAATTCCCGCGTGGCACACTACCGCCCGGGACCGACATCGAGTTGGCGCGCATCCGACAGAGCGGGGTGTTGCCGGTGGTCGCACACCCGGAACGATACGGTGGCGTCAGTCTCGAGCTCATCCGCGCCTGGCGTGCGGCCGGCGCTGTCATCCAGACGGATACGGCGTACCTGCTCGGCGACGGTGCGCGCTCGATACTCGCTCGCGGCATGCTGGGTGAAGGGCTGATCGACATCCTGGCGAGCGACAATCACGGCGACCAGCGGTCACTGTGGGCGGCGCATGAGTGGCTGATCGAGATCGGTGCGCCGGATGCGTCGCGGCTGATGACCACCGTGAATCCGGAAGCGTTGCTGAGTGACCAGCGACTGGTGCCGGTGCCTCGTGTGCAGGTGGAGAAGGGAATGATGTCACGACTGCGCGAACTCGTCGGCCTGAAGAAGGCGGGACCGACGCGCGCCACACCAATTGCCTGAGAGGCAGATGTCCGTCGTCGAGCAGATCACGAGCGCGCTTCGCGAATTGTCGGAGACGGCGCTGCGCACCGCTGACACGATCGGGCCGCAACTGGAGCGGGCTGCGGTCATGGTGCAGGACGCGGTGGCGCGCGGCGGCACATTGTTCTTCTGCGGCAACGGTGGCAGTGCTGCCGATGCGCAGCACATGGCGACCGAGTACGTCGTGCGCTACACGCGCAACCGCGCTGCGTATCCTGCGATCGCACTCACCACCGACACATCGCTCATCACCGCGGCCGGCAATGACTTCGGCTTCGATCACATCTTCGAGCGGCAGGTGCAGGCACTCTGCCGCCCGGGCGACCTGCTGATCATTCATTCGACAAGCGGCAATTCACCGAACGTGCTGCTCGCCGCCGCTGCAGCGCGCGCGAAGGGCGTGGCAGTGCTTGCCTTCTCGGCGCGCGATGGCGGCGCATTGCTCGATGCGGCCGATCATTCGGTGGTCATCCCGACGCAACGCACCGATCGCGCACAGGAGCTGCACCTGACCATCGAGCATGCCATCTGTGACATCATCGAGGCGACACTATGATCGACCTGCGAGGGCGTCGGGTCGTCGTCACCGGCGGTGGGCGCGGCATCGGTGCCGCGGCGGCCGTGCTCGTCGCGCGGGCCGGTGCCGACGTCGTGGTCGGATATCGCGCACGCAAGCCTGAAGCGGAGGCGGTGGCACTCGAGTGCATCTCGTATGGCGTGCGCGCGGCCGCAATCTCGGCCGACCTGTCGCAACGCGGTGGTGCGGACGCGTTGTGCATCGCTGCGACGGCCACGCTCGGTGCAATCGACATTCTCGTCGCGAATGCCGGGTTCTGGCCGACCGCGGCCGAGCCGATCGCCACGATGAGTGACGCACGCTGGCAGAACACGGCGGCGCAGAATTACGAGGCGATGTTCCAGATCGCGCGTGCGGCGGCGCGCAGCGTGACCGACGGCGGTCGCATCGTGTTCGTCTCGAGCACGGCGGGCCAGCGTGGCGAGGCGTTTCATGCGGACTATGCGTCAGCGAAAGGTGCGATGATCTCACTCACCAAGTCGATCGCGATCGAGCTGGCGCCGCGCCAGGTGACGGTGAACGCGGTGGCGCCTGGCTGGGTCGACACCGACGCGATCGCACCGGTGGTGTTCGGCGACGAGGCGACACGAATCGCCGCCAACATTCCGCTTGGGCGCATCGCGACGGCAGCGGACATCGCGGGCCCGATCGTCTTCCTCGCGAGTCCGCTGGCGCGCCACATCACTGGTGAAATCCTGAACATCAACGGCGGCAGCGTGTTGTGCGGCTGAGTGCCGCCTGCACGATCGACGTGGCGTCGTGTCCATGATCGCTATGGTGTTCACCGGCGGCACCATCTCGATGCGTGTCGACCCGCTGGCAGGCGGTGCGGTGCCTGCGCTGGATGCCCGCGACATTCTTGCCGCTGCCCGCGGTATCGAGGATGTGGCCGAGTTGCGCATCGAGGAGTGGGGCCGCTTTCCGGGGCCGCACATGGATGTCGAACGGATGTGGGCATTGCGGGCACGCCTGATCGAGCTCGTGAATGAAGCAGGCATCGACGGTGTGGTCGTCACGCACGGTACGGACACCATCGAGGAAACTGCGTACCTGATTGCGCGGTCGGTGCACACATCGAAACCGATCGTCTTCACCGGGGCGATGCGCAATCTGAGTGAGCTGGGCTGGGACGGTCCGTCGAATCTCGTCGACGCCGTGCGAGTCGCCGCGCATCACGACGCGAAGGGGTACGGTGTGCTGCTGGTGATGAATGGGCGCGCGTATTCCGCCGTCGACGTCACGAAGGCGCACACCCATGTGCTCGACGCCTTCGAGAGTCCGGGGCTCGGTCCGGTGGCCGAGGTCGACGATGAAGCGGTGATCTTCCGCCGAGCGTTGCCGGTGCAGCGGACCGTGCTCACACCTGACGCATTGGCGACACCGGTGGACATCATCGGTGCGTGGGCCGGTGCCGACGCACGTTTGCTCGATGCGGTATTGCCGACGGCGCGCGGCATCGTGATTGCGGCGCTCGGTCGCGGGAACGTTCCACCGGCGATGGCCGATGCGCTTGGCCGCTGGCGCGATGCGGACAAGCCCGTCGTGATCACCAGTCGGACCGGCCGCGGGCGCGTCGGGCAGACCTATGGTTACCCGGGCGGCGGTCGTCGGCTCGGTGAGTTGGGCACGATCTTCGCCGGAGGGGCGCGGCCGACGCAGGCACGCATCGACCTGATGCTGGCGCTCGGTGCAGGACTGCGTGGTGATGCACTGCAGATGGTGTTCGCCGGCTCGTGACCTCCGGTGCACACCACGCGCACCGTCGTCACGCCACCTGTTGCGCGGGCTCCGTCGAGACGTGTTCCCAGCGCTCGAAACACTGCCAGCCGAATTCGTGCGCGGCGCGGATCTGATCCGGAAATCCGAAGCCATCCACGTAGCCGAGCTGACGGGCCTTCCACTCGCAGTTCCAGGCGAAGTCGAAGGTCGACACGACGCCCGCGTCGTCCGTGACGGCGATCGTACCGGCGTAGTCAGCGCACCCGCTCGCTGCCTGCAGCCGGACGCGCTCCACGGCCAGCGTGGGTTCCGCGTGGAGCAGTTGCGCGATGGTCCGGAGCACCTTCACTCGCGGGTTCATGAACGAAGTCGCGATGCGCTCTGCCGGCTGTCGTGCAGCGTACGCCGAGATGTCGGCGCGGAAGGCATCGGTGGCGCGTGAAGCCGCAAGCAGCGGCTCGAGTTCAGGAATCGTCATGCGAGGAAAGCTAGTCGGTTCATGGGTGGAGCCGTGACTTTCGGCGGCGTGATGGGTGCCGTGAGGGCGGCCGCGCCGCGGCACTCGCGCGCGAGAGGTGATTGTCGCGGCGCAACATTCCGCGCGACCCATCCCACTTCTGTTGAGCTTCCCTAGCTTTGAGCGATGCGAAGCCCCATTCCCGCCGCCGGCCAACGCGGGCTCCTCACGTGTTCGTGCCTGCGATGCCTGACGCCGTCATGACGACACCCGTCATCCGGCCCCCCGAGGCCGTGGTGGAGATTGCAGCGCGCCTGGAGGCCGCAGGTCACGAGACCTGGTGCGTCGGCGGCGCCGTGCGTGACGCGCTGCTCGGGCAGGCTGACCTCGACTGGGATCTTGCGACAGCGGCCACACCGGGCGAGGTGAAGCGGCTGTTTCATCGCACCGTGCCCGTGGGTATCGAACATGGCACCATCGGCGTGTTCGGCAGCGATGCGCGTTTGCACGAGGTCACGACGTTTCGCGCCGACGTCGAAACCGACGGCCGTCATGCCGTGGTGAAGTTTGGCGTGTCACTGGACGAGGATCTGGCGCGCCGTGATTTCACCATGAACGCGATCGCGTGGTCGCCGTTGCGGCAGGAATTGCGTGACCCGTTCGGCGGTCGCGAGGACCTGCACGCGCGCCGTGTGCGCGCCGTCGGCAACGCGGCGCGTCGCA
>JACMLX010000025.1 GCA_014379355.1 Gemmatimonadaceae bacterium
GCCTTGCGCGATTCCGATGTGAATGCGCTGCTGGTGGTGGACATCAGCGATGTGAAGCGACTGGGCAACCTGGCCGACGTCGTGCGCGAGATGACGGTGCCGCGCTTCTGCATCGATCATCACATGCCCAGCGACGAGCCACCGGCGCCGGTGATCGTGGCCGACACGCGCGCCTCGGCGACGGGTGAGCTGGTGTTCGATCTCGCGCAGGTGCTCGGTCTGCCGATCGACATGGAAACGGCGACGGCATTGTACATCGCGATCCTCACCGACACCGGTGGTTTCCGGTTCAGCAACACGACGCCACGCGTACACGCCATCGCGGCGCAGCTGCTGGCACACGGTGTGGATCCGGAACTGATGTACCGGCGCGTCTATGCATCGCAGAGCCCCGGACGTGTGCGCCTGCTGGCCGAGGCGCTGCAGTCGCTGGGCGTCGAGGAGTCGATCGGCCTGAGCTGGCTCTCGCTCACCGCCGGTGCGAAGGAACGCTACAGCGTCACGAGTGAGGAGATGGACGGCATCGTCGAACATCCGCGCTCGATCGCCGGCACGCGACTGGCCGTCTTCTTCCGGGATCTCGGACACAACCGCGTGAAGATCAGCTTCCGCAGCTCGGGCAACGTGGATGTGAACGCCCTCGCGCGACAATTCGATGGTGGTGGTCATGCGAAGGCCAGTGGGGCACTGGTGCAGGGCACGTTGAAGGACGTCGAGACGCGTGTACTCGCCGCATCGCGCGCGGCGCTGGCGGCGACGCCGATCGATCATGTGCCGATGTCGCCGCATGCGACTGGCGCCGTGAACGAGTGAGGCTGCCACTGCCATGACGGAGTTCGCCGCCGCACTGTTGCTGGCGCTGATCGCGCTCGGCGGTGCGGGGTACTGTGCCTGGCTGTACTCGCGATTCCGCAAGCCGTATTACGCGTGGTGGTCCGCCAGCTGGCTGCTGTATGCCGTGCGCGTCGGTGTCATCATCGGCTTCATTCGCACGCAACAGAGCGGCTGGTTGTTCTGGCACCAGGTGCTCACCGGCTGGACCGCACTGGGATTTCTCGCGGCCGGATTGAGCTTCGCACGAGGCCTCGAATGGACACCGAAGCTCGCGCTGATCGCGCTGTTCCCGGTGGTGTGGAGCTACATCGCGATCTTCACACTCGAGAACTTCCTGCTCGCCGTGGTGCCGGCGATCACATTTCTCAGTGCGGCCACGCTCATCACCGGCATCAGCTTCGGGCGACATGCGCAGCGCACCGGATCGCCGGGTGCGTGGACACTCGCCGGGGCATTCACGCTGTGGGCGGTGCATCATCTGGACTATCCGCTGCTGCGTGCGCGCGGCGCGTGGGTGCCGTGGGGCTACTACCTCGACATCCTGTTCATTCTCGCGGTGGTGGCCGGGATCGGGCTGCTGGTGATCGACGATCTGCTGCGCGGTCTCGAGGCACTGGCGCGCCTCTCGGCGGATGTGCAGGCGAGCGGTCGCGGTGATGCGGTGGTCACGGCGTTGCTCGAGCGCCCGTTGCGACTGCGCGGTGTGAGCGGCACGGCGCTCTATCTCGTGCAGGACGCGTCGGTGATCGATGGCGCGGGCAAGGCGCAGTCGTGGCGTGGCGCAGCGTTGCCGACAGCGGTGGCGGAAGTCGTCTCACGCGCCGTGCGTGACGGCCGCAGTGCCAGCGCCGCCTTGCCACCGCGCAAAGGCGGTGAACGATTCGTTGCCGCGTTGCCGATCTATCGCGAGACGACGGTGACGCACGTGCTCGTACTGATGGGCGATGTACGCGATCCGTTCAGTGCACTCGACGAGGAATTCCTGCGCGCATTGGGCCGACAGGTAGGCTCGGCGTTGCAGCAGGCGGAACTCACGTCACAACTCGAGGAACGCACGGAGGAACTCGCGCGCTTGTCGTCGCGACTGGTCGAGCAGCATGAGGACGAACGCAAACGCCTCGCGCGTGAGCTGCACGACGAGACCGGACAGTTGTTCAGTGCGATGCGGATGGAAGTCGGGGCATTGGAGCAGGTGCGTGGCGCCGGCGACGTGGCGGCGCGCATGGATGCACTCGTCACGGCTGGCCTCACCAGCCTGCGGCGAGTCACGGCGGCGCTGCGTCCATCGCTGCTCGATGATCTCGGGTTGCTGAGTGCCGTGCGATCATTGGTCGCGCAGGTGTCGAACGAAGGGCAGGTGCGCGCCGAACTGATGGCACCGCCATCGATGGCCGCGTTGACGCGTGAGCGTGAACTGGCGCTGTTCCGCGCCGCGCAGGAAGGCATCACGAATGTGCTGCGCCACGCGCGGGCCACGCGACTCGTGATTACGATCGACGTCAGCGGCAGTGAGGCCCGGCTGATGGTGGACGACGATGGCATCGGGCCGCCGACGCGCGCCTTACTCGCGGAACAGGAACGTGGAGGGCATGTGGGACTGGTTGGCATGCGCGAACGATTGGTGGCCCTTGGCGGCCGGATGGCCATCGAGGCGTCTCCCTTGGGCGGCACGCGATTGAGCGTCTTCGTGAGCACGGTGATCCCGATTCCGGTGGTAGCGTCGTGAGCACGCTGGCAGCGCTGCGCGTGCTGGTCGTGGACGATCACCCGATCGTGCGCGAAGGCGTGCGACGCATTCTCGAAGCGGCGCCGGACATGCAGGTGGTGGGTGAGGCGAACGATGGAGCGAGTGCGCTGGCGCTGGCCGCGCGCCTGCTGCCGGATGCGGCGGTCGTCGATGTCGGCCTGCCGGACATGTCAGGACTCGAACTGGTCCGCCTGCTGAAAGCGCAGCGCGCCGCGCTGACGGTCGTGATGCTGAGCATGTACGACGACGCCGAGTATGCGCGCGAGAGTCGTGTAGCCGGCGCGAGTGCGTACGTGGTGAAGGACAGCGCGGCGACGATGCTCGCAACGCAACTGCGACTGGCGGTCGGGCCGCGCATCGGTGACACGCGCACCGACACACCCGCAGGTCCCACTCCGTGGGAGCGCATCGCGCAACTGACGCCGCGCGAATGCGACGTGCTGCGCGGGATCGCGTCAGGTCAGACGAACAAGGCCATCGCCGGCGCGTACGGCATCAGTCCACGCACGGTCGAAACGCATCGCGAACGATTGATGCGCAAGCTGGGTGTCAGCACGGTGGCCGGACTGACGGCGCTCGCACTCGAGACCGGAATGCTGACGGCGCCAGACCGGTAGTACCAGTCTGGCGCCGCAACGCTCACATGCCCTGCAGGAAATCAGACGTCGACGGACAGTCCGCCGGTGCCTTCCTTCTTGCCGGCCGTCTTGCTGTCGTTCGTGTCGATCGAGCGCAGTGTCGGACGCGACGGCTCACGTGTGCCGACCATCAGCATGTCGTTCGCCGGGTCCTTCGCACCTGGCGTACGCACGGTGCCCTGACTCTTGAGCACCTTGCCCATCGAGAGGCCGAACCAGATGAACAGCGTCGACAGCAGGATGCCGACGAGGCCCGCGCGGAGCGCGACCTTCATGAAATTGCCCTTGACGTTCTGCGGCAGCTGCGCGCGGATCTGCACGGAGTCGAGCAGGAAGCCGAGCAACAGGCCGATGGTCAGCACACCCGCGATGAGCGTCACCCAGCGCAAC
Source organism: Gemmatimonadaceae bacterium (assembly GCA_014379355.1). Taxonomy (GTDB): domain Bacteria; phylum Gemmatimonadota; class Gemmatimonadetes; order Gemmatimonadales; family Gemmatimonadaceae; genus JACMLX01. Next base: position 3,610 of record JACMLX010000025.1, read on the forward strand.
GCCTGCAGCGTCTTGCGATCGTTGTTCATCACTGCTGCGAAGTACAGGATCGCCTGCGGTACCACGGTGGACATGAGGGCGTCCATGAAGAGCCCGGCAGCACCGACACGCCAGTTGAGCTCCGTGAGCTTGAACGGCCAGACCTGGATCGTGAACTGGGCGAAATAATTCAGAATCAGCGCCGCTGCAGCGAAGTACATCACGCTGCCGAGCAGGCGGAGCTGAGTTGTCGAAAGGTTCATGCAAGCCTCGAGAAGTTGCCGGTCGTCCAGCTCCGGCGGCGGAGCAGTCCGGGGTTCGGCGAGCAGTAGTCTCGCCCGCGCGGACTGGAGGCGCAAGCGAGTTGAGAATTCCTGATATCCGTGCTGCCGAGATGCGTACCCGTCCGACATCCGGTTGTCCCTCGATCAGCATGTCGACATCCGCTGTCAGGACGATGCTGTCGCGATCCTGCAACAGCAATGGACGAGGCCACTGGCTCTCGCGACTAAGTTCACCTACGTCCCATCGGCGCTGAACGGATTGCCACCAGATGCAACCTTTATGCTGCCCGCTCGCAGGTCCGTCTTTTCGCGCCCGCCCCCGTGTCGTTGACGCAGCAGATCACTACCGCACTCAGCCGCGTGACGAACGCGCGTCTCGCAACCGATGTGATGACGGCCGAGATGGTGCAGGACATCGCCACGACGGTGGATGGCAAGGTGCAATTCACGTTGCTGCTCGACAGCCGCGACGATGCTGCTCTCGTGCGCGACGTCCGGCAGGCCGTCGTGGACGTGTCCGGTGTCACGGACGTCAAGGTCAACGTGCGCGACCCCCGCCAGCAGGCACCGACGCCGGCACGACAGGGTCGTGCATTGCCGATGGCACCCGAGGCTGCACCGGCGCCGGCGCCGCGTGTCGCCGCACCCACACCGGTCGCGCTCCCGAATCTCGGGCGCATTCTGGCCGTGAGCTCGGGCAAGGGCGGCGTTGGCAAGAGCACGGTCAGCGTGAACCTGGCCATCGCACTCGCGCAGCTCGGGTATCGCGTCGGCCTGATGGACGCCGACATCTACGGGCCGAACATCCCGCTCATGATGGGCCTCGATCAACAGCCCGAGGTGAACAAGCGGGCGAAGATCATTCCGCTCGAAGCCTATGGGGTGAAGCTGATCTCGCTCGGTTTCCTGATCGAGAAGGACCAGCCGGCGATCTGGCGTGGCCCGATCGTGATGAAGCTGATCGGACAGTTCCTCAAGGATGTCGATTGGGGACAGCTCGATTATTTCGTCGTCGACATGCCGCCGGGCACTGGTGACGCGCAGCTGTCGCTCGTGCAGACCACGCTCGTCAATGCGGCGCTGATCGTCACCACGCCGCAGCAGGTCTCCACCGGTGATGCATTGCGCGGCGTGAAGATGTTCGAGCGTGTCGCGGTACCGGTGCTCGGCATCGTCGAGAACATGAGCTGGTTCGAGAATCCGGAGACCGGCACTCCGATCGCGATGTTCGGCAGCGGCGGTGGCCAGCAGCTGGCGACGCAGGTCGGTCTCGATCTGCTGGCGCAGATCCCGATGGACCCGCGCATCTCCGAGGGGGGCGACACCGGCCGTCCCCTGGTGGCGGTGGAACCGACGGCGCCGGCGTCGAAGGTCTTCACCGCACTGGCAGCGCGCGTCGTCGATGGCATGAACGCGATCGCTGCACGCGGGTGACGATCGCGGCGCCGCGCGCTGGTAGCGCGGATGTGAACCTTTCCGAGGATGCGCTGTTGCGCGTCGTGGTGCGCATCGGCGTGCCGGCGGTCGCGAGTGCGCTGCTGCTGACGGCATTCGTGTCGCTCGACTCGGCCTGGGTGGGCCACTTCGTCGGTGCGGCCGGACTGGCCGCCGTCAGCACCTCCATCTTCTACATCTGGATCATCGTCTCGATCGCCGAGATGGTGAGTGTGGGCCTGACGGCGGTGGCGGCGCGACGCCACGGCGAACGCCGTGACGAGGAAGCGGCGCGTGCAGTCGGAGACGCACTGGTGTTCGCACTGGCGCTGGGTGTGGTCACGGCACTCATCGGACTGCTCGCGCTGCCGCATCTCTTCGCACTGATGGAAACGCCGGCCGACGTGACGGCACTCGGCATGCGGTATCTCGGCACGTACCTGGCGGGGTCGCCGCTGATCTTCGGGTACTTCGTGGTCGACGCGGCATTCCGTGCGGCAGGCAACACGAGATTGCCATTCATCATGCTGCTGTGCGCGACGCTGATCGCCGCCACGCTCGATCCGATCCTGATCACGGGGTGGGGACCGTTTCCGGAGCTCGGCATTCGCGGTGCCGCGGTCGCGACGTTGTGCGTGCGCGGCTCGTTGTGTGTGGTCGGCACGCTGATGCTTCGCAGACGCCGGTTGGTATCGTTCGGCGCGATTGATTGGTCGCGTATTGGAACTATTGTACGCGTCGGCCTGCCGACGGCGTTGACGGGTGTGATCTTCTCGATGATCTACGTCGTGATGACGCGCACGACGCAGCAGTTCGGAACCCCGGCACTGGCTGCGCTCGGACTCGGCCATCGCATCGAGAGCTGGATGTACATGGTGGGCGTCGGTTTCGGTGCCGCTGCCGCAGCGATCGTCGGCCAGAACCTCGGCGCCGGCAAGCCGGACCGCGCGACACGCGCCGGATGGCTCACGCTCGCGATGACGGGCGTGCCCGGCGTGATTGCATGCGTGGCGCTGTTCACCTTTCCGGCACACCTGGCCGGGCTGTTCTCGACCGATGCTGCGGTGATCGAGGAAGCGACACGATACCTGCGCACTGCTGCGCTCGCACAATTGGTGGTGAGCGGCGAGACGGTGCTCGAAGGTGCACTCGGTGGCGCCGGATGGACGCTGCCGCCGATGATCACCTCCACCGCGATCACACTCGCGCGCGTCCCGCTCGCCGCGTGGGCCGCCATGCACTGGGGTACCACCGGCATCTGGTGGGTGATCTCGCTCACGGCGATCGCGCGTGCACTCGCGATGATGGCGCTCTGGGCGTCCGGGCGCTGGCGGCGCGCGGTCGTTTGAGATAGTCAACTGCGTTGCGTGAATAGGGCGGGGAGGTCGGAGAGTGCGCATCTTGCAACGGTCGTCTTTCGCGTACCATCTCCGACTTTTTTGGGTGGGGAGCACACGGAGCTCACAGAGTGCTCCAATTGCAACGCTGCGTGCAGTGCGAGGCGTCCGAATTATTTCTTGGGGAACTACACTTCCAACAAAAGTCAGCGATGTCTCGCGCTACGCCAAAGGTTGCAAGCGACGCGCTCAGTGCGCTCCGTGCGCTCTTCCCCCAAAAAGTCAGCGATTGTACGCGCTGCGCGGACGGCGGCAAGCAACGCACTCTCCGGGCTCTCCGGCCTATCGTCCAAAGGCTCTTGACGAGACTTCGCGATACGCCGATGGGTCGCGTGTGACGCCGCCAGCCTATCGTCCCCACAGCAGTTCAGCGCTGAACCAGCTCGATCTTTCCGATCATGCTCTTGACGACGATGCGGACCTTGACGGCGGCGGTGCTGAAGTTGGCGCTGCGCCAGACGCCGTTGGATTTGGCGAAGGGTCCGTCGAACGACTCGCGCGCGAGCAGGCCGGTGGACTGGAGTTCGATACCGATGCTCGGTGGCGCCGTGATGCGCACGTCGCCGATTGCGGTTGAGACCAGGATCTGCATGTCGCGCAGCCAGCGACCGCCGAGATCGAGCGAGAGATCACCGATGTCACCCTGAATGCGCGCTTCGCTGGCACCGGCGTTGCCAAGCCCGATCAGCTTCAGCCCACCCGCGCCGACGTTCGCATCGAACACGGACATCGATTCCGGGTTCGGTGCATCGAAGCGCACGGTCGCGGCGGCGGCGCCCGTGTTGAGCGCGAAGCGACGGAGCGGCAGGCCGGTCAGGTCGAGCGTGGCGTCGGCGGCGGTCGCATCGATCGTCAGTTCGAGGGGCGCGCGGCGGGTCAGCTGCACGCGCCAGTCCTGCACGCCGTCATCATCCGGCGTGTCGTCGGTCCGCTGATCGGGGCCGCCGCGCTTCTGGCCAGCGGCCAGCGTGAGCGTGTGCTGCGCCGCGTTCCAGGTCGATGTCGGCGACGTGAACGAATCGCCGAAACGTGTGATGCTGCGATAGAGATACGGCGCATCGGACGCGCCGACGCTGAGCGTGCCTGTGCCGAGCATCAGTCGCACGCTGACCGGCGTTAAGTCACGCAGCAGCCGCGCGGATTCGAGCGTGCGCACGTGCTGCGCACCGAGTGCCGCTGTGAACATCAGTGCGGCGACGGCAGCAACGATCGCCTTCATCGCGCACCGCCGGTGGTGGTCGTCGGACGCTTGACGGCAACCACGCCGGTGATCGGTGTCGGTGTGAGCCAGTCGGCCGTCGGCGGTGTCACGGGCCGCGGCGTGCCGCTGGGCGCCGGACGACGAAGCCCCCACGGCTCTTCGTGCGAGCGTGTGCCACCGCGCGTGCGGAGCGCAGCACCCAGTCCCGCCGTGATCGCAACCCAGGTGATGCCGAGTGCAATCGTGCGAATCGCGGCCGACGCGACAGGCCATGACGTGAGTGACGCGGCGAGGAGCCACGGCACCGACAGCATCAGCATCCCGCTCACCAGCGCCTGAAGCCGTGCACCGCGCTCCGTCTGTCCCGGTCGGCGCGCGGCGATACCCTTGCCCACCATCTGCACCGCACCCAGTCCACCGAGCACCACGAGACCGAGTACGGCGACGACGTATGCGACGATCGCGAACGGCACCAGCAGGATGCCGATCAGCGTAAGACACAACAACAGGCAGATGGTGACCAGCACCGGAAGCAATGCGAGTTGCGCCATGACGCCGACGGTGACGTTGCGCCCGAATCCGGCATTGAGTGTGCTTGTCACGCGCTGCATCGCATCACCGGCGTTCGTCAGCACACCGATCGCGAGGATGATCAGGATGCCGAACCACGCGGCGGTGTGTTTGAGGCTGGTGAACGTATCGATGTTCGCTGTCGCGATTTCGCCCGTTGGCATCGGCGCCAGTGCGTCGAGCGTGCGCAGCTCGCCATCGATGCGGCCACTCGGCGCGATGGCCGCGCCGTGCTCGGCCGACACGACGTCACCGAGGACATGGCCGCTCGAGTCGATGATCACGGCGCCGTTGATGGCGATGGCCGAGCCGGTGACGACACCGGCGATGTGCAGACTGCCGTCGAGCGCCACGAGATTGCCCTTCACCGTGTCGCGAGGCCCGATCAACACATCGCCGACACGGTGCGCCGCGTCGAGCGCAGGGCAGCCGACGATCGGATCGAGACTGGCACGCTTGAGCAGCGCGACCTGAGCGCTGGACAGGCTGGCGATGTCGCGAGGGAAACAGGCCGGGGCGGCCTGCGCGGACACGTCGCTCGCTGCGACGATCAGCGACGCGGCCAGGATGAGCCGGACAATCGGAGACGGCATGACTACGCCTCCAGACGGCGGGCCCGCGCAGCTACGGCGCGAAGCCCGAGGAATCCGACACCGGCGCCGGTCAGCAGCGTCGCTCCGGCGAGCCCGAGCAGCGGAAGTCCGCTCCCGAACGTCGCGCCGAGCGGGCCGACCAGTGCCTGGGCCGTCGCGGTCAGCGACGCAAACAGGCCCTCGCGGGCCCGTTCGGTGACCAGTCCGCCCACGAAAACCGTGGCGTCCCGGTGTGCCCAGCCCCACGCCGCCGCTCCCGTCACCAGCGACGCAGCGCCGGTGAGGGCCGTCCCGCCGGCGATTCGCATCACCGGAGAGGCGGGCATCCAGCCAGCGAGGCTGGTCCGGATGGCCACATGCCAGGGCTCGAAGACGTGTACCTCGTACATGACCCGATCGGCGAAGCCGAACTGCGGGGCCATCTCGGGGAGCGTCTCGATGTCCAGTACGAACGCGCGAAGGGCAGCAAGCTCGTCGCGGCACTGCGCACAATCGCGCAGATGGCCGGTGAGCTGCTGCACCCCGAATCCCGTCTCCCCGTCGAGGAGCAGGTCGAGTTCGTCAGGCAGGAGGTGGCGAGTGAGTGTCATTGGATTCCCTGCAGCGCATACGGTGGGGGTCCGAAATCGGTTTCAGCGGCGGTGCCAACGTGTCCGGTGCGTGCCGACGCGGGTCTCGAGCGACAGGTCATCGGGTGTCCTCGAGAGCCTCGCGCAGCTCGTGCCGGGCGCGATGGATGTAGGTCTTCACGGTGCCGAGCGGGAGGTCGAGCAGCTGCGCGATCTCCTCGTAGGATCGACCGTCGACGTGGCGCAGCAGGATGCAACTGCGATACAACGGGCGGAGTTTCGCGATGGCGACTTCGATGGCCGCGCCGAGTTCCTTGTTGGCCATTTCATCGAGCGCATTTTCACTGCGATCGCCGATCTCGAAGCTGGTGGCCTCGATCTCCGCCTGTGTGGCGGCACCGGACGCCCCATCGATGCTGACCGTATCGAGACGTCGTCGTCGCAACGAGTCGATGGCGAGGTTGTTCGCGATCTTGAACAGCCAACTCGAGAACTTGAACTCGGGTGAGTACTTCTCGATGTTGTTGAGGACCTTGATGAAGGTCTCCTGCGCGAGGTCTTCGGCGGCCTCGCGATCCCGGACCATGCGGTAGACCAGCGAGAACACCGGGCGCTCGTAGCGACGGATCAGTTCCCGATATGCCTCGTCGCGGCCCTCCTGGGCCAAGGCGACCAGATCAGCATCAGGAAGGTTGGTCGCGTCGAGAAGCCGGGGCATGCGTCGGGGAGACACCCTCGGACGGCAGCCGATGTGCGGCGCCCGCGGTGCGATGGGCGAAGTTAGCGCCGTGTGCCGGAAGTTCGCATACCATTCCGCGCCTGCTGCCTTGTGGCACCGGCCGGTGGCCCGCGAGCTTTGTCGTCTGATGCCCAGTACACTCGATGCCGATCTCCGACGCGCCGATGCGGCCGCCGCCGGGAGCGCAGAGAAACGCGCGTATGTCCAGCAGATCTTTTCCGAGATCGCCCCGCGCTACGACCTGCTCAACCATGTGCTGTCGCTGAACATCGACAAGGCATGGCGGCGGCGTGCACTGGAGGCGCTGGCATGGACCACGTCGCCATCGGGGACATATCTCGATCTCTGCGCCGGTACACTCGATGTCGGTGCGCAACTGGTGCGGCAATCGGGATTCGCGGGTTTCGTGATGGGCGCCGACTTCGCCGAACCGATGCTGCGCATGGGAGACGGCAAGGCGCCGCGCACGATACTCGGTCCGGTGGCTGCCGATGCGTTGCAACTGCCGGTGGGCGATGCAGTGTTCGATGGTGCGATCGTTGCATTCGGCATTCGCAATGTTGCGTCACTGGATGCCGGCCTGCGCGAGGTGCGGCGCACGCTGCGGCCCGGCGCGCGGTTCGTGATCCTCGAATTCTCCACGCCGCGCAACACCCTCGTGCGCGCCGGCTACCAGTTCTACTTCCATTCCGTGCTGCCGACGATCGGGCGGCTGGTGAGCGGGCACAAGACGGCCTACACCTACCTGCCGAAAAGCGTCGCACATTTCCCGGTGGAGGAGGACCTCGCGTCGCGCATGACGGCGGCGGGATTCCGTGACGTCACATGGACACCACTCTCCTTCGGCATCGCCGCGCTCCACGTCGGCACCGCGTGACTCCACGGCAACCGCAACTGCGTGTCTCGCACAGAGACACGGAGTCACAGAGAGATCTACAGCGCACGTGGCTTCAACACTTTTCACGCGGGGCTCGCGGGGGAAAGGAAAATGCTTATGAAACTGGCTCCCGCGAGCGCAGTTCCAAGAGCCTTTTGCAGTTGTCCTTCCCCGCGTTCCCCCGCGAGCCCCGCGTGAAAGGTTGTGCACTTTCGCGCGGGTAGATCTCTCTGCGGCTCCGTGGCTCCGTGCGAGTCATGCAGTTGCAGTTTCCATGCGAACTGAAATCTCTTCCTGATCTGACGTGTCACTGGATTCATTGCAGGACTTCATTGCGGCGATCGAAGGCATCGGGGAACTGGTGCGCGTGGCGCATCCGGTACGGGCGCGGCTGGAGTTGTGCGAGATCACCGATCGCGCCAGCAAGCTGCCCGGCGGTGGACCGGCGCTGCTGTTCGAGCATGTGATCCTCGACAACGGCGAGCGATCCGCGTATCCCGTCGCCATCAACCTGTTCGGCTCGATGAAGCGCATGGCGCTGGCGCTTGGCGTGTCCACGCTCGACGACCATGGCGCACGCATCACCGAGTTGCTGAACCTGAAGGTGCCGGACGGGTTCATCGCGAAACTCGGCCTGTTGCCACGGTTGCTCGAAGTCTCGAAGTTCCCGCCGCGCGTGAAAGGCGGCGCGCCGACGTGCCAGGACATCGTGTGGCGTGGCGACGAGATCGATCTCGACAGGATTCCGATCATCACCTGCTGGCCCGAGGACGGCGGTCCGTACATCACACTCACCGCCGTAATCAGCAAGGATCCCGCGCGCGGCATCCGCAACGTGGGAATGTATCGCGTGCAGAAGCTCGACAAGCGCACCGTGGCCATGCACTGGCAACGGCACAAGACGGGCGCCGAGCATTTTCGTGCCATGGCGGAACGCGGCGAGACGATGCCGGTGTGCATCGTGATCGGCGCCGATCCGGCCAGTGTGTACAGCGCCAGTGCGCCGCTGCCGCCCGCGGTCGATGAATTCATCTTTGCGGGCTTCCTGCGCCGAGATCCGGTGCACCTCACGAAAGCCGTGACGTGTGACCTCGAAGTCCCCGCTGCCGCTGAACTCGTGATCGAAGGCTACATCGATCCGCGCGAGGAGATGGTGGTGGAAGGGCCGTTCGGTGATCACACCGGCTTCTACTCCGAGGCCGATCTGTATCCGAAGGTGCACGTCACCGCCGTCACGATGCGGAAGAACATGGTGTACGCGACGACGATCGTGGGACGACCGCCGATGGAGGATTTCTACCTCGGTCACGCCACGGAGCGCATCTTCCTGCCACTGCTCAAGCTCACGACGCCCGAGATCGTCGACTACCACATGCCGGCCGAGGGCGGATTTCACAACCTCGTGTTCGTGAGCATCGACAAGAAGTATCCGGGACATGCGTACAAGGTGATGAACGCGCTGTGGGGCGCCGGGTTGATGTCGCTGGCGAAGGTGCTGGTGGTGGTGGACAAGGAGATCGATGTCCGCAACGTGTCGGAGACGTGGTGGGCGGTGCTCAACAACATCGACCCCGAGCGCGATGTACGTTTCACGATGGGTCCCGTGGACGTGCTGGATCACTCGAGTCGCGCCTTCAGCTACGGCAGCAAGATGGGCATCGATGCCACGCGCAAGCTTCCCGAGGAAGGCTTCACACGTCCCTGGCCGCGTGTGATCGCCATGGATGCCGACACGCGCACACGAGTCGACGGATTCTTCACATCGCTCGGCATCGAGCAGGCGTGGCGGCGATGACGACACCGGGACGCGAAGGACAGACGTTCGCCGGACCGTCGGCGTGGGCGCGCTGGGCCAGCTTCGTGAAACTGCCGCACACCGTGTTCGCGCTGCCCTTCGCGCTCACGGGCGTCGTGCTGGCGAGTCGCGAGATGCTTCCCACCATCGGGCAGGTCGGCTGGGTCGTGCTGGCCTTCACGGCCGCGCGTTTCGCTGCGATGGCATTCAACCGCATCGTCGATCGTGACGTGGATGCGAAGAATCCGCGCACGAAGATGCGCGAGATCCCGAGCGGCGCCCTGCTGCTGGGTCAGGCGAAGGCGAGTGTGGTGCTGGCCGGCATCACCTTCATGTTCGCGAGCTGGATGCTCAATCCGCTGTGCGGCATGTTGTCACCGGTCGCGCTGGCGTGGGTGCTATTCTACAGCTACTGCAAGCGGTTCACGCGCTGGAGCCATCTCGTGCTCGGACTGGGGCTCGGCATCGCGCCAGTCGGTGGCTATCTGGCCGTGACGGGTGCATGGAGCTCACCGGTGTGGATGCTCCCCGTGCTTGCGATGGCCGTCATGACGTGGTCCGGCGGCTTCGACATCCTCTACGCGTTGCAGGACGTCGCCTTCGACCGGGCGAACGGATTGTTCTCGCTGCCGGCCGCGCTTGGCGCGCCGCGCGCGCTGAACGTCGCGAGGGTGCTGCATGTGGGCACCGTGCTGCTGCTCGCGCTGGTCGGTTGGGCCACCGGAGGCGGTGTACTGTACGCTGTCGGGGTAGCGGCCGTGGCCGTGCTGCTGCTGTATGAACACTCGCTCGTGAAGCCGGACGATCTCTCCAAACTCGATGCGGCGTTCTTCACGATGAACGGTGTGATCAGCATCACGTTCTTCACGTTCGTGCTGCTCGAACGACTGCTGCACCTGCCGTCGATCGCCGACTTGCTGACACGCGCCGCATGAGCGCGCCGCTGCCGATCGTGATGGCGATCACCGGCGCATCGGGGGCGCCGTACGCGGTGCGCCTCCTCAACGCGCTGGCGTCCGCCCGGCAGCCGGTGTGGTTGATCGTGAGCGCGCACGGATGGCGATTGCTGCAGACGGAATCGGGCATCCACGACCTGCATGGCTTTCGCGATCACGTCGGTGAGGATGCGTGGGACGCGAACGTCACCGTGTTCGACGACAACGATCGTGGTGCCACGCCGGCCAGTGGCTCGGCGAAGGTGCGGGGCATGGTGATCGTGCCGTGCAGCATGGGCACCATCGCGTCGATTGCAGCGGGTACGAGTCGATCGCTGGTGGAACGCGCGGCGGATGTGTCGCTCAAGGAACGTCGTCCGCTGATCGTGGTGCCTCGCGAAACGCCCTTCTCGCGCATACACCTCGAGAACATGTTGCGCCTGACCGACGCGGGTGCGGTGGTGCTGCCGGCGGCGCCAGGCTTCTATCACCAGCCGGAACGCATCGATCAGCTGGTGGATTTCGTCGTGCAGCGCATTGTCGATCAGCTGCACGTGGAGATCGACATCGCGCCGCGCTGGGGCGACGTCAGCGAGTGAGTGTGCGATACGTGATCGGGTTGGTGTCCGACACACACGGCATGGTGCGCGCAAGCCTGTTCGATGCACTGGCGGGCGTGGATCGGATCCTGCACGCGGGTGATGTCGGCCCTGACGATGTGCTGGACGAACTCGGCGCGATCGCACCGGTGAGCGCCGTCTGCGGCAACACCGACGTGCCGGGTAATCCGCGATTGGCGAAGGACCTCGTGCTCGACATCGGCGGTGTCAGCATACACGTGAGTCACGGCCACGAACTCGGGAGCCCGACGCCCGCGAAACTGCTCGCGACCTATCCGCAGCGCGTGCTTGTCTATGGACACACCCACCGGCAGCGGATCGACGAGGTCGAAGGGCGACTGGTGATCAATCCCGGTGCCGCCGGTGCACGTCGGTTCGATCTCGTGCCGAGTGTCGCGCGGCTGACGATCGAGAACGGTGTGCCGTCGGGGCAGCTGATCCCCCTGCACTAAGCCCGCCGCGCGCATCAGACGCGTCGAGGTGCGGGCTCCAGCAATGACTGTGCGCGGTTGCGCGCGTGTTATCGCGCCACCAGCCCGGCCACGCTGCGGAAGAACTGCGGAAAGGGATACGCAGCGATCTTCGTGAGCGTGTTATTGGCCGCCGGTGGCGAATGTGCTCGGCGCCGCGAGCGCACCATTCGACGCGCGCGGAAAAGCCACAATCTCGTTCCCCTCTGTCGCGTTCGTCATCACATATACCTTACCGGCCATGCGAAATGGGTGGCGCGCGCGAACGCGGCAAGCACGCGAACCGCGTATCGGGTGGTTATGGTATGTTGCTGCTCATATGAGGCAAGCAGTGTCGGTGGCGATCGGGGTGGTGTGACTGGGTCTCATCCGGTGTGTCAGCGCCGGCCGGAGTCGTTCGACGTGTCGAGGCTCTTCAGAAACTCGACCACGTCTGACCGACGCGTCGCATCAGTGAGATAGAACGGATGCGGCGCGTTCGCGCCGCGCTTTGGGTCGAGCAGATCGGCCAGGCTGGCCACTGAATTGTCGTGCAGAAACACCGGCTTTCTCGCTAGATCCAGCAGCAGGGGCATTGTGGTGCCCCGAATCTCTCCTCGACCGCTCGCATTCACGACCGCCATCTTGTCGTCGAAAATTGATTCGGCGGTATTGAGCACGTCATTGAGCGGCGGCATGCGCTGTGCAAGCACGACCGGGTTGTCACCGGGGAAAATGCGTTTCATCGCCACGATGAACGTCGGGACCGGCTTGCCTTGATCGACGTTGTGGCAGTCAGTGCATCCTGCCGTGCGGAAAATCTGCCTGCCGCGTGCGTACACTTGCGCGTCGGCCGGCGCTCCAACCGGAGCGATGAGATGCGCCAGATACGCATTCAGCGCCAGCAACGTGGCTTCGTCGACGCGTAGACCAATTGGCGCGTCCTCGCTTCCGGGCTTCGCATGCGGTGCGGCCTTCACGAAGGGGTAGCCGGTGACACCAGTGGCGGCCAGCACCTTCACGTAGTCATCTGCGATTTCGTCGCCCGCAGCGCCGCCGAGCGTATGAAGAAACGCGCGACCACCTGGAGTGGTGAGTGCGGTCTGATCGAAGAGTGTCGTATAGACGAGATTGCTGAAATTGTCGAGCCGCGCGATCAGGCCTTCGCTGCCATATGGCGCTGCCAGATCCTGACGGAACAGCGGCGTGTTGTGCATCGGGTTGCCGTTGCCGTCGAACGTGTCGTCGAACATGCCCTTCGGATAAAACGCCGGATTCGACAGATACGCGTCCACTTCAGCTTCGGTGGACGTTTCGGTGAGCCCCGTAGGCGCGCGGCCGAGCGTGTTTCCCTTGTTGGCGTTGAGCGAGAGCTGGAGCGTCGGATACAAGGCCCGCGAGTTTGCGGCCGTCGCGAAGATTCGACCGACGTCGAGGTTGTGTGACGCGAGGCCATCGAGTCGTGTGCCGATGCTGCCTCCGCCAGCGACGCGGAAGGCAGAGCCGTCCGTGGCGGTATGACAGAACGCGCAACTGGCGCCCACCTTGTCGCCCTTCATAACATCCATGACTCCGTCGCCGCTCGCATCCTTGACGGGCATTCCGATCACGGCGTTGGCGTTGATGAGCATGGCAAGCATCGCCGGGTCGTTCAGCATGGCCGATGTGCGGCCCGTCGGATCAATACGAAGCTCGGCAGTGAGTGCGCGTCGTGTGTCCGCGCTGAGCGCGTCCACGTCGATGCTGATGCCCAGCTCCAGCGCCTGCATCGGCGTGACGCGTTGTGCCATCATGCCTGCGGGCAGTCGCACCGCATCGGTCCAGAATCTTTCGTTGCCGAATGTTTCGAAGCGAAACGCCTGCTTGCCGGCCTCGGCGTCACCGTCACGCCGCGGCGTGACAACGCCCTGATTCGGCGGCCCTTCGGCGCCTGATGCAGTGCTGCCGGGAGGTACCGCCGCATTCCCTCCAGCACAGCCTGCAATGGACGACAACAGAAGCAACGCCACTGGTAAGTGGCGTTGCACAATTGAGTGACGAATTTCTTGCATGAGTGTTGCCTGTCGAGAATTTATGACGCACGCCTGGGGCAGCTTGCTTCGCGGTCGGCCCTGGCCCCAGCTGATGCATTGGCGATGTTCGTTGAACAGCGAATCCAGTCCGCATTTGTCATACCGGTCTGCGGAGCTCAGCAGTCATTAAGGGCGCAGATGCACCATTCCACCGCAACGGTGTCGTTCGCGCAACGCGTCGAGTTTGCTGGTGCTGTGCTGCGCCTCCCTTGAACAACCGCGCACGTCGGGACCGATTTGCCAGCGCCTCGTCCGTGATCGACGTCGACTTCGTCAGGTCCTGTTCGACGCCGATGTGTCGCTCGAGAAGGGCCGTCCGGTGATCGTGGTGCCGCGCGAAACACCGCTCTCGCGCATCCATTCGAAATCGTGCTGCGCCTGGCCGTCGCGGGTGCGATGGTGCTGCCGGCCAATCCCGGTGCCGCCGGTGCGCGACGCTTTGACCTTGTACCAAGTGTCGCGCGGCTGACGATCGAGACCGGTGTGCCGTGTGGAGCCGATCACGTTGCAGTGAACCGTCGTGATGGGGCGCTCACCTGCGTGCCACGATCGCCTGCGGTCGGAACGTGCCGCCGCTGAGCGCGCCCATCACCCGTGACTCGAAGCCTCCCGAGATGAAACGAAGCTGACGAAATCCGCGGGAATGGAGGAACGCCTCGTAGGCACCGACTTGAGCAATGTCGGCGAGGACCAGCACGCCGTCGGGACGCAGCACGCGAACCATCTCCTCGAGCGCCTTTGTTCGATCAGCCTCGAGCTCGATGTTGTGTATCACCCAATGCGACGTCACGACATCCATGCACGCGTCTCCAAACTTCAGCGCGCGTGCATCGCCGTGTTCGATGGTGACGCGATCGTCCACACCTTCGATCTGCGCGTTCCTTTTCGTCGCGATGGGTGTGTTTCCCGACTGGTCCGTCTCGCGCCAGAGGTCGATCCCGACAGCGGTACCCGTCGTCAATCGCTGCGCCGCACCGATGAGCATCAGGCCGCGACCGCACCCCACATCGAGTACGGTTTCGTCGCCCCGCCATGGACGCATCTGCGCCGCCAGATCAAGCAATCGGTCGCGCGTGCGACGCTTGCCGACCTTGCTGGACCACGTCATGTAGCAGGACATGCCGAGACCGTACAGCGCGCCCACGGCGCCGACCGCGGCGACACCGCGCGCAATGGAGCTCCAAGGCGATCGAGTCGCGCCTTCCAGAATCATTGCGGCGAAGGCAACGGTTGCCGAAACCCCCGCCAGGAAAAGCATTCCCTTTCGCACGCCCGGGGCGTCGATCCCGTAGTCGGGATTCCCGCGTCCGAATGCTGCGTTTTCTCGCGGCGCTCTGTCTCCGACGTGTGGCATGCTTTGCTCAGGTGTGCCGAACCAGTGTCCGCGTCGTTCGCGGCGACTCGCGGAATCGACGCTCGCGACGGATATCATCACAGCTGCAACGGACGGAAAGGCGATGTCCCCTCAGAGCATCGGCGAAAACAATCGCGCCCCACCTTCGAACAGCCGCGCACCGATAGAGCGATGCGCGATCGTCTCCGCCGTGATGGCCCTGGACTTCGTCAGATCCTGCTCGAACATTCTCGCCAGTTCATCGGCGAACCCGCTGCCGTAGCAGATCGCCAGCACCTCGAAATTCAGACGCAGGCTGCGGTTGTCCACGTTCGCCGTGCCGACGATCGCCGCATCACGATCCACCACCATCGTCTTGGAGTGCAGCGCTGGCGGGCCGTAGGCATGAATCAGGACGCCAGCGGACAGGAATTCCGGGAAGTAACTGCGTGAGGCCGCATCCACGAACGGCTGATCACTCGTTCCGGGCACCAGCACACGCACATCCACGCCGCGCAACGCGGCCGCGATCAAGGCTTCCTGCAGCGAGTCATCGGGGACGAAGTATGGCGTCGAGATCCAGACGCGCTCGCGCGCCGTGGCGATGGCAGTGAAGAACACCGCATGGATCGACTGTGGGTGTGCGTCGGGACCCGATGCGCACACCTGCACCAGCTTGTCGCCCGTGCCCGTCAGCGGTGGCAGGAACTCGATGCCATCGAGCACGGTCCCGGTGGCGTATTGCCAGTCCTCGAGAAACGCGAGTGCGAGGGGCGCCACCGCATCACCGACCAGCTTCACCTGCGTGTCACGCCAGCCCTGCGCCACACCGACCACCGACTCGTCGTGACAATCGTCGATGTTCATGCCACCGGTGAAGCCGGTCGTGCCATCGCAGATCACCATCTTGCGATGGGTGCGGAAATTGACGAACCCGGGCCGCATGCGCGGGCCGAAGCGCGCGATCTCGACGCCCGCATCGCGCAGCGGTTGCAGATACGCGCCCAGTCGAGAGGTTCCGAGACCATCGAGCAGCAGCCGTACCTGCACTCCGGCCTTCGCGCGCTCGATGAGTGCTGCACGAATGCGTTTCGCGACGACGCCGTCATTCAGGATGTAGTACTCGAGATGGACGTGATGCGTCGCCGTCCCGATCGACTCGATGATGGCGTTGTAGGCGTGGCTGCCGAGATCGTAGAGTTGCACCTCAGTGGCGGGCAGCGGTGGCGCCTGCTCCGTGCCAGCGGCCACGGCGGCGAGTCGGGCACCGGAATTGCCGAGTTCCTGCCCGGTGGAATTTCGATTCGGCGCCGCTCCACCGGCCCTGGCGCGCTTCGCCGTGCGCGCCATCACACGACGGCGACGCTTGCGACTCAATCGCCGCGGGCCGAGAAAGTAGTAGACCACGAAACCGAGCACCGGCAGATAGGCGAGGCCGATGATCCACGCCAGCGTCGCCAGCGGCGGCCGGCGCTCGAGCAGGATGTACCCCGACATCGCGACCACCCACACCACTTCGACCGCGATCAGCCACCCCGGCAGAGCGCGAAAAATCATGCGCCGAACTCGCGCACGGCCTGCTCGGGAGCGAGGGTGCGAGAGAACTCACCGGGATTCCGCTGGAACCAGCTCGAAAGCAGCAGCAATTCGTCGATCTCGTGTGTCGGAACCTGGCGTGTCGGTCGTTCGGGCGCGTGGAAGATACGTCGGCTCCACTCCGCAAACTCGAGTTGCTCCCGCCGCGAGACCGGCAGCTTCAGGTCGGCGCGCACCGTGCCGCGCTTGACGAGATAGACGCGCGTCTCGTTGCCATGCCCTGTCACCGGATATGCGAACGTCAGCGTTTCGACCGCGAAGCGCAGCTTCTCGAGCTGGAGACGCAACAGTTCGAGACGTTGCAGCTTGTCACGCGACTGCGCTGCGCGCTCGAATTCGAGCGCGTCGCTGTGCGCCTGCATGCGCGCGGTCAGCGCTTCGAGCGGTCCGTCACTCGTGCCGTCGAGGAAGGCTCGCGCGAGTGCCAGCTGCGCGGTGTACACGCGCTCCGTGACGGCCGCGACACACGGGCCGAGGCACTTGCCGATTTCGTGGCGGATGCAGCCGGGAGTGCGCGGCATGGCCAGCACCGGCAGTTCCTCCTGATCGCGAAAGTGCATCCGCACATCGTTCGCGCAATCGCGCAGCCCCAGCACATCACTCAGCTCACGCAATGCCTCACCGACACGCCCGGCGCTCAGGTACGGTCCGAAGTACACGCCGCGTTCATCGCCGGAGGCATCACGTGTGACAGTCAGCTTGGGCGCCACGCCGGGCGTCAGTTTCACGAAACAGTAGTGCCGCGCGTCGCGCTTCATCATCCAGTTGTAACGCGGCCGCAGCTGCTTGATCAGTCGCAGTTCGCGGAGCAGTGCCGCGAATTCACTCGGCTGGTATTCCCACTCGATCCGTGCCGCGCGCCAGAGGATGCGCGCGCCCTTGTCGTGCGGCCACTCGGCGCGGAAATAGCTCAGCAGCCGCGTGCGCAACTGCTTCGACTTGCCGACGTACAGCACTTCGCCTTCGCTGCCAAGAAAGCGATATGTGCCCGGCCGGTCCTGCGTGCCGACCTTCACCAGTTCGCGCAGCGCCTCGAGATCGGTGACCGGTTTGCGCTTGCCCTTTCGCTTGCGCGTGGCCGCGGCCCCGTCAGTCGTATCGTCGAGCAGCACATCGACGCAGAGGCTCATCTCCGCTGTCGGCAACACCGAACCCGCTGCCGCTTTCGCCGCTTCCAGTTCCGCGAGCGTGACGGCGCGCTCCACGCTCAGGCGCTCATCGCTGCGCCCACGCAATGGCGCCACGCCGAAGAGGGCGAACAGGTCGCGCTGCTCGGCGATCTGCGGCGTCATGCCTGGCATCTCCAGCAGAACACGGTCGTGCGACCATCGATGGCACTGGTGTCCACCAGCGGCGTGGCGCAGCGCGCACATGGCAGACCACCGCGTCCATACACCTGCAGAAACGGCACGAACCCCCCGCGGCCGCCACTCGCATCCACATAGTCGCGGAAACTGGTGCCGCGCACCGCGATCGACGCGCTGAGTACGTCGCGCATCGCGATCAGCAGCGCGCCGGCCTCCGAGTCGCTCAGCGATCCTGCGGCGCGAGACGGATCGATCCGTGCCATCCACAGCGATTCGTTCGCGTAGATGTTGCCGACGCCAGCCAGCACCTGCTGATCCATGAGCACCTTCTTGATGGCCTGCCGCGAGTTCCGAAGAGAAACCGAAAATCGCTCGGCGGTGAGGGCTGGGTCAAGCGGCTCGGGACCGAGGGGTGCCAACACAGCTGACAGCTGGTCCCTGTCGAGGAGCGCGACGGTGCCGAGTCGCCGGATGTCGCGATAGTGCACCAACCGACCGTCGTCGAGCGTGACGGTAAGAGTGATGTAGAGGCGATCGCGGTCGGAAATGTCCTCGGGTGTGACTTCGACCAGCATCGCGCCCGTGAACCGCGGCTGCACGACGATCGCATCGCCCGAGTCGAGATCGAGGATGACGAGTTTGGCGCGACGCCATGCGCGCGTGATGGTGACGCTGCGCAATCGGTGCTCGAATTCCGCTGCAGTGACGGTCCGAAGCACGTCGGCGCGCAACACGGTGGCGTTCCTGATGCGCGCACCGGCGAGCATCTGGTGCAGGTCGCGCGCGATGGTCTCGGTTTCGGGGAGTTCAGGCACCGCGGGCGAGTGCGCGCCAGGCGATATCGCGACGGAAGAACGCGCCCGTGAATTTTACCTCGGACGCCAGGTGACGCGACCACTGCTGTGCGACTGCGAGCGTCGCGCCGATTGCGGTGGCCGTGAAGACGCGACCACCGCTCGTCACGAGGGCGCCATCACGCGGGGTCGTGCCCGCGTGGAAGAGGAACTCGTCGTTGCTGTCGAAGGTGGGCAGCGTGATCACGTCGCCCGTGCGTGGCGCGAGTGGATAACCCGCCGCCGCGACGACGGTGGCGACTGCGAAAATGTCACCCGGATCGAAGACCTGCACGGGGTCGATCCGCTCTCCACGCGCGATCTGCAGCATGACGCGTGTGAGTTGACCATCGGCCGTGATCACCGGCAGCACCGCTTGTGTTTCCGGATCGCCGAAACGGCAATTGAACTCCACCACGCGCGGACCGGTCGGCGTGAGCATGACCCCGCAGTACAGCAAACCCTTGAAGGGCACGCCACGCTCGCGCATTGCCCGCAGCGTCGGCTCGACGATGATGTCGAGCACGTGTTGCACGCCGGCAGGCAGCGTTCGATCCCGCCAGGTGAACGATGGATCACCCGCATCCGCCGGGCAGTACGCGCCCATGCCGCCGGTGTTCGGTCCCGAGTCACCTTCACCGACGCGCTTGTGATCCTGTGCGGCTGGCAACGGCACCGCGGTCTCGCCATCGGTCAGCACGAACAGCGACAGTTCTTCGCCGGTCATGAATTCCTCGACCAGCACTTCCGCACCGGCGTCGCCGAAAATGTTGTCGTCGAGCATCGACATGATGGCGGCATCCGCCTCGTTCATCGTCATCGCGACGACGACACCCTTGCCGGCCGCCAGTCCGGATGCCTTGATGACGACCGGTGCGCCGAAGTCGCGCGCTGCCGCTTTCGCGGACGCAACCGTGGTGTGCAGCGACGCGCGGCCGGTCGGGACACCGGCGTCGGTCATCAGCGCCTTGGCGAACGCCTTCGACGTTTCGAGTTGTGCGGCGGCTGTCGTCGGGCCGAACACCGGAATTCCACGCGCGATGCACTGATCGGCGAGTCCCGCAGCCAGTGGCGCTTCCGGGCCGACGATCACGGCATCCACGGCTTCACTCTGCGCGAGCGAAAGCAACCCCGGGATGTCGGCGGCACCGACGGGGACACACGTGGCAATCGTCGCCATACCCGGGTTGCCCGGTGCCGCGATCAACGTCACGTCAGGATGTTCAAGTCGGAAGCGCCACGCCAGCGCATGTTCGCGGCCACCGCCGCCGACGATCAGAAGCTTCATGGCGCACAATGTAGACGCGCCATGCAGCCACCGGTGCTACGCTGCGATCAGCCGCCCGACTTGCGACGGAACGCGTCGGCCGCGCGGGAGAACGAGTCGCCCACCTTCTCGAACGCCTCGCGCGCCTGCTGCCCGTAATAATCCGCCGCGCCCCGCACATCGTCGGTGTACGTCGTCTGCGGACCGGTGCCATCGCGACGCGGATACTCGCCGGAGAGAATGCGCGCATACGCCCCGGAGGCAATCCAGCGCTGCAGCTCGGCTGCCCGCACCGTATTGAACGGATGCTCGCGCAACGCCGTGTTGATCGCCTTCAGCAGCGAGTCCCACGCGCTGCCCTCGCTTTCATACTCGGCGGCCTGCTTGAGGAACGCATCGAGATCACCTTCGCCCGGCTGCGTCGAACCGCCGGCAAGGATGAAGAAGCTCCGCATGGCCAGCGTCGGATCCTGCACCGCCAGCAACGCGGCACGGTCGCAGCTCAGCTCCGCCTTGCGGCTCCATTCCAGCAGCGCGAGCTGAAACGGCATCAGCGCCAGCCCGGCCAGGAACGGCAAGGCGCTGAAGCCGATGTTGCTCACGATCACGGCGATCGTGCGGTACGTCATGTGGCCGCTGGCGATGTGACCGACTTCATGTGCCAGAACGAACCGCTGCTCGTCCTCGGAGAGGGCGGCCAGCGAGCCCGTGTTGATCACGATGAACGGCCGATCGAAGCCGATCGCGCCGGCATTCACGAACGGGGTCAGCGTGACGTACAGATCGGGCACTTCGCGCACATCGAGCGTCTCACAGACTTCGCGCACCATCGCGTGCAGTCGCGGATGCTGCGTCGGGCCGGTGCGCACCGCGTTCGCGAGGAACAGGTGCCGGAGCCCGCGCTCCCCGAAGAAGCCGGCAATCTTGCGGATGATTTCGTCGAAGCCGGGCAGCGAGCGCAGTGTGTTCAGCGCGGCACGATCGGCGGGATGCTCCCAGGCCGTGGAGGCGATCTGGGGCAGTGGACTCACAGTCATGGCGATCCTCGTCGCTCGGGATGTCGAACTATTGGCAGCAAATAACCTGACTGCCACTGAAGCCTGGCCGCCTTCGCTCCGACACTCCGGGGAGCACGGAACACCACGATGCGGGCGTCAGCCACTCGGCGGGTCATCGACCCTACGGGCCGGGGCCCCGTCGAGTGTCAGTCGCGGCGCCGCGGGCTACAACCCGTGGAGCGCCTGCTCCAGGTCACCCAGCAGGTCGTCCGCGTCCTCGACGCCGACGGACAACCGGACCAGTCCTTCCGTGATGCCCAACGTTGCCCGCCGATCCACCTCGACCGACGCATGCGTCATGCTGGCCGGATGACTGATCAGACTTTCGACCCCTCCGAGGGACTCGGCGAGGCTGAACAGGCGCACTCGGTCGAGCATCGTCTTGACCCGCTCCCGGGTGCCGAGCTCGATGGAAATCATGCCGCCGAATCCCGACATCTGGCGCGCCGCGAGCGCGTGTTGCGGGTGCGACTCGAGGCCCACGTAGAGCACCCGCTCGTGATCCAGCCTGCCGGCAAGCCAGTGTCCGATGCGGCGCCCGTTGGCATCGTGCGCCTTCATGCGGATGGCGAGCGTCTTGGTGCCGCGCAGGCAGAGCCAGGCGTCGAACGGTCCCGGTACGGCGCCGGCCGCATTCAGGATGAACTGCAGGCGCGTCGCGATGTCCTCGTCCGAGGTGACCGCGATGCCGCCGATCATGTCGCTATGTCCGTTGAGGTACTTCGTGCTGGAATGCCAGACGATGTCGGCGCCAAGTTCCAGCGGACGCTGGAAGATCGGCGTGGCGAAGGTGTTGTCGACGATGGTCAGCGCACCGGCGCGCTTCGCGATCTCGACGGCCGCCGCGAGATCGGTGAGCCGCATGAGCGGGTTCGTCGGCGTTTCCAGCATCACCGCGCGGGTGGTCGGCGTCAGCGCGTCGGCGATGCGCTGCGGATCGCGGGTGTCGACGTACGTGAAGGTGAGGCCGAACTGGCGCAGCAGCTTGTCGAACAGTCGATACGTGCCGCCGTACACATTCTCGCCGACGATGATGTGGTCGCCGGCCTTGAACAGCATCATGATGCTGGTGAGGCACCCCATGCCACTCCCGAACGCGAAGCCGTGCGTCGCGCCTTCAAGCGCGGCGACGTTCCGTTCGAGCGCTTCGCGGGTCGGATTCTTTCCCCGAGCGTACTCGTAGCCGCGATGCACGCCAAACTCTTCATGGACGTACGTGCTCGTGAGATACAGGGGCGTCATGATCGCGCCGCTGACCGCGTCCGGACGCTGTCCGGCATGAATCGCGCGCGTGGACGGACCGTCGCGCAGGTCGGTTTCGAAGATGCGAGTCATCAGGGTCGGGAAAGTGGTGACCGGAATCGTAATGGTGGCGCAGGCGCGTCGCACGACGGTCCGTGGGACGCCGCATGAGCGCCACGATGGCGCAGCAGTTGTCGGTCACCGCCGGACTCGATCCCTTCGCCACCACTGCCGTTCCGCGGTGCCTCGTCGTGGACGACGAACCGCGCCTCCGGCAGATCCTGGTACGCGTGATGCGCGCCGATGGCTTCATCGTGGACGAGGCCAGCAATGGCTTCGAGGCGATCGCCCGGATGGAAGCCCAACCATCGACGCTGATCCTCACCGACATCGAGATGCCGAAGATGGATGGCTTCTCGCTGCTGCGTGAGCTGCGTTCGCGATGGCCGGATGCGGCCGTCATGATGATCAGCGGCAATGGTGACGTGCAGACCGCGGTCAGTTGCCTGTCGGTCGGCGCACTCGACTATCTCACCAAGCCGTTCCATCTCGAGGAAGTCCGTGCCCGCATCACCTCGGTGCTCGAGCGGCGCCGTCTCGTGCTCGAGAACCGCGAATACCAGACCCGGCTCGAGCAGAAGGTGCAGGCGCAGGCGCGTCGCATCGAACAGCAGTTCCTCGGTGGCGTGCAGGCGCTGGCCGAGGCACTCGAAGCGAAGGATCCCTACACGCATGGTCACAGCGTCCGGGTGAGTCAATACGCCACCGCAATCGCCAAACGGCTCGACCTGCCTGCCAACGTCGTTCGCGCCGTCACGCTCGGCGGGCGCCTGCACGACATCGGCAAGATCGGGGTGCGCGAGGAGATCCTCACCAAGCCGGCGCGCCTGACTCCCGAGGAGTACGCGCACGTCATGACGCACATGACCGTCGGGTGGCGCATCCTGTCCGCAATGGTGATCGATCAGCCCGAATTGCTCAACATCGTGCGCTCGCATCATGAGCGCATGGATGGGGCCGGGCTGCCCGATGGCCTGATGGGCGAGGACATTCCGCTCGAGGCACGTATCGTCTCGGTGGCGGACAGCTTCGATGCGATGACGAGCGGACGGCGCTATCGCGATGACGGCGGGAAGATGCTGCCGGAGGCGCTCAAGGAATTGAAGCGCTGCGCGGGGACGCAGTTCGATGCGGACTGTGTGACCGCCTTTCTCTCCGCGATCGAGAGCGGTGAGGTGACGATCCTGCCACGGACCGACGGGCCGGGTTGAGCGCGGTCACGCCACGATCGTGATGCGATTCGGTTGCTTGTACGACGACAATCGCGCTTCACACCAGGCCTTCACGGCGGCTTCGTCCACCGCGCCGTGCACCGTGACGTCGATCTCGTGTTCCTTCGTCGGTTCCGGCACGCCCGTGACTTCGACGCGTGAGACCCCCGGCATCGCCCCGATCACCCGAATCAGTTCCGCGGGATAGATGTTGAAACCGTTGCGCGTGAACATCGACTTGATCAGGCCCTCGAACGTGACGTAGCCATCGGCGTCGATGTTGCCGCGGTCACCCGTGTGCAGCCAGCCGTCCATCCGCGGCAGGCCGCGCTCATTTCCCGACACGTAGCCGGGCCCGACGAACGGCCCGCGCACGCAGATCTCCCCGCTTGCACCGACCGGCAGCTCGGCGTTGGTCACGTTGTCGCGAATCGTCACCTCGGCGCCCGGATACGCAACGCCGAGTGTGCCGTGCCGGTTGGGCAGGTCGACTCGATTGAACAGTGCGACGGGCCCGGCTTCGGTGAGCCCGTACCCCTGCCGCAGCGCGCAACCGGTCGCCGTTTCCCATTTCCGCTGCACCCACACCGGCAGTGCCGCACCACCACAGATGCACACGCGCAGCGCCGGCACGTCGATCGTGCCCCCGCGTCGCTCGATCGCCGTCAGCATGCCGATGAATACCGCCGGCACACCGACGAACATCGTCACACCACCCTCCACCAGCGCATCCACGGCCTTCATCGGATTGAAACGCGCCATCGTCGTCACGCGAGCGCCTGCGAGCATCGGCGCGGTCAGCGTCACGGTCATGCCGAACAGATGACTGTACGGGAGCACCGCCAGGACGTGGTCGTTCGCCGTGATACCCGCCGCCTCGATCGTGGCGCGTGCATTGGCAAGCAGGTTGTGGTGCGTGAGCAGTGCGCCGAGCGCGCTGCCTTCCATCGCCGATGTATAGACGACGGCCGCTTCGTCGTCGCTGCCGTCGTCGTCCACCTCGCCTGCCAGGTCGAGGCCGAAGTGTGAGCCGGTGTCGATCGTGCTCACGGCACCGTCGACGAGGACCGCCGCGTGCTGCGGTGCGTCGTCGAGCAACACCTTCGGTACCGCGGACGGCAGATGATCAGCGAGTGCCGCCAGCGTGAACACCGCCCCGACATTCGCATCGTTCAGCTGGTACGCGAGTTCATCCGCCGAGGCGAGTGGATTGAGCAGCACGGCACCGCGTCCGTCACTGGCTGCGAGCGCGACCAGGAACGCGGGACTCGTCGGAAGCAGGAGTGCTGCCCGCCTGCCGTACAGCGCGCGCGCGAGCGGTGCCGAGCGCTGGAGCAATGTGAGTCCAGCTGACACTAATTGTGTCGCTGCTGTGTCGTCGAGTGACCCACCGTGCGCAGCCATGGCAAGCGGAAGCACGTTCAGTGGATTGCTCATGCGTCGGTTCTCTGCGAAGTTTCAGCGGCAATATCCGGATACCGGCGCGGAACCTAAGTGTAGTGTCGCCGAAGTCTCTTGGCAGTCGAGCGTGTCTTTCGCCCCCAGCCCGCGTTGCAACTCCTCGCGATACCGCTGGTATCGCTGCGGGTTGCGCCTTGGCTGGGGCCGAAATCCATCGCTCGCCTGTGGCCAAGGAACTTCGGCGACACTACACTAGCGTACCGTGACGCGTCACAGGACACGGGCGTCCTGAGACGCGTCGAGCGTGCAGAAACGGATGTTCGTCGCGGGCTGGTGCTGATCGATGTCGTCCATCGGTATCGGTTGCAGCGGGAGATCGTCGCGGGAGTCAGGATTCACCCACCTGTGAGCTCAATGTCGTCCTTTGAAGGTTTGATGGTGTCCGTCTCCGGTGTCCGTGGCCGGGTCGGTGCAGGACTGACCCCGGAAGTGGTCGCCACCTATGCCGCCGGGTTCGGCGCATGGGCCAGCGGCCGAACGCCCGGACGCCCGATCGTCGTCGGCCGCGACAGCCGGGTGTCAGGGCCACTCTTCCATCGCGTGGTGCTGTCGGCGCTCGAGTCGGTGGGCTGCGAGGTGATCGATATCGGGGTGGTGCCGACGCCCAGCGTCCAGCTGGCGGTGGAGTACCATCACGCGGCTGGCGGGCTTGCGATCACGGCCAGCCACAACCCCGTGGAGTGGAACGCCCTCAAGTTCATCGGGTCATCGGGCCTCTTTCTCGACCAGGCCGACAGCCTCGAGTTCCGCGCCGCGACGGATGCGGGTTTCGCGCGCGCGAAGTGGGACGCGCTCGGTTCGACGACGTATGATCCCGACGCGATCGCTCGACACCTGGAGCTCATCCTCGCGCTCAGGTACGTGGATGTCTCGGCGCTCCGTGCCCGCAAGCTGAAGGTGGCGCTGGATTGCGTGCGCGGCGCCGGCTGGCCGATCATGCGTCAGCTGCTCGAGGCGTTGGGCTGCGAGGTGAGCGCGATTCACACCGAGAGCGATGGCCGATTCCCGCACGCGCCGGAGCCGATTCCCGAAAATCTTGGCGACCTCAGCACGCTGGTCCGGAACACGGGTGCGGACATCGGCCTTGCCGTGGACCCCGATGTGGACCGGCTTGCGATCGTGGACGAGCTCGGCAACGCGATCGGCGAAGATTATACGCTCGCCTTCGCCGCAGCCCTCGTTTTGCGAAAGGCGCCGGGTGTCGTGGTCACGAATCTGTCGACCAGTCGCGTGGTCGAGGACGCTGCGATCGCAGCCGGTCAGCGGTGTGTGCGAGCGCCGGTCGGCGAGGCCAACGTCGTGTCCGCTATGGAGGCCGAACACGCGGTCATCGGTGGCGAAGGCAACGGTGGTGTGATCCTGCCGGACCTCCATCTCGGGCGCGACGCACCCGCGGGCGCCGCGCTGGTGCTGCAATTGCTATGTGAGACGGGCATGACGCCGTCGCAGCTCAAGGCGGCGGCACCGCAGTACGAGATTGTGAAGGACAAGCTGGATCGCCCGGACGCGCCCCTCGGGGAGGTGTACGCGGCGCTCCGCTCCGCCTTTCCTGATGCCGTCGTCGACATGCAGGACGGTTTGCGGCTGTCGTGGCCTGATCGCTGGGTGCACGTCCGGCCCTCGGGTACGGAGCCGATCGTGCGGGTGATCGCTGAAGCGCCGACACTCGCCGGGGCGGAAGCCCTGGTGGCGCAGTCGCGCGAACCGCTGGACGAGCTCGTGCGCGCCTCTGCGCGCTGAGCGCTGGACTTAAAGTTTTTCGGGAAGGATTGAACTCATGTGCGGAATCGTCGGGTACGTCGGAAACAGGGAATCGACCCCGTTGTTGCTCGAAGGGCTGCGTCGCCTCGAATACCGAGGCTACGACTCCGCGGGGGTCGCGACGATGAACGGCAATGGTGTCGAGATGCGTCGCGCGGCCGGCAAGATCGCGAAGCTGGAGCAGGCGATCGCCGACCGTCCCACGCACGGGTCCGTCGGTATCGCACACACCCGCTGGGCGACCCACGGGCCGCCGACCGAGAAGAATGCGCATCCGCACATGGATGAAGCGAAGACGATCGCGGTCGTGCACAACGGCATCATCGAGAATTCGTCATCGCTCAAGAAGTCGCTCGAGGCGCGCGGACATGTGTTCGCGTCCGATACGGACACCGAAGTGCTCTCGCACCTGATCGAGGAACTGTTCCACGGCAGCCTCGAGGACGCCGTGGTGCAGGCACTCAAGCGTGTCGAGGGCACCTATGGCATCGCCGTCATCTCGAGTCGCGACAAGGACAAGATCGTGGCGGCGCGCAAGGGCAGCCCACTGCTGATCGGTGTCGGCAAGGACGAGTGGTTCGTGGCCAGCGACGTGTCGGCGATCCTCGCGCACACGCGTGACGTCGTCTACCTGGAAGACGGCGACGTGGCCGTGCTCACGCGCTCAGGTTTCCGTGTGATCGACCATTCGCAGAGCACCGTGACCAAGGTCATCACGCAGATCGACTGGGATCTCGACCAGATCGAACGCGGTGGGTACGCGCACTTCATGCTCAAGGAGATCTTCGAGCAGCCGGTGACGGTCGAGAACACGATGCGTGGCCGCATGCTGCAGGAAGAAGGCACCGCGAAGCTCGGCGGCTTGAACCTGACGGACGAGCAGCTGCTCAGGATCGACAACATCATCATCACCGCCTGTGGCACATCCTGGCACTCGGCGCTGATCGGCGAACAGCTGCTGGAGGAATTCGCACGGATTCCAGTGGAAGTCGAATACGCGTCCGAGTTCCGCTACAAGAATCCGATCGTCTCGGATCGCACGTTGTGCATCGTGATCTCGCAGTCGGGCGAGACGGCCGATACGCTCGCCGCCCTGCGCGAAGCGAAGTCGCGCGGTGCCAAGACCCTCGGCCTCGTGAACGTCGTCGGTTCGACGATCGCCCGCGAAGCCGATGGCGGTATCTATCTGCACGCCGGCCCTGAAATCGGCGTCGCGAGCACGAAGGCCTTCACCAGCCAGGTGACGGCGCTGACGCTGCTGGCGCTCAAGCTCGGTCGCCTGCGCACCATGAGCATCCTGCAGGGTCGCCAGGTCATCGCCGCATTGTCGGCACTGCCGAAGCAGATCGAGCAGATCCTGGAGCGGGCGGCGGATGTCGAAGCGGTCGCCGAGGAATTCAAGCGCGCGCAGAATTTTCTGTACCTGGGTCGCGGCTACAACTTCCCGAGTGCCCTCGAGGGCGCACTGAAGCTCAAGGAAATCAGTTACATCCACGCCGAGGGGTATCCGGCGGCGGAAATGAAGCACGGGCCGATCGCGCTGATCGATGAGATGATGCCGGTGGTGTTCATCGCGCCGCACGACGCCGTGTTCGACAAGGTCGTGAGCAACGTGCAGGAAGTGAAGGCGCGAAAGGGCACGGTGGTGGCCATCACGACGCGCGACGAAGAGTCGCTCGAGGGCCTGCTCGACTACGAGTTCCGGATCCCCGAGACGATGGACATGCTGACACCGATCCTCGCCAGCGTACCGCTGCAGCTGCTGGCGTACTACATCGCGGTCAAGCGCGGCTGCAATGTGGATCAGCCGCGGAACCTCGCGAAGAGTGTGACGGTCGAGTGATTGAAGTGTGAAAGGCCTAAGCAAGACAGGGATGCCGGCCTCGCGCCGGCATCCCTGTCTTGCTTCCGGGCATTGGAACCGCTCGGTGCTCGGCCCGCCCACAAGATCCGGCGTTCCGCATCCGACACTCAATCGGATGCTGCGACCGTTGCCCGCCCGAACGACCTGTTGGCCGTCGTGCACGTCGATCGGCGCCGTCGTTCGCACGCTCGTGCCCGCGAGTTTGTGCGCGCTGGCGGCGCTGCTGATGGCGACGTCGGTGATCGCGCAGCGCATACAATTCCGTCACCTCAGCATCGATGATGGACTGCCGAGTTCCCTCGTCAGCGACCTGCTGCAGGATCGACGTGGCTTCATGTGGGTGGGCACGTCGCGAGGTGTGAGTCGCTACGACGGCCATCACTTCCGCAACTACGCGACTGGCCGCGCTCCTCATGCGCTGCCGATGGGCATGGTGGACCGATTGTACGAGGACAAGGGCGGCACCTTGTGGGTGGTGACGGCTGCCGGCCTGAGTCGCTACGATCCGAATGTCGATGGTTTCGTCACGCACTCGGCACGAGTCATCACGCGCAGTGCCGCGCGGCCCGCGTCGCACGTTGGCGATGTCGCATCACAAGTCTCGGCTCCCCCCGTCGTCACGAGCGTGCTCGAAGATCACTTCGGGCGGCTGCTCGTCGGCACCAGCGTCGGACTGTTTGCGATCGATCGCCAGACTGGCGCCGGGCGTGCGGTGCCGGTGACGTCCGGAACGACGGCGCCCGAACGTCCGCATGTGACGGCGCTGTTCGAGGATCACGAGCAGCAGCTGTGGGTCGGCACACGCACCGGACTGATCGCGGTGGGCAGCGCCGTGAAGGGCATGCCGACACAGTACATCCGTGACATCGTCGAAGATGTCCGCGGACGCTTGTGGGTGGCGACGATGGATGATGGCGTCGTACGCATCGATGCGCGCACGGGCAGGCAAGCACGCTTTCGACAACAGCGTACCGTGCGCGGGTCGCTCGCCGGCAATCGCATCACACGACTGCTCGTGGATCGCTCAGCGCGTGGGATGTGGATTGGTGTGGAGAATGCCGGCGTC
Source organism: Gemmatimonadaceae bacterium (assembly GCA_014379355.1). Taxonomy (GTDB): domain Bacteria; phylum Gemmatimonadota; class Gemmatimonadetes; order Gemmatimonadales; family Gemmatimonadaceae; genus JACMLX01. Next base: position 33,183 of record JACMLX010000025.1, read on the forward strand.
GATTTTCTCGATTTCGCGACCGACTCCATCACGCATCACCGCTTCGATGAAAACGACCCGCTGAGCATCCGCTCCAACTCCATCTGGTCGCTGGCGCAGGACGCGAGCGGGCTGCTCTGGGTCGGCACATTCTCCGGTGGCATCGACATCGCGATGCGCAACAGCGAGGCGATTCAGCTGTTCCAGCCCGTGAACGGCAATCCGGCGACGTTGAGCTATGGTGCGGTACCCGGTTTCGCCGAAGACGACGCCGGTCAGGTCTGGATTGCGACGGACGGTGGCGGGGTCAATCGCTTCGATCCGCGGACGGCGCGCTTCGATCGCATGACCACGCGCAATTCGGCGCTTCCGGTCGATGCGGTGCTGGCCGTGACTCCCGATCCTGACGGGACACTCTGGTTTGCCACGTGGGGCGGAGGACTGGCGCATTTCGACCCGCGCACCAGACGCGTCACCACACAGACGCGAGCGAACAGCGACATCCCCGATGATCACCTGTACGAGGTCCTGCTGACGCGCCACGGTGAGCTCTGGATCGGCACCGATGACGGCACGATTGCGCGTCGCGATCCGCGCACGGGCCGCTTCTCGATGCGCATCCGCGTCGCACCCGCCGGTTTCGACGCTTCGTCCGTTCTGCAGCTGCGCGAGCTGTCCAACGGCAAGTTCGCCATCGCGCTGCGCAGCGGCGGTCTGGTATTGGTGGACCCGACGACGGGTGGGATGACCCACGTGCTGCAGGGTGCGACACCGACCATCGGCATCGCCAGCAATCAGGTGCGCGCGCTGTGTGAATCGGAGCCCGGCATATTGTGGGTCGGCGGCGAGGAGGGGCTCGATCGGCTCGACGTCGCGACTGGAACGCGCACCCATTTCGGTGTCGCCGAGGGACTTGCCAGCGCAAACGTCGAAGGCATCACGACCGATGCCCATGGCGCGCTGTGGATCAGCACCGGTCGCGGTATCACGCGACTCGATCCCGTCACGCGCGCGACGCGCACACTCAGTCGGCTGGATGGTCTGCAGGGCAATGAATTCCTGATGCGCTCCGCGTTTCGCGCGCGCGATGGCACACTCTACTTCGGTGGCAATCAGGGCTTCAACATCATCCGGCCGGAGCTGCTCCGTGATGATCCGCCGCTGCCGACGGTGACGCTCACCGATCTGCTGCTCTTCAATCGCTCCGTCACACCAGGCACACCGTCCTCGTCGCTGCGGCAGGTCTTGTGGCGCACGACCGAGCTGCGCCTGTCGCACGCTCAGGAAGTCATCGGGTTCGAATTCGCGGCGCTCGATTTCAGCGCCCCGGAACGCACGCAGTACGCCTACCGTCTCGACGGCTTCGATACGGACTGGCAGTTCGTCGGCGAGCAGCATATCGCGTCGTACACGAACCTGGCGCCGGGCGAGTATGTCTTCCGCGTGCGCGCCAGCGCCGGTGGCGGAGTGTGGACGACGCGGGATGCGACGCTGGTGCTGACGATCACACCACCGTTCTGGGCCACCTGGTGGTTTCGCCTGCTGGCCACGATCATCGCTCTGGCGACGCTGCATTGGTTGTGGCGCTTCCAGCAGCGGCGCCGGCTCGAGGTGGAGCTGAGCAAGAAGGCCCTGCACGACTCGCTCACCGGCCTTGGCAATCGCATGCTGTTCGAGAATCGTGCGCACGGCGCGCTGCTGCGCCTGTCGCGCATGCAGGACGTCCTGACGACAGGGCCCGACAATGCGATCGACAATCCGCGCGTCGCGGTCCTCTTTCTCGACCTGGACAACTTCAAGCTGGTCAACGATTCGTTCGGGCATCATACCGGCGATCAGCTGCTCAGGGTGGTGGCGGGCCGGTTGCTGAATGCGACGCGCGGCTCGGATACGGTGGCCCGGTTCGGTGGCGATGAATTCGCCGTGCTGCTCGAGAACATGGTGTCGTCAGCCGATGCGTACGTGGTGGCCGAGCGCATCACGGCTGCGCTCCGCGCGCCGATTCAGGTGGGCGATACGCTCCACCCACGCGAGGCGCGCGTGGGTGTCAGCGTCGGGATCGCGTTCGCGGAGCCGACGTCGTCGGCCTCGGATCTGATTCGCAACGCCGACGCCGCGATGTACCGTGCCAAGCACGAAGGCAAGGGCCGGCACGCCGTCTTCGATCCGGCGAGTGCTGCCGAGGCGGAGGAGCGACTGGAGCTCGAACGCGGCATCGGCTTCGCACTCGAACGTGGTGAGCTGACGCTCGCGTATCAGCCGATCGTGGAGCTCTCGAATGGCCGGATCGTCGGCGCCGAAGCGCTGCTCCGCTGGACACATCCTGAACGCGGTCCGATCAGTCCGGCGCGATTCATTCCACTGGCCGAAGCCAGCGGCACGATCCTCGAACTCGGACAGTGGGCGCTCGACGTCGCATGTCACACCGCGGTTCGCTGGCCACTCGGCGCTGACGGGCGTCCGCTTGGCATCAGTGTCAACGTGTCGTGGCGCCAGCTCCTGCACCCAGCACTGCTGACGCAGGTGCGCGAGGTGCTGGCGCTCTCCGGACTGGCGGCGGATCGCCTGACACTCGAAATCACCGAGAGTGTGCTGATGCGCGACACGCGTGCGGCACTCAGCGTGCTGCATGCACTGAAGGCGCTGGGCGTGCGGCTCGCGGTCGACGACTTCGGCACCGAATATTCGTCGTTGCGGTATCTGCAGCAGTTCCCGATCGACATCCTCAAGATCGACAAGAGTTTCGTCGATCATGTGGCGGGCGGTGCGCAGGGTGCGGCCGTCGCGCGCATGATCGTGGCGCTTGGCCAGACGCTTGGCATGCGCATGGTGGCGGAAGGTGTCGAGCATGTGGAGCAGAGCGAGCGGCTGCTGGGCATGGGCTGCGAATACGCGCAGGGATATCTGTTCGCGCACCCGCTGAGCAGTGGCGAATTGCACGCGCGACTGGCGTCAGGGCCGGCGGAAACGGGTGCGGGCAGCACGACGCGGCCACCGCGTCGGAGTGGCAGCAACGTTGCCGTTGGCGCCGGGTAGCGCTCGATCCCGGTCTCTCGCCACACTCACTGTTCCGGCGCAAACAACGGCAGCATGTCGAGACCGTTGCCTTCGAGCGTCAGCAACATCTGCTTCGTCATGGTGCCGCCGTACGCCGAGAATCCGCCCATCGCACCGTGTGCAGCCAGCACGCGATGGCACGGGACGATGATCGGCCACGCGTTGCGTGACATCGCCACACCGACCGCGCGCGCCGCGTCCGGTGCGCCGACGGACGCCGCCAGCGCGCCGTAGCTGGTGGTGCGGCCCCAGCCGATGCCACGCAGTGCACGGTAGATATCGGCGTCGAACGTGCCCAGCGCGGACGCGTCGATCGGTACATCGATGAAGTCCACGCGCTGGCCGTCGAAGTACGCGATCAGTCGATCGATGCAGGCGGCGATGTCGTCGCGCGGTGCAGCCGGCGATGGCAAGGCGCCGCGTCGTCGGAGGCGTACCTCCGTATCGGCTGCACGGGCTTCGGGCAGCTGAAGCCGCGTGAGGCCGATGTCGTTCCACGCCAGGCCGCATGTGCCGATGGCGGTGGGAACGAGCGTGTAGGACTCAGCGGCTTTTTCGGATCTGTAATCGCGCATGGGCAAACGATACGGGTTCGAGTTGCGTGACCAGAAGTCGTCGGCACGAGCTTACGCGCACGTGAGTTTCAGCAGTGGTTGGCCCGCAAAGGCCAGATATTTCGCGCATGCGGCCGCGATGTCGCGCTTTGCCCGCCGCCTGCGGGTGAAGAATGTCAACGTCAGTTCGATCCCGCGCGCCTTGGTCGTACGCGACCACGTGCCGGTGATCTGCCCAGATTCGACGATCATCGGTTTGAAGACACCATTCGCGCCAGGCACGATGCGCGCCGCATTCGCGACCGAGATCACCGCGCTGCGGTCCTTGTAGCCCAGCAGGTATTCATCGAAGCCCGGCAGGAGTTGCACCGCGACCGAGTGTGATGCCTCGACATCCGAGTGCGACGGATCCATCCAGTAGCGAACGCCATCGCGCACCTCGAGCGCCAGCGATCCGCCTGCGGCCTCCAGCCCGGCCCGTGCGTCGGCCATCGCCAGATTGCTCCAGTTCGCGAAATCGTGCACGGTCGCTGGACCATGGCTGCGGAAGTAGCGCAGTGCGAGCTCCTGGAGCGCATCGCTGCGCGACAACTGTACGGGATCCGTGATCCACTCATCGAGCAACACATAGCTCTGCTGCTTGTCGATCATCGGCCCGAGCACGACCAATCCGCGCTGCGCGTGATGCACGAGGATGTGATAGCCGCGCTGTGCGCCGACAGGAACGCCGTGTGCCTCGATGCGACGGAGAAGCTCGGGACGTGACATCGGTCCCGCGCCAGCGAGTTCCCGCCGCAGTATCTCGCCGCAGCGGCCGAGAATCCGGTCGTCGAGCTCCAGTTGTTCCTGACGTAATGCGGCGGCGGCGATGCTGCGTGGCGTACACAGCGCCCCCATCCACGCGGCGTCCCGCGCCGGCACGAAATGAATCGTGCCGCGCATCGGCCACGTGCGCACGATCTGTCGTGCGCTGATCGCCTGCTCGACACATGCGAGGGTGGCCGATGCCGTCCGCGCGCCGATCGCCCACAGCGCCTGCGCGTAATCCTGCGCCTGCAACGCCCCCATCCATCGCACTGTCTCTGCAGGCGAGTCGTGCGCAGCGCCGATCAGGTGCTGTGCACGGAGGCGCCGATATGCGAGTGCGCCGTCGAGGCTCGTCACCGCATCACTCCTCGGCGGGTGCGGCGCGCAGCGATGTGCTCAGGGCACCAGACTTGCCGGACCCGCAAGCTTCTGCACCAGCTGTTCCCACGCCGCCACCGATGCGTGAAAACTCTTGACACCGATGCGCTCGTCACGACCGTGTGCACGCGACGGCTCATTCTGGTCGAACGCGAGGCCGCTGACACCGTAGGTCGGAATTCCGGCGTTGCGCGTGAACAAGCCGTCGGTGGCGCCGGTCGACATTTCGGGCACGACCGGCGCACCATCGAACAACGACTTCGAGATGCCGGTCATCGCCGCGACGACATCGGCCCGCAGCGGCGACGGTGGGCTGGGTACGACCTCGCGTGTGCGACTGACCTTGACCTTCGCGCCCACGACACGCTGCAGCACGGCCATCACCGAGTCGACGGGATCATCGGGCAGCATGCGGCAGTTCACGAGCGCCGTCGCGCGCTGTGGAAGCGCGTTGTCGGCGTGGCCGCCCGCGAGGCGGGTCGCGACGCACGTCGTCCGCAGCACGGAATTGAAGTACGCGTTCACCGCACCGAGCTTCGCGACGGTGGCCGAGTCGGTCTGTCCGCCCGCGACGGTGCGCATCAGCGCGCCAAGCTCCGATGTCTGCGATGCGGCGCCTTCACGGAAGAAGGCCGTCGACACTTCGTTGAGTCGCACGGGAAACTGGAACCCCCCGAGCTTCGACAAACCGGCGGCGAGCTCGTAGATCGCATTGTCGGCGCGCGGCACTGAACTGTGCCCACCAGGATTCAGCGACTCGAGCGTGAAGTCGGCATACACCTTTTCGCTGGCCTGCAGCGAGACGCCGACCGCCTTGCCACCCTCCATCGACACGCCGCCGGCGTCGGTGTTCAGCGCATACTCAACATCGAACAGGGCGCGATGATTCTTCAGCAGCCAGCGAATGGAATTGCCATCCGTCTCTTCATCCGCAGTCAGCACGGCGATGAGATCACGGTCCGGTATCCAGCCCGCCCGCTTCCAGCGCACGAATGTCGAGACGATCGCCGCCAGGCCCGCCTTGTTGTCTTCCACGCCTCGGCCGTAGTACCAGCCATCGCTCTCGCCGAAGGTGAACGGCGGTCGTGTCCAGTCACTCGGCAGCGCCGTCACGACGTCCATGTGCGCCATGAGCAGCACTGGCTTCCTACCCGTGGACTTGCCGCGATACCGAGCGACGACGGCGGTGAGTGTTGGCGAGGGTCCGAGCAGCTGCACGTCGGCGGCCGAAAAACCCGCGGTGCGCAACCGCGCCGCAACCGCACGCCCGATGCGTTGAACACCGAGTGTGCCACTCGACGAATTGATGTTCACCAACTCCGCCAGCACGGCCCGCTCTTCCGCACGATGGGCAGGTGACTGCGCCCCGAGTGTCGTCACGACGCACGAGACGACGAGCAGTGTGCGCCGCACGATCGTGTGTGTCATGTGGTGCGTCTGGTGGTGGCGCGCTTCTTGACCACGGCTGTCCTGGCGGGCGTGACGGGAATCGGTGTTTCCAGCGTTTCGAGCAAGGCGGCGGCGCGATCCACGGCGCGGCGCTGGCCGATGCGGCGTTCCCCTTCGAGCACGATCGTCTCGGATGCGGTCTTCGAATCGACGAACTCCGGTGGCGTCGACTCGGCGACACGCTCCCACAGTCGCACGCCGCCCTGGATCGCATTTTCGTTCGATCCACGCGTTGCGGCGTCCGGCAGGTTGACGAGCTTGCGGGCGTTGCCGCCACCAAGCACGATGCCATCGCAGAGCAGCGCCGCGCGCAGCAGGTCGCAGATCTTGTGCACGTGCTTTTCCCAGCGCTCGTCACCGAGCTTCGCGAGTCCGGCATCGCCGATGTAGTCCTCGTAGCTCTTGCCCTTGCGATACGGCAGATGCGCGACCTCGAGCGGTTCCACGCGCCAGTGATCGACGATCGATGTGCCGAGGCCGGTGCCAAGCCCGAGAAAAAGCATGCGGCCGCCCGCGTAGCTGCCGAGGGCCTGCATGGCGGCGTCGTTGATGACTTTCACCGGCTTGCCGAACGCCTTCTGGAAATCGAAGGTCGTCCACCCTCCGGCGATGTTGATCGGCTCGCGGAACGGACGATTGTCCTTCACTGGTCCCGGGTACCCGAGCGAGATCGCCTCGAAATCCCACCCTTTCGTCAGCTCGAGCACGGCCCGCACCATGTCGGCGGCGGTCATCGTAGGTCCGGAGGGGATCCGATGTGTGATCCGATCCCACGAACCGGCCACCTTGATATGGGTCCCGCCGACATCGATGACCAGAACTCTCACGACGGTGCTCTCCGCGCGTCTACTGCGACGTCGCCAGCTGGCAGGCAGACCTCACCTCGCGCGGCGACTGGGGATGTGGGTCTCGGGAGTCTGGTCTGTGGAGCGCGGCCAGTCAACATTGATCCACCATGAGAGTGATTCTGCAGCGGGTGATGCGTGCCGAGGTCCGCGTCGGTGACCGGATCACCGGCCGCATCGAACGTGGCTTTCTGCTGCTGGTCGGCCTGACACACGGCGACGATGATGCGCAACTGGTCTGGATGGCCGACAAGGTGGCCGGACTGCGCCTGTTTGCCGACGCCGATGACAAGATGAACCTGGCCCTCGCCGATGTCGGCGGTGACGTGCTGGTCGTGAGCCAGTTCACGCTGTACGGTGACGCCACGAAGGGGCGTCGGCCGAGTTTCATCGATGCAGCGCGGCCGGAGATTGCGATTCCGCTCTACGAACGTTTCATCACGCTGCTGCGCGAACGCCAGCTCCACGTCGAAACCGGTGAGTTCGGCGCCATGATGCAGGTGGAGCTGATCAACGACGGACCCGTCACACTCCAACTCGAATGCTGACCTGATGCGCGTGATACTCGCTTCGCAATCGCCACGCCGGCGTGAACTGCTGACGCTCGTCGGCATCGTGCACGAGGTGCACCCCGCCGACATCGACGAGACGCCGTGGCCGGATGAGGCGCCGATTCCGCATACCGAGCGACTCGCATCGGCGAAGGCGCAGGTCATCGCGACGCGCAATCCGGACGCACTCGTCATTGCGGCCGATACGATCGTGGTCATCGACGGTGCCATACTCGGCAAGCCGACCGACGCGGGCGATGCACGCGCGATGCTCGGCCGCCTCAGTGGTCGCACGCATGAGGTGTGCACGGCGATGGCGGTCGCGATCGGCGACCGGGTGCACGCCGAAGTGGTGCGTGTCCAGGTACGATTCCGGACGCTCGACGACGATACGATCGCGCGCTACGTGCAGACCGGAGAACCGATGGACAAGGCGGGTGCGTACGGCATTCAGGGATACGGCGCGACGATCGTCGAACACATCGAGGGCGACTATTTCGCGGTCATGGGCCTGTCCCTCGTGACCGTGGTGCGGCTCGCCGCACGGCTGGGTGTCTCATACCAGTTCGGACCGCTCGCGTATGCATGACCCGCTGAAGCCGCTGCGCGCAGGCGTCGCGACAGCGCTGCAGGATCGCGACGCGGCCCCACCGCGCTGGGTGCCTGGTGCCGACGAGTTGCCCGATGCGACCCGGGCACTGCTCGCGAGAGCGTCATCGCTCCAAGGCATGCTCTACGCGGAGCACAAACACGCGCTGCTGCTCGTGCTGCAGGGGCGCGACGCTTCCGGCAAGGACGGCCTGATTCGCAAGGTGTTCAGCGCGCTGCACCCGCAGGGACTGCACGCCGCCAGCTTCGGCGTGCCGACACCCGAGGACGCAGCGCATGATTTCCTCTGGCGTCATCATCGGGAGTTGCCGGCGTTCGGACAGGTCGCGGTGTGGAATCGCTCGCACTACGAGGACATCCTGATTCCACGCGTGCATCGCACGCTACCGCCGACGGTGTGGAAGACGCGGTACGATCGCATCAACGAGTTCGAGGCGGACGCCGCGGCATCGGGTGTACATGTCGTGAAACTGTTCATTCACATCAGCAAGGACGAACAGCTCGAACGTTTCCGCGACCGTGCGTCGGATCGCAGCCGGCAGTGGAAGGTGCAGGCCAGTGACCTGCGGGACCGTGCCGTCTGGTCACGATTCACGAAGGCCTATCACGACATCATGCGCCGCTGCAACACCCTGGCGGCACCGTGGTACGTGATCCCCTCCGATCGCAAACCCGTGCGCGATTATCTCGTGGCCCAGCTGCTCGTCAAGCACCTCGAGGCGTTGCATCCGGAACCCCCTGCGGCAGAGCCGGCGCTGCTCAAGGCGGTCGCGTCGCTGTCGTGAACGACGCTGGAGGATAGGTGGGAGGTCGGAGAGTGCGTCGCGTTCGTGATTTCTTTCGTCGCGGACCGTCGCTACCGCATTGGGTGAGGAGCGCGCGGAGTTCACGGAGTGTGCGCGTCGCGACGGTCTGCCCATCGCGCGCCAATGTTCCTTTGGGAACCGCAGTCCCACCAAAAAGTCTGCGATCTCGCGCACGACGAGGATCGTTGCAACCGACGCACTCCGCGCCCTCCGTGCGCTCCACTCCCAAAGCCGTTCACGATGCCGCGCGATGAGAGTAGCCGTGAGTGCGTTGCACTCTCCGGCCTATCGTCAGAAAGCAGTCAAAGAGATGTCACCCGCTGAGCGCCGCTGCCGCGCCCGGGCTGCGCTCGCCATAGCGCGATGCGTAGGATGACTTCCAGAGCTGCACACGGCCCAGCACGTCGTCGACCGTGATGCGCGGCAGGCGGTTCAGCCGGTTGTCCATGCTGATCGGATAGTCCTCGCCGGGCTCTCCATAGGCATCGATCATCAGGTCGTGGAACCTGGCGTATGGCCCGACGCGCTTCGGATTGGAGTAGCCGATCAGGCTCACCACCGGACGATCGAGGGCCACGGTGATGTGCAATGGTCCGGTGTCGGGACTGAGCACGACGGCCGCACCGTCGAGCAGCTGCACGAGACCGCGCAACCCGCTGCCCAGTGCACTCACGACCGGCACTTTCGCCTGCTGCATGATGATGCGTTCGGCGGCGAGCTCTCGAATCGAACGACCGCCGACGAGCACCGGTTGCAAGCCGAAGTCACCATAGAGCGCGTCGCACACCGCGGCCCACCGTTCAGGGAGCCAGTCCTTCTGCGCCTTGCTGGTGGCCACGACGATCGGTGCGATCGGGCGTTCGAAGACGCGCAGCCGTTCACGCTGCTGGCCGAGTTCGTGCGGCCACGGGCCCAGATTCCACACCGGCGCCCCGTGCGGCACGCCAAGGGCGTCGAGGAACTCGAAATACTGGTCCTGCACATGCTGCATCGGGTGCGCGGGCACCTGGGCATTCGTGAACACCCAGTTCAGGTCACGTGCGCGCGCCATGTCGAAGCCGAGCTTGACCGGCGACCGCACCATGCGTGTGATCATGCCGGCCTTCAGGTACACCTGCAGCGCGAGCACGACATCGAACTTCCGCGGCGCCAGCTGACGACGCAGATCGTTGTACGCTCTCCACCCGTTGCCCCGCTCGAACAGCAGGATCTCGCTGATGTCGGGGTGCCCGCGCACGAGTGTCGCCGGTCCTGGTTGCAGGATCCATGTGACGTTGGCTGACGGGCGATGTCGCTTGAGCGCGGTCAGCACCGGCAGCACATGCACCGCGTCGCCCACCGCACTCATCATCACGATGCACACCCGATCGAGCGAAGCGCGCACCGTCGCGCTCGACTGTGACACGCTTGCGGTCACCGTCACCCTCCGAGTCGCTCGATGAGTGCGGCGAAACCGGGATTGCCGTCGGCGTTCAGCCACTTGCGCGCCGAGCGCAGCAATCTCGCGACATTCATCCACTCGGCGTTCTTCTCGGCGAAGCGCAGCGTGTCGACATCGAGCACGTATGCCATCGGTTCACCGAGATCGTTCGGCGCGATGAGCACGTTCTTCACGTTCAGGTCGGGATGAAACGCCCACGTGCGCGCGAGCTGGCGCAGCAGCGTGATCACGGCCTCGATGCTCTTGCGATGGTCGTACAGGTCGCCGTCGCTGCTGAGCACCCTGGCGAGGTCCACACCGTCGGTGATTTCTCGTGTCACGACGTCGGCGCGCCAGAGCTTGCCGTGCAGCGTGGGATAGAGCGCAAAGCCGAGCACACGCGGCGTCGGGATGCCGACATGTCGCAGCGTCCATGCAACACGCAATTCGTGTGGCGCACGCGGCTCGCGAAACACATCACGCGTCAGCCGCGACAGCATGCCGCCGTGATGGCTGTGTCGCACCACGACCGTGGCATCCACGCCAGGCAGCGGCGCTGCGTACGCCACATGGCGTCCCTGCATCGTGCGTGACTCGGGATGCGCCGCCGCCCACTGATAAATCGTGCGATGCTCCATCAGCATCTCGTCGAAGTACCGCATCGTGCTGCCGTGTGAGACGACGATGCCGTCACGGATCATCTTCTCGGTGTAACCCGAGGGGTACATGCCATCGGGAATCAGGCCGCCGGGCGTTGCGATCGGTGAGCCGGCGAACGGCGACACGGCATCATTCAAGTTGATCATCCCTGACGCACCCGCCCGATCGCGGTGAGCATGGCACGTGCCTTGTTCTCCGTCTCGAGCCATTCGTGCGCCGGGATCGAATCGTGCACGATGCCGGCGCCCACCTGCACACTCGCCTCGCCGCCAGCGATGATGCAGGTGCGGATGGTGATCGCGAGATCCATGCGACGATCCCCGGCGGCGAGATAGCCGACCGCACCGGCGTACGGCCCGCGCCGATCCGGCTCCAGTTCGTCGATGATCTGCATCGCGCGCACCTTCGGCGCACCGGTCATCGTACCCGCCGGAAACGTGGCGCGCACGACATCGAGCGCCGAGGTGTCGGTGCCGACATCGCCGATCACTTCGCTCACCAGGTGCAGCACGTGCGAGTACCGCTCGACGATCATGAACTCCGTCACTTTCACGGAACCGAAGGCCGCCAGCCGGCCGACGTCGTTGCGTCCGAGGTCCACCAGCATCACATGTTCGGCGCGCTCCTTCTCGTCGTTCTGCAGCTCCTCGGTCAACCGCGCATCATCGGCTGGCGTGGCGCCACGTCGCCTCGTGCCGGCAATCGGGCGCACGGTCACGGTGCCGCCGGCAAGTCGCACCAGCACCTCGGGCGAACTGCCCACCAGTTCCATGCCATCGAGCACCAGATGGTACATGTATGGTGAGGGATTGAGCGCTCGCAGTGCACGATAGAGGGTCAGGCCATCGAAGTCGTGCGGCACCGTGATGCGTCGCGCGATGAGGCACTGGAAACAATCACCGGCGACGATGTACTCCTTGATGCGCGCCACCGCCGCATTGAATGCGTCACGCGTGAAGTTCGAGCGTCCTTCCGCGATCGGCGCCGCATCATCGAGTGACAGGGACGGGAGGGTCGTCGGCGCCTGCAGACGCGCGATCGTATCGCGGACCTCGGCGACGGCCGCATCGTACTGCGCACGCAGCGTCGTTTCGTCATCGCGGTCGATCGGCACCGCCGTCACCACGCGCGCCTGTGACTTGAGATTGTCCATCACCACCAACGTGCGCGTCGACACGAAGAGGGCATCCGGTGTCGCCGTGCCGCGCGGAGTGTGGATCGGCAAGTGCTCGATATGGCGCACCACGTCGTAACTGAAGAAGCCGACGGCACCCGCCCAGAAGTCGCCCAGCTCGGGTACCACCACCGGCTCGTATTGCGACACTTCGGCGCGCAATGAGTCGAACGGATCCGCCACCGGATGGGCGCCGTGCCAGCCTGCATCCGGCGTCCAGCGATCCACGGTGCCATCGCGGAGGCGCCACGCGGCGCGCGGTTCCGTGCCGAGGAAGGTGTAGCGCGCCCAGGTCTCGCTGCCGGCGGGCGCCGACTCGAGCAGAAACGCAAACGGCCCGCGACGCAGTTTCGCGAAGGCGGACACCGGTGTATCCACGTCCAGCAGGCAGTCATGCCAGACCGGCACCAGACGTCCGGGGGCGGCCATGGCGCGAAACGCGGTGTACGACGTGACCAGTGACACGCGGGAAGGGCAGGGGCAGAGAAACGTGGGTGCCGGAGACCGGTGGCACGGGAGAGATTGCAAAAATGCGACGAGTCATGAATTGCGTCAGCATCGTGCCGCTGACGGCACTGCTGCTACTCATCACGCTCCACCCCACCACCGTACTCGGCCAGACCGCAGAATGGAATGATGCACGTGCGCTCGATCTGGCGCAGCGGGCCACCGCCAGGCGGTCGGCGCAGCTCGCGGATACGACCCTCAAGGACTACAGCGCGCGTGCGCGCGGCTTCGTGACATTCCTCGCGCAGTCCGGTGAGGGCCTGACCGAACCGCCCAAGGTGGTCAAGGCCGATGAACTCGGGCTCGAGATCTTCTGGCGCGCGCCCGATCAGAGCAAGCAGCGCATCCTCGGTCGGCGCGACACACTCCTGCTGCCGACGGACATCAGCTATCACCGCGACCATCTGGGCATCATCCAGAACAACTTCCCCGACATCATCCGCCTCGGTGACGGCGACGAAGTGATGGACGTGCCACACCCACTCTCACCGAGCGGGATGCAGCAGTACGACTTCCGCGTCGGTGACTCGCTCACGATCAAGCTCGCCGATCGCACGATCTCCGTGTTCCAGCTGAGTATCCGGCCGAAGGACGCTCGGCAGCCGCGCGCAGTCGGCGCGGTCTTCGTCGAACGCTCCACGGCGCAGGTGGTGCGCATGGCGTTCTCGTTCACGCGGGTCGCGCTCAAGGACAAGTCGCTCGAGGATGTGTCGGTGATTCTCGAGAATGGCCTGATCGAGGATCGATACTGGCTGCCACGCCGGCAGCAGATCGAGATTCAGCGCAGCGGCACGTGGCTCGAGTTCCCGTTCCGCGGCATCATCCGCGGACGGTGGGAGATTCGCAACTACGATGTGAATACCGGACTGCCGGAAAGCCTGTTCGCCGGCCCTGAGATCGTGGAGGCGCCGGCGGACAGGAAGGCGGAGTTCACGTTCGAAGGCGCGCTCCTGGATGGCCTGCCGCCTGATGTGCGCACGGTCACGGACAACGACGTGCGCGCGGTGCAGGAACAGGCGCGTGAACTGGTGCGCGCGCAGGCGTTGCGGCGGGTGCGTGGCACGGCGTTGCAGGCACGTGGGATGTCGGACTTCATGCGCGTCAACCGCGTCGAAGGCCTGGCACTCGGCGCCGGCCTGACGCAGCGTATCGGCGGCGGTGTGCGCATCGGTGCGACGGCGCGGTATGCGCTGGCCGATGAACGGGTGCGCGGTACCGCGGTCCTTGCGTGGGAATCGGCATCGGGGGCCGGCCTGTCCGTGCGTGCGGAACGGCAGCTCGGTGAGATCGGCACTGTGCCGGAGGTGTCGCTGGCACGCAATTCGATCGCGTCACAGGAGTTCGGCTCCGACTGGACGAGCCCATTCCAGCGCCGTCAGGTGGTACTGCGTGCCGATTTCGCTCCCGTGTTCGAACGACGCTGGCGTTTCGCCATCGAAGGTGCGATCGAGCGGCATTCGTCTGCACCGGTCAACGCGACGCCGGCCAGCGGTGAGTACGAACCGACGCCGTTCGTGCTCGCTGATCGTCAGAACCGCGTGACCGTCCTGGCGCGGCGTGCGACCGCGCTGAGTGTCTTCGGCACGGAAGTGAGCGTCACCAGTGCGCTCGACATCGTGCACTCCGCGGCGACGGCGGCGACATTCGGTCATGTGGCGCTCGATGTCGATGTGCAGCGGCCGATCGGGCGCGATCGACTGGTGCTGCGCACGATCGCCGGCGGCACGTCGGCCGTGACCGGCAAGCGCGTGCCGGTGCAGTACGAAACGTGGTTCGGCGGCCCGGTGACGCTGCCGGGCGTCGGCTACGCGTCGATCCGTGGTCGCGCGGGCGTCTCGCAGCGTGTTGAGTGGCAGCATCCGGTACCGGGACCGTCGATCCCGCTTGGTCGCTACGGTCGTGTGCCCGGCAGCATCACGCTGGCGCCGTATGCGGTCGTCGCATGGACCGACGCGCGCACGGTGTCGACGCGCGTCGCGAAGCGCGGCTTCCATCCCGCCGTGGGAATGGCCGGCATCGGATTGTTCGATCTGCTGCGCCTCGACGTCGCCCGCGGCCTGCGCGATGGGCGCTGGATGTTCTCGGTCGATGTCACGCGTGACTTCTGGCGGGTGTTGTGACGGACCTGGTGAGCGGCGACGCATCGATCGCGCTGCGCGTCAGCATCATCGATCTCGTCGTCGCACGTTTCGGAGACGACGGACTCGAGATTCTGCTGCTGCGTCGCGCCGCCGGGATGCGCTGTACCGGCGCGTGGGAGATCGTGCATGGCAAGATCGAGACAGGCGAGCGTCCGGAGGTCTCTGCGCTGCGCGAGCTTCGCGAGGAAACCGGGTTCACAGCCGAGCGACTCTACAACATCACACTCGGCGGCTTCTACCTGCATCATCAGGGCGTGCTGAGCCTGACGGTCGTCTTCTGTGCCATGGTGCCACCCGGCATCGACCCGATCCTCGCCGAAGAACACGACGCCTTCGAGTGGCTTCCCATCACCAGCGCAATGGATCGCTGCGCCTGGCCGCGCGAGCGCGAAGCCATGTCACACATCCAGCATCTCCTGCGCAACGGTTCTGATGCGGGCGCAGTCGAAGACGTTTTGCGCGTTTCGATTTAACCGAGTTGGGTGGATAGAGCTGGGAGGCCAGGGAGTGCGTGTCTTGCGAGCCTCCGTTTCATGCGTATCACCGCGGACTTCTTGTGGTGTGGAGCGCACGGAGCTCACTGAGTGCTCCGGTTGCAACGTTCCTCGCCGTGCGAATGAGCGCTGACATTTTTGTGTGGGAGCGCACGGAGCTCACTGAGTGCTCCGGTCGCAACGTTCCTCGCAGCGCGCAGCGTCGCTGACTGCATGGTGGAACTGCTGTTCCCAAAAATTCATCGGCGCGCGATGGGCAGAGCGTGGCGACGCGAGCACTCCGTGAGCTCGGTGCGCTCCTCACCCAAAAAGTCAGCGATCGTCAGGAAAGCACGGCGCGTTGCAAGCGACGCACTCCCCGGCCTCTGGACCTATCCTCTCAAACGCAGTTCAAGATCTCTCGCGCGTCGAAGAGCTCAGTCTTCGTTTTCCTCGAGCTCGGCCTCGATTGCAATGGCTCGCGGCGCGAGCTCGCCGTCGGCACGCGGCACGTACTCCGGCTCCTCCCGCCACGGGCCGGCATTCAACAACTGCGTCAGTGCCTCCGCGAGTTCGTCGCGGCCGATGTTCTCGTGTGCGCTGAACGGGATCACCTGGTCTTCGTCCACGCCGTACGCGGCGCAGAGGTCGGTGATGCGCACGGCGCGCGCGACGCGACCGAGTTTGTCGACTTTCGTCAGCGCGAGCAGCGTCGGCACGCCGAGTTCGGCGAGGAAGTCGAGCATGACGCGATCGTCTTCCGTCGGATCATGCCGCACGTCCAGCAGTTGCACCACACCGCGCAGGTACGGGCTGTTGCGCATGTAGCTCGCGATCAGCGGACGCCACGCCAGCTTCCGCTCCTTGCTGATCTTCGCGTACCCGTAGCCAGGCAGGTCGACCAGCATGAACTGCTCGTTGACGCGGAAGAAATTGATCTCGCGTGTGCGCCCGGGTGTGCGGCTCACGCGCGCGAACGCCTTGCGACGCACGAGCGCGTTGAGCAGCGAACTCTTGCCCACGTTCGAACGGCCGGCGAATGCGATCTCGGGGAGGCGCGGCTCCGGGCGCCACCCGTCCACCGTCGCCATCGGTCCGTCGAACTCGAGCGAACGGATCACCAGCGGGTCGGGCGTCGTGGCAGCAGGCGGCGACTTCGGTACTTCAGCGTCGGTCACACGATCTCAGTGGGGATGAACCGGTGCGCGGCGAGTGCCACGCTCACGACGCGCGGGCACCGCAGTGGTCGGCACGGAAAGCGGGCCTCCGGAGGTCGACGTCACGACCGCATGCGGGATACTCGGCGTCCGAAGCCCGAGCGCCAGCACTTCGTCCATGCTGCCCACGCTGTGGAAGGTGATCGCATCGCGCACTTCCTGCGGCACGTCGTCGAGATCACGCACATTGCCCTTGGGCAGCAGCACGTGGCTGATGCCGGCGCGATGTGCACCGACTGCCTTTTCCTTCACACCGCCGATCGGCAGCACGCGACCGCGCAGCGTGATCTCGCCCGTCATCGCCACGTCACCGCGCACGGGCGTGCCGGTCAGCGCACTCACGACGGCGGTCGCGATCGCGATACCGGCGCTCGGACCGTCCTTCGGTGTCGCACCGGCGGGAATGTGGATGTGAATGTCCTTCGTCTTGTAGAAATCGGGCGCGATGCCCAGATGTATGGCGCGCTGCCGCGCATAACTGAGCGCCGCCGACGCCGACTCCTTCATCACATCGCCGAGTGTGCCGGTGAGCTGCAACCGGCCGCGTCCGTCCACCACGCTGACTTCGATCTCGAGCGTCTCGCCACCCACGGTGGTGTACGCCAGACCGGTGGCCACGCCGACCTTGTCGTCGAGCGACGTATCATCGGGATCGAACTGCATCGCGCCGAGCAATGCCGTCAGCTCGGCGGTACGCACGACCAGCGGCGCCGGCCCTTTCTTCGATGGCGCGGCCTCGGCACGCTGGCGCGCCAGCTTGCGTGCGACACGCGACAGGCGCCGCTCGAAGTCGCGCACACCCGCTTCACGCGTCCATCCGCGACAGATCGTGCGCAACGCGTCGGCTTCCCACTTCACGTCCTTCGCATCGATCCCGACGGCTTTGAGCGTACGCGGCACGAGGTACTGCCTGGCGATCGCGAGCTTCTCCTGATCGAGATATCCCGTCAGCCGGATGATCTCCATGCGATCACGCAGGGGCTCGGGAATTCCACTCAGGGAATTCGCCGTCGTGATGAAGAGCACCTGGCTGAGATCGTAGTCGATCTCGAGGTAGTGATCGTTGAACGCCGTATTCTGTTCCGGATCGAGCACTTCCAGCAGTGCAGCGGACGGGTCACCACGCCAGTCTGCGCCGAGCTTGTCGACTTCATCCAGCAGGATCACCGGATTCACCGATTCCGCGCGCCGCATCGCTTGAATGATCCGTCCCGGCATCGCGCCGATGTACGTGCGACGATGTCCGCGAATCTCCGCTTCATCACGCACGCCGCCAAGCGACATGCGCACGAACTTGCGACCGAGCGCACCCGCGATCGAGCGCGCCAGCGACGTCTTGCCGACACCCGGCGGGCCGACCAGGCAGAGAATCGGGCCGTCCATCTTCCCGACCTGCTTCAGCACGGCGATGTAGTCGAGAATGCGGTCCTTCACATCCTCGAGCCCGTAGTGATCCTCGTCCAGGACTTCCTTCGCGCGTTTGACGTCGAGCGAGTCCTCGGTACGCTTGTGCCACGGCAGCGTGAGTACCCAGTCGAGGAACGTCCGGCTGACCGTCGCCTCGGGACTGAGCGGCGCCATGCGGCGCAGCTTGCGGATTTCGCGACGTGCGCGCGTGAGGACCGGGTCCGGCAACTTGGCGGCGATCAGCTGCACTTCGAGCTCCGCCACGTCATCGCCATCCTCGTTGCCCAGCTCGCGATGAATCGCGCGCAGCTGCTCCTGCAGGTAGAACTCGCGCTGATTCTGGAACAGCGCGCCCCGCACGTCATCCTCGATCTTGCGCTCGAGGCGCAGCAATTCCACTTCGCCGGCGAGCGTCATGCTGAGCTGGTCGAACAACACGCCAAGCGTCTGTGACTCGAGCAGGCGCTGGCGGACCTCGAGTTTCACGCTCAGGTGTGCGGCCATCAGGCACGCCTGCTGCTCCGGCGTTTCCGCGGCGCCGATCAGGCGCACCACTTCGTCGGGCAACCGTCGATGCAATGCGACGTATTCCTCGAACGTGGACACGGCGCGCCGCGTCTGCCGCTCCTCGTCCTCGCTGAGCGGCGTGGCGTCGAGCGGAAACGGCTGCACGTTCGCCTTCAGGTGCGACCCCGCGATCGCGTAGCGTGTGACTTTCGCACGCGCGAGTGATTCCACCAGCACACGCGTCGTCCCGTTCTGCAGCCGCGAGATCTGCAGGATGCGCGCGAGCACACCGACGCGATACAGATCGGTGCTGCCCGGTTCTTCGGTGTCTGCGCGCTTCTGCGCGACGAGCAGGACGAGTGAGTCGTCCGCTGCCGCGGTATCGAGGGCAGCGAGGCTGGCGGCGCGGCCGACCAGCAGGGGCATGACGACGTGAGGAAAGATCACCACGTCACGCAGCGGTACTACAGGTAACCGCTCCGCCGTTTCGATCTTGTCCCCATCGCGCCGGAAGACCGGACTCAGGGCTACGCTTCCTTCTTGCGGCGGGCGGGCGAGATCTCGAGCAGCGGCTGTGCCCGACTCGTCACGCAGCTCTCGATGACGCGCACTTCCGTCACGTCTTCGCGACTGGGGAGATCGAACATGACGTCCATCAGGATTTCCTCGAGGATCGCACGCAGGCCACGGGCGCCGGTGCCGCGCTTGAGCGCCTTGCTGGCCACGGCACGGAGCGCACTCTCCTCGAAGTCCAGCTTCACTTCCTCGAGCGCGAACAGCTTCTGGTATTGCTTCACGAGCGCGTTCTTCGGCTCGCGAAGGATCTGGACCAGCGAATCCTCGTCGAGTGACTCGAGCGGCACCGCCACCGGCAGTCGTCCGACGAGTTCCGGAATGATGCCGAAACGCAGCAGGTCATCCGGCTCGACATCGGCGAACGGCTCCTTCGCGGTACGCTCGAGCAGCGCCTTGTCGGCACCACCGAATCCGATCCGCTGCTTGCCGACGCGCGCCTCGATGATCTTCTCGAGACCATCGAACGCACCACCGCAGATGAACAGGATGTCCTTCGTGTTGATCTGGATGTATTCCTGCTGCGGATGCTTGCGCCCACCCTGCGGCGGAACGCTGGCGACCGTGCCTTCGAGGATCTTGAGCAGCGCCTGCTGCACGCCTTCACCGCTCACGTCACGCGTGATGCTCGGGTTCTCGCTCTTGCGCGCGATCTTGTCGATCTCGTCGATGTAGACGATGCCGCGCTCGCACTCCTGCACGTTGAAGTCGCCGGCCTGCAGCAGCCGTACGAGGATGTTCTCCACATCCTCGCCAACGTAGCCGGCCTCGGTCAGCGTGGTGGCGTCGGCGATCGTGAACGGCACATCGAGGATCTTGGCCAGCGTCTGCGCGAGCAGCGTCTTGCCCACGCCGGTCGGCCCGATCATCAGGATGTTCGACTTTTCGAGCTCGACATCCTCATCGCGGGATGCACCGAGATTGATGCGCTTGTAGTGGTTGTAGACCGCCACCGACAGCGCCTTCTTCGCCCGCTCCTGCCCGATCACGTACTGATCGAGGATGTCCTTGATCTCCTGCGGAGTGGGGACCTGCGTGATCGCCTCGGCGACCTCGCGCTCCTCGTCCTCTGCCAGGATCTCATTGCAGAGCGCAATGCATTCGTTGCAGATGTACACGGACGGCCCGGAAATGAATTTCCGGACGGCGTCCTTGGACTTTCCACAGAATGAACAGCGCAGATGCTTGTCGTGCGACATTCGAGGCCCGGCAGAAAACACAGCGCACCCCCCGCGTGGGAGTGCGTCCACCCTTCGAAGCTACAAGCCGGGCAGGGGATCGCAATGCAGGATCCGATGCACCGGAGTTGGCACGGGGCCGCAGCTCGCAAGCCGCAGCCCCGCCCAAGTATCGGCGCCACAACCGTTTACACGCGTCGTGACGCTCAGAACTGCAATCAGCCGGCGGTGATCACGGCTGGCTTCGTGTCCACCGGCAGCTCGGCTCGGCTCGTCACGATGTTGTCGATGATGCCGTAGTCCAGCGCTTCCTGCGCACTCATGAAACGATCGCGGTCCGTATCGCGCTCGATGACTTCGACCGGCTTGCCGGTGTGTTTCGCCATCAGCTCGTTCATCTTGCCCTTCAGATACAGAATTTCGCGAGCCTGGATCTCGATGTCCGACGCCGTGCCGCCACCGCCATTCTGGCTCGGCTGGTGGATCATGATGCGGCTGTGGGGCAGGGCCGAGCGCTTGCCCTTGCGACCGGCGCTGAGCATGAACGCGCCCATGCTGGCAGCCATGCCCATGCAGATGGTGTTCACCGGTGCCGACATGAAGTTCATCGTGTCGTAGATCGCCAGACCAGCCGAGATGCTGCCACCCGGCGAGTTGATGTAC
>JACMLX010000026.1 GCA_014379355.1 Gemmatimonadaceae bacterium
CGCTCGACCCCGCCGCTTGTTTCACTCAGCGCAGTTCCGGCAATCTCCCCGGTGCACCTGCCGCCACCGCCAGCGCCGCCCGCGCGGCGAGATACTTCGCCTGCAGCGCGACGAACTTCAGCTCTTCATCCAGCACCTGACGCTCACGCGTGTTGACGAGGAACAACGTGCTTTCGCCCGCATCGAACCTGGCGCGCTCACCGGCGCTCAGGATACGAAAGAGGCGCACCGCATCCCGCTGCAACGAGAGTTGCGCATCGTACTGGGACAGGTCGTTGATCGCCGTGCGTACCAGAAGCACCACGTCGCGTCGCGTTTCGCGCGCCTCGAGCTCGGCGCGGTCGAACTTCGCATCAGTGCTCTGGAACTTGCCACGTTCCTTGAAGAACAGCAGCGGCGATGTCACGTTGATCGCGCCCTTGAAGTTCCCGTCGCGCGCAATCGCATCACCGACCTCGAAGCCGTAATCCCGGCCGCGCAACGCATACAGGTCGGCACTGGCAAGGGGGATGATCGCCTGCCGCGCCAGTGAGCGCTCGGCCGCCGCCTGCGCCACCTTGGCCAACGCCTTGCGCACGTCCGGATGCAGCGACAACACTCGCGTCAGCAACGCCGGCACCGCCGCCGAGTCGAGGACGACGCGTCCGAGTCCGGAATCACTCGGCACCGTGCTGGCCGGAAGATCTTCCGGCTGGATGCGTGCGTCCCACAGGTACGACGTCACGTCCAGTGACGCCGCGAAGTACGCTTGCTCCGCGCCCTGCGCCTGCGCGCGTCGACGATTCAGTTCCGCGGCCGCCTCGATGCTGTCGATGCCTGCCGCGTCGCCTGCGACGACCCGACGTGTGATGGCGATGTAACGCTCCTCCGCCAGCCGCACACCGTCGCGCATCACCTGCAGCTGCAGTGCCGAGGAGTACCACTCGGCGTATGACTTGGCCGCCGAGAAGAGCAGCTTGTTCGTCATGGCGACGCGTTCCGCCTGAGCGACGTCGCGCAGTGCGCGTGCGACTCGCAACGCCGTGCGGCGCTCGTCGGTCAGGATTCGCTGGCCCAACGGAATCGAGAAACCGGCAGTGAAAAGACCGTTGTCGGGCGTGGTGTTCTGCGGGTTGATGTAGCGACCCGACGCGCGCTCGTAGCCCATCTTGAAGTCGGCACCGAATGGTGTCGGGATCTTGAGGGCGAGATCGGCATAGTTGTAGTACAGTGTCTGCGCACTCGCGGGGGAGCTCGAAAAGCGCTTCTGCTGCCACGATGCTTCCACCTTCGGTTCGAAGCTGCCGAACGCCGCCGTCACGTCGCCTTCCGCGCCTGTTTCGATGAGGCGCGCCTGACGCACCACGGGATGATTCCGACTCACCGTCGCAAAGAACGTGTCGAATGTGAGCGGTGTGCCCGGCAGCATGCGCACGCTGTCGCTCACCACCGGCAAGCCGCGACGTGCCGCCGGGTCCTGTGCGCATACTATCGAAGCGGATGTGCACCACAGCGCGATCGCACGCGCCAGGCTGCGCATCACTTCTTCTCCCCCTGGCTCTCGGCACTCTTCGCTCCGCCACCGAATCCTTCATCGCTCGCATTGCGCAGCGACGGCGGGAAGCCGTTGATGCGGCGCCAGATCTCGAATCCGACGCGCACCTGATCGAGCATCGCCCAGCCGAGCACACCGGAGCCGAGGCGCAGCTGTTTCGGCCACGGATCCTCGGTGCTGTCAGGTACGACCAGCACACGAAACGAACCTGTGGCACCGGGCGTGCGGTCGATCACCGCCACCGTGCCGCCGAACGTTCCGACGCTGACGCTCGGCCATCCCGCGAACTGCAGCGCGGGCCAGCCATCGAACTGCAGCCGCACCTTGCGGCCCCTGCTGAGCAGCGGCACGTCCATCGGCTTCACCAGCAGCGCGACGGCCTGCTGCGCGGCGGCAGGCATGATCGTGACGACCGTCTCACCTTCCTTCAGCTGTTCGCCGATGCCGGCGCGCGCGGCGCGAATGATGGTGCCGTTCTGCGGAGCGCGGATGATGTAGAACCCGTTGCGGATCTCGAGGTTCTGCACATTCTGCCGCAGCTTCGCCACGTCGGCGGATCCTTCGCCGATCTCCGCCATCGTCGCCGCCTGATCCGATCGCGCCTTCGCGATTTTCTCGCCGTAGTCGAGTGCGACCGCATTCAACTCGATCTGTGCCGCCTGCAGTGCCTGTCGTTTCTCCTGCAGCTTGGCGATCGCGTTCTGGTACTTGACGCGTGCGTTCTCGAGATCGGTGAGGCGCGTCAGTTCCTGATCGTACAACGTCTGCTGCCGCTGCAGCTGCGTGAGCGACGTGGTCGAGTCGATCATCGCCGCACGCACCTCGGCTTCATACTGCGCGACCTTCGTCCGCGCCTTCTGTTCGCTGAGGCGGAGATTCTGCCCGAGCAGCTCGATCTGCGTCGCCGTCTGGCGCACCTTGTCGCGTTTCGACGCGACGGCGGCCGACTTGCCGGTCAGCTGTTCGTTGTATCGATCGATCGTGCGCGGATCGAGATACTCGTCCTTCACTTCCGAGATGCGCAGGATGGGCTGTCCCGCCGTCACGACCTGGCCTTCCTGCACGAACCATTCGACGATCCGTCCGCCAATCGTGGACGGCACGACCTGCGGCCGGTCGCTTGGCGCGAATGCCGTGACTTCGCCTTTGCCTTCGATGAACTGCTGCCACGGCAGGAACATCGACAGCACCGCAACTGCGAGCGTGCCAAGGACGATGCGGAAGAACAGGCGATGTGACTGCGGTGTGACGAGCAGCTTGGCGGATTCCAGGTGTTCGTGATCCGCGAGGATATCACGCACCGGAACGGGAGTGTTCGCCATCGTCAGGACACCGGCACGGACATGCCATGCACCGACGCGCGGCCGAGTCGCGAGGCCAGTTCAGCGTACGTTCCCTGCTCCCTGATATGGCCGCCCTCCATCACGATGATCAGGTCACACGCCGCGAGAAACTCCGGATCGTGCGACACGGCAATCACCGTATGCGTGGTGGCGCGATCGGTGAGCAACCGGATGAGGCGCGTGCGATATTCGTCGTCGAGATTCTGGAAGAAGTCGTCGAGCAGCAGCAGTCGCGGCTGACCGACCAGCCCCTGCGCCACGAGCAACTTGCTGGCGACCGCGGAGGACAGGTTGGCACCGCCATTCGTGATCGTGGTCTGGACGCCGTTCGGCATGCCCTGCACCACGTCGTCCACATCCACGTCGCGCAGCGCCTTCAGCACGGCCGCGCGATCCACGAAGCGGCGACCGACACTGATGTTCTCCTCGATCGTACCGTCGAACAGATCGGTGGTCGACAGCACCTGGCCGATCTGCTCACGCAACGCGGCGCGATTGATGCTGCGCAGTGTGACGCCGTCATAGGTCAGCGATCCTTCGAACTCGTCGTGCAGCGCACCGAGCAAGCGCAGCAGCGTCGTCTGGCCGCTGCCATCGACGCCGGTGACGGCGATGCGATCGCCGGGCCGGATGTCGAGATTGATGTCCGACAACGTCGGTGACGTCTGGTCCGGATACGTGAAGCACAGTCCGCGCGCCACGATCGCCAGCCCGTCGGTCGATTCAGGCAGCTGCAGGCCGCGGATCTCCTCCACCGGCAGGTCCATGACATGCCCGACTTTTTCGACGGAGGTCAGCAGGTCATAGATCGTGGCGAGCGACCGGATCAGCTTCTCGACACCGGCGAGCACCGTGACGATCACCAGCTCGGCAGCCACGAACTGGCCAAGCGACAGCGATCGGTCCACGACCAGTGTCGTACCGAGGATCAGCAGTCCGCCGGTCAGCAGCGTCTTGAAGACAATGAGGCTGAGCGACTGCGTGACGAGCACCTTGAAGTGCTTGCGTCGATACTTCAGGTAGTTGGCGACGTGGCCATCCATGTTCTCGATCGGCAGCGTCGAGCGGGTCGAGAACTTGAACGCGGCAATCGAGCGCGCCATCGCCTGCAACCACTCCAGCACGTTGTACTTGTACTTCGACTCCATGATGCTCGTCTCGAGTCCACGACTGTACGTCAGCCGGAAGATCACGTACACGCCGAGGATCAGCACCAGCGCGAAGACGATGAAACTCGGATTGTAGAACGAGAGCAGCGTGAGGCCGAAGAGCACCTGCAACGTGGCCGTCGGTACGTCGAGCAGCAGCTTGGACAGCGATTTCTGGATCAACACGGCTTCGAAGAAGCGATTCATCTGCAGCGGCAGGTTCGACGCCTGCGCCGCCTCGAAGCGCACCCGCGGCACGAGATACGCGAACTCGAATGCGAGGCGCGCGAAGATGCGCTGCTGGATCGTCTCGACGACTGACTCCTGCAGCAGTCCGATCAGACCCGTGCCCAGCGTGCCGGCGATGGCGAACAGGATGAGCAGGATCACCGGCTGCAGCACCAGTCCGCCCTGCACCAGCTGCGTGATGCCCTGCACCGCGAGTGGCACCGTCAGGCCGAAGAGGCCGACCAGCACGGCATACAGGTAGATCAACTCGATGTCGCGCCGTTCGGAGTGCAGCAACTGGCCGAGCCGCTGCACGGGTGTCAGCGGCTCACGCGGGTCGTCATGAATCAGGCCGTCGCCACGCGCACTGAGCACCGGTGTCAGCCGCACCGGTATCAGCGCGTACACCACGCGAGAGGCAAGTCGTTGCCACACCGACTCGAGGGAGCCAGTGACTTCCTCACCGACGCCGCGCATGGTGACCGACGTCACGGTGATCTTGCGTCCTTTCGCGCGCACGATCACATGCGCCTCGAACGCGTCACCGACGCGCTCCGGCAGCAACACGATCGGCACGGCACCATCGCACACCAGTTGCTCGAATTCTGCGCGACCGAGGGTGCGTCGCAGATAGCTCAGCTCACCCTGTTTGCCGATCGCCTCGATCGCGCTGGCGAGGGCATCGACATCGGCCACGGGCGGGGGTGCCCCGATGAAGCCCGGGTCCCAGCGCCGCGGCTCGATCTCGAGCCCCAGCGCACGGGCGACCAACTCGTTGACAGAGCGACTGAGGGCAAATGCCATGTGCGGTCGTTGTGAGAAAGGCGCCGTAACCTATCCGTGAATTTCGCCGCCCCCGGGTGGGACTTCAACGCGACTCTGGAGCGCGCTGCGTGATGTTACGGACACACACCATTCATCGGCGACGCACCCGGTCGATGGCGCGACGTTCCTTCTTGCTCGGCTTGCCTTCCTGAAATGCGAACGTCATCGCCGCATTCTTGTACTGCGCCGCAACCAACCCACGGGCCGCGATACTCGCGGCGGTTTCCTCGAACAACGCCTGCGCGACGCTTGCCGAGCCGCGACGCCCGCTCACGTCGCGCACACGAACGACGTGCTGATACGGTCCAATGCGCACACTGACTTCGTCACCCGCAGCCACGAGTTTGGCGCGTTTCGGTCGCTCGTCGTTCACCGACACCTTGCCACCATCGATCGCTTCGGCCGCCAGTGCACGCGTCTTGAAGAAGCGGGCGGCCCAGAGCCACTTGTCGAGGCGCACCTTCCCCGGTGGTGTGCTCTCGTCGTCTGCATCATCCCGTGAGTCGGTCCGTGGCATCAGCGTCCGCCTGGTTCGATGGAATCAACGCGGAACATCATCGCGAAGTTGCCGGTACCGGTGCGACCTGGCGCCGCAACAACGGGCGCACTGCAGGAAGCGGCCGGCCGGTGGTTCGTGCACCCGCGGTCGCGTACGCCACATCGGACGGAGCGTCGCCGTTCGGCCAGTCGCGCTCCTTGCCGGGATGGTCGGTGCGTGGCTGTCGCAGCACGAACGCCGCGATATCGGCCGCCTTCTGCGCATCGAGCGAACCCGGACGATCCTGCGGCATGTTCCACCGGAGGAATGTCGCGAGCACGTGCTGTCGCGCCATGCCGGCGCCGATCGAGTAGCTGCGTGCACCATACACGGCCGGCGCCAGCGCGCCGCCGCCATTCGACCCATGGCATCGTGCACAGCTGCTCGCGTAGGCCAGCGCCCCGCGCAGCGTATCGCCCGCCAGTCGCACCGTATCGGGCCGCGCGGGGAGCGGTGCACGACCGAGCGATTCCATATAGGCCACGATGTCACGCATCGACGCACCGTCATCGGCCAGCATGCGGCCCGACAGGCTGCGCGCCACACACTCATTCACGCGCTGCTCGAGGGTCTCGACGCTCCCGCGTCGTGCACGATATTTCGGGAATCGTGTGGTGACGCCGATCCACGACATCGCACTGCCGCGCCTGCCATCCTCTAGATGACAACTCGTGCATCGCAACGCATTGCCGCGATTGCGCGGCAGGCTGTCGTTGAAGTGCTGCAGCAACGCGAGCCCGCGCTTCGCATCGGGCGTGCGTGGCGGGGCGTCCGACGTGTGCGGCGCAAGCGAGAGGACCGCGGCAAGCGCCACGGACAGGACGGCAAGGGACAGGTGCACGATTCAAGATATCTGTCCACGCCACCGATGGCGGCCACTCGGCCGGTGGCGAGATACGTGTGTCACGACGGCGTATCTCGCCAACCGGAACCTCGCCTCAGCCGGCGGCCGCGAACCAGCGCGTGACGACTGCCACGTCGGCTGACGTCAAGCCGTGACCGGTCGGCTCCCAATGCAGGGTCACATCGGCGCCGGCATCGGTGAGCAGCGACGCCAGGCGATCCACCGTCGCGCGCGGCACAATGGGGTCGAGCGACCCTTCGGCGAGCAGGACGCGTGTTCCCGTCAGCACCGGTGGAGTTGCCGGCGCCAGCGTGAACATCGCGCGCATCAATGCACCGCCCGCCAGAACACCAGGGTGCAGCACCATCAGGGAGGCAGCGATGTTGGCGCCGTTCGAATGTCCCAGCGCGACGACCTGCGACGCGTCGAAACCGTACGCGGCGGCAGCGGCCGGAACGAATGCGGCCAGCTCCGCAGAACGCCTGATGATGTCAGCCTCGTCGAACACACCTTCTGCGAAGCGGCGGAAAAATCGTGGCATCCCGTTTTCGACGACCTGTCCGCGCACACCGATCAGCCGCAGACCCGGCGCGACGGCGGCGCCCAGGTCAAGCAGATCGCGCTCATTGCCGCCGGTGCCATGCAGAAGCAGCACCGTGCGCGGATCGGTCGAACCGAGGGGTGGTGCCACGTGCACATGCGTGAAGCCAAGCGTGTCGATGGTCATGCCGGGTGCAACTCCGCACCGGGACGGTGCAGTGGCTGGAGGCGCTCGACCAGCGTCGGGCGCAGATGTTCGTGCTGCACAGGCAACTGCAAGGATTCCCCGAGACGCTCGGCTGGCTCGTCGACCGAAAAACCGGGCGAGTCCGTCGCGAGCTCGAACAACACATGGCCCGGCTCGCGAAAGTACATCGAGCGGAAATACGTCCGGTCGATCTGTTCGGTGATCGGCAGGCCGGCTGCCGCGACCTGCGTGCGAATGCCGAACTCCATCTCATCGTCGGCCGCGCGGAAGGCGACATGATGCACGGTCCCCGCGCCGCCGGTACCGCCCGGACCTGTCGGCAATTCGCGAACGTCGATCAGCGCACCGGGGGCCGCATCATCGACCGCGTAGCGTACCACGTCACCACTGGTCGCGAGTTCACGAAACCCGAGGGTCCCGGTCAGCACCGCAGCGGTTTCGTGCCGGCGGTGCACCCAGAGTGTGACCGCGTGCATTCCCCGGATACTCATCGCATCGCTCACACCAACACCACCGTCCCATCCGGGCTGCGCCTGCGCTGCATCGGTTGCGACGAGCGCCAGCGGCATGCCATCATGATCAGTGAACGTGAGCACCGTCTCGCTGTCGAAGCGACGCGTCGGACCGTGAAACGCGACCTGATGTTCGGTCAGTCGTTGAATCCAGAACGCAAGCGCGCCCGTCGGAATCGCGAGCTGCGTCTCGGCCACCTGGCCAGCGCCGACACGTCCCCGGCGTGCGTTGGGCCACGGAAAGAACGTGAGGATGCTTCCCGGCCGCCCCGACGCATCACCGTAATACAGATGGTAGGTGCCCGGATCGTCGAAATTCACGGTCTGTTTCACGAAACGCAGGCCGAGCGTGCCGGAATAGAAGTCGAGATTGCGCTGCGGATCGCTTGCGATCGCCGTGAGATGATGCAGTCCTGTCGTGCGGTACATATGAAACCCTCGCGGCGCATGCTGCTGCGCCAGGCACGTCGAATGCAACGGCGACACCCGTCGCCATCGGCATCCGACGAACGTTTACACGAAGCGCGCGATGCGCTCCACCGTGTGGCGATGATGCGGGAACCCTTCCTCGGCAGCCACACCGATCGCGACGAGCGCAGGAATGCGCGAGTCTGCGGGCAGATCCAGAATCTCCTTGACCTTGTCCGGCATGAAGCCGAGCATCGGGCTGGTGCTGTAGCCATGTGCCTGCGCCGTCAACAGCAGATAGCCAAGCGCGATGTTCGATTCGGCATTGCCCCAGGCCGAACGATCGGAGTCCGAGAAGCCCGCGAACGTTGCGCGAATGTCAGCCGCAGCCTTCTCGCCCTGGGCTCCGCGCATGCCGGGATGGATCGTTTCCTCGACGGTGGCGATCGCGTCCGTCATGTCGGAGTACATCACGATGACGGCCGGTGCCGCACCAACCTGACCCTGGCCGTACGCCGCTTCCTGCAGCTTCGCCTTCGTGGCCGCGTCCTCGACGATCACGAAACGCCACGGCTGCAGATTCCACGGCGATGGCGCGAGCCCTGTGACACGGAGAATCTCGTTCAGGTGTGCACGCGGAATCGGCGTCGGCTCGTACTTGCGGATCGAGCGACGCGCCTCGGCGGCGGCGGTCACGGTCAGGACATCGCTGTTCGTGCTGGTCGTAGTGCTCATGATATGTATCTGCGAAAATGTGGTGTGGTGCATGAGGGAAGTGCGCTGACGGCCGTGCTGTTCACGCGTGCACGACGCGCCCCGGATGCGAAGCGGCAGCCGCGTGACCGAGTTTCCGGCACAGCCGTCCGAACAGCTCGAGTTCGTCGGCGTCGAGACCGGCCATGGCCTGCACCAGTCGCTGCACGTGCTGCGGAAAGAACGACGCCAGGCGTGCGGTGCCGGCTGGCGTCAATGACGCGATCGAGACGCGACGGTCGGACGGATCACGATCGCGTCGCACCAGGCCATCACGTTCGAGATTGTCGAGCACCGTCGTCAGGTTGCTTGCGCTGACGAGCAGCTTGCCCGCCAGCGCGCAATGCGCCATCGGTCCGAGATGCGACAGCACCTCGAGCACGCCGAGCTGAGACGGGGTGACGCCGAATTCGGCGTGGAGCACCGGCATCAGTCGACTGTTGATGGCTGAGGCCGCCCGCATGAGCTTGATGTAGGCATCAAGCGCCGCGCGCTCCGTCTCCGTTCCGTTGTAATGAGTTGGCATTGTTTCGACGTCCAATTGTTCGATGTCGATTATTTCGATGTGGAAGTATATGGCGGTGCTGGCGGCGCGCAAGGCCCGTCCGTTCTGTTCGTCGGTGTTCCTGCTCGGACGTGCCATATTCGGCGGATGCCGACCCGCATCCATCCGCCACTCCCACCCGCTGACACGCTCCTGACCAGCCCGGCACCGCTCGCCGCACGACTGTTGTGCCGGCAGTACGCATTCGAGGCGAAGACGGCGGAAACGCAGATCGAGGCCGACGGTGACGCCGGAGTCGCCGGCCGACACCACTTCCGGGTCGCGCTCCGCCGGCTGCGTGTCACGCTCGACGCCTACCGCGTCGTGCTCGCGGACACGGTGCCTGACAAGCTCTCCCGTCGCGCACAATCACTCGCTCGGCGACTCGGTCCCGCGCGTGATCGCGACGTGCAGCTCCAGTTGATGGCAGCCGTGTCGAATTCGCGGACCGCCCGGCAGCGTCAGGCACTCGCTCGACTTGCGCTCATCGAGGACGGTGCGGCGACTGGCGTCGATGACGCGGCGACGATCCGGCACCGCTGGCACCGCCTCTCCAAATCATTGCACGAGTCGCTCGGAAGCTGGCACGAGCAGCATCGGCTCGACGGCCCACGCCAGACGATGCCGTTCGCTTTCGTCGCGGCCGACGCGCTCGAACATGCCGCCGAGCGTGTCGCACGTCGGTGCGCCGCGATCGCAGATCCCGCCGAACCGGAGGCGATACACGCGGCACGCCTTGCGCTCAAATCCGCGCGGTACCTGCTCGCACCGTTGGCGGATGGCGTGCCCGATGGCCGCGCGATGATGAAGGTGCTGCGTGACGTGCAGGATCAGCTGGGGGCGTTGCGTGAAGCGACGGCGTTGCACGCACACCTGACCGACGCCCTGACGATTCAACCCGACGCGCCACCGCTCTCGACATCGACCCTCAGCGCGCTCGATGCCAGCCAGCGCGATCTCGACGCACGAATGACCACGGCGTCCGACGCGTTCGCGCCGTGGCGTGATCCGCAGGTACGCCATGGATTCATTGCACGACTGCACGCCATCGCGGCCGAGTGGCGGACGACCAGCACACTGCCGGTGGAGATCGAACGGAAGTGGCTGCTCTCTGCCCTTCCGCCGCGTGTGCGCGGCCTGATACCCTCAGACCTGCATCAGGGCTACCTGCCGGGCGATGCGTTGATCGAGCGCATTCGCAGCGTGACGCGAGGCACGGTCACGGCATGGATCCGTACCGTGAAACTCGGACGCGGCATCTCGCGCATCGAAGTCGAGGAGCCGGCAACAGCGGCACTCGGCGAGGCGCTCTTCGCACTCACGACGGGCAAACGGGTCGCGAAGCGACGATATGCCGTGGACGATGGCGCGCTGACGTGGGAGATCGACGAGTTCACGGATCGCGCGCTGGTGCTGGCGGAAGTCGAACTGCCGCGCGAAGACACCGCCATCGAACTTCCTGTCTGGCTGGCGCCGTACGTGGTGCGCGAGGTGACCAACGAGCCCGAATTCACGAACTGGCAACTCGCGCGCTGATCACGCGCTGATATTCGCAAAACAAGCCGTTCCACACCTGCGACCACGTGCGTTCGCGCGCCCACGCCTGCGCATTCGCACGAACGAACTCCTGGCGTGCGCGGTCCTGCGCCAGCGACTGCAGCGCGCTGGCGATCGCGCCCGACTGCTCGACCGGCACGATCAGGCCGCGATCCGAGCCGACCAGTTCACGTGTGTTGCCGGCATCGGCCGAGACGACCACCAACCCTGACGCCATCGCCTCGAGCAGGACATTGCCGAACGTGTCGGTCACGGAGGGAAACAGGAAGACGTCGCTCGACGCGTAGGCCGTGCTCAGTGGAACACCACTGAGCCGTCCGGTGAAGATGGCTGTTGATGGAGCGGCAGCGCGCAGCTCCGCGTCGTACGGTCCATCACCCACGAACACGAAGCGTATGTCGCGTGAATTCGCGAGCTGCTGCATGGCACTCAGCGCATGTTCGAGCCCCTTCTCCTTCGCGATGCGACCGACGTACAGCACTACCATCGCGTCGTCGGCGATGCCCAGCGTGCGTCGCCAGTCCACGCTGCGAAACGAAGGGTCGAATCGATCCCCGTCGACACCACGGCCCCACACACCGACGTTGCGGAACCCATGCACCTCGACCTCGGCGCGAATCGCATCGGTCGGCGTGAAGGTGCGCGCCGCGGCCGAGTGGAACCAGCGGAAATACTTCCATCCCATCGCCGCCAGTGCGCCCAGCTTGTAGAACTCGGCGTACGCGCTGAAACTCGTGTGATAGCTCGTGACGAGCGGCACGCCGAGCGCGGTGGCCGCGGAGCGCCCTGCCAGTCCGACACCGAATTCCGTCGCGACATGCACGATCGACGGCTTCCACGCCGCCAGCGCGGCGCGCGCGGCGATCACCTTCGGCGCCGACAGTCGCACTTGCGGATAGGCCCAGAACGGCACGCTGTTCCAGCGCACGATGTCCGGATCGGATTGGTGCGGTTCAGGATCGGTGGTCGTGAAGACCCGCACCGTTGCGCCACGCTCGCGCGCCACCGTCACCAGCCGTTCGAGTGTGCGCGACACACCGTTCATCTGCGGCGGAAACGTGTCGCTGAACAGAGCCAGCCGCACACCATCCAGTCGCACGACGGGCGTCGTCATTGAGTGGCAGGAGACTCGAGGAGGGTGGCGTACGGACGCGCAGGCCGCACGGCGAGCCACCGATCGAGTTCGTCGATCACGGACTGCCGCGTGACCGGGTGCTCGAGATCCATCGGGTGCAGCGCGATACGGAAATGTGGCTCGTCCTGCTGCGTGCGCCAACGGAGTGCGGCCTGCACGGCGGATCCGCGCGCGCGAAAGTCGGTGCGCCCGCTCCAGCGCAGCACGGGGCTTGTGAGTCGTACGCCGGCCATGGTCAGGTAGATCGCCGCATCGTCCTCGAGCAGCGGCAGCGCGTGATCACGACACGCCGAATGCGCTCCCGGCCGGCACAGCCAGGCCGGCGGCACGAATCCGATCGGCGACAATCCGATCTCGCGAAACAGCGCGACGCCGCGGCCGATGCGCTCGAATGCCGCGTCGTGCTCGAGTGTCAGGAATTCTCCTTCGCGATTCGTGCGACCGAAGGCCCGCTGGGAGTCGCGCCAGCTGCGCGGCAATCCGACTTCATCGTGACGCTCGCCATGCAGGAAGATCTCGGCGCCCTCCGACGCGCGCGCACGAATCCACTGCGTGTACACCGGCGCGTTGCGCAGCGGCCACTGTCCGTGCCAGTCCGGCACGACCAGCAGCGCCGGCGTCGCTCCTCGTTCGCGACACAGATGCCACAGCGCCCTGACCTGTCCATCCCACGCAGGCGAGACATCGTGGATCGAGAGCAGGACGCTCATCGTTGCACATGTGCGTAGAGCGCAAAGACGCGATCGAACACCGACTCCCAGGAATGTTCACGCCACGCATACTCGCGCGCACGCTCCCCGTGACCCACAAGATCGTCGCTGAGCAGCCCGACCGCCTGTTCCGCCAGATCGTGCCAGTCACCCGGCGAGAAGATGCGACCCGCCCCGGACGACAGCACATGTTCGCGCGCGCCGCCGCCATCGGCTGCCAGCACCGGCGTCCCGCACGCCATCGCTTCGAGTGGCGACAGGCCGAACGTCTCATGCGGACTGGTTGCCATGTAGACGCTGGATGCGGCCTGCAGATCGGCCAATCGCGCGCGATCGGGAATGAACGGCAGCCAGAACACCTGCTTGCCCTTGTTGCGCGCCTGCAATGCGGCCTTCTCCGGCCCATCACCAGCCATCACCAGCGAGGCACCGGTGCGCCGCTGGATCTCCGGCCACGCGTGCATCAGGACATCCAGCTCCTTCTCGTGCGCAAATCGCCCGATGAACGTGACGAGTGGACCGTCCGTCGGAAGGTTCCACGCCGCGCGCGTCTCCGCACCGTTCGCGCGACGCTCAGGTGTGAAGTGTTCGAGATCGACGCCGAGGGGAATGCGAACCACGTTCGGAATACCGGCGTCCTCCAGATCGTCGGCCACGAAGCGTGACGCAGCGATGGTGGCGCTCACGTGACGGTCGATGCGACGCGCGTACCACCACGCCGCATCGCGCAGCAACTCTCTCGCTGCCGGCACGGGCCTCTTGCTGCCAGCGAGCAGCGCCGGAAAGTGGCTGTGGAAGAAGTTGACGATCGGCACGTCGCGGGTGCCAAGGGCGCGAAACACGAGCCATGGCACGATCGCCGGGCTGCCCAGTTCGATGATGTGCGGCTGCTCGTGAGCAAGGACGCGTCGCATGCGGCCCACCGATGTCAGCAAGCGATACGGCTCGTTGCGTGGCACCCTCGGGCCCGCGAATTCGTACCATCGCGAACCTTCACGCTCGACGACGCCATCCGTCGCCCACGGCACCACCAGCGCGTGGCGCAGCCACGGGCGCGACGCGATGTAGAGCTCCTTCTGCAGCAGATAGGTGCGGATGCCGCCACTCGTCGGCGCGAACCACTCCGTCGTGTCGAGCACGGCGAGTGTCGCCGCGGGACGCGAGATGGGCGGCAGCGTGCCACGGGCGAGATCGAGGGCGACGCGATCGGAGTCGAGTGGCGCGAGCGCGATCGCGTGGCTCAACGGCTGCCGGAAGGGGCCGCGCCCGGCGGCGACG
>JACMLX010000195.1 GCA_014379355.1 Gemmatimonadaceae bacterium
CTCGCGAGGCCGTGACGCACGCGCCATCGTCCGTAAAACCACATGCGGAATATGACGTCGCCAAGGGATGGGCGCGTCTCGAACACCGCATCGACCTCGCCGAGATCGATCCGACGGCGGCGTCGGCGCTTCGCTACGAAGCCTCGCGCCACGGCGCCGCCGAGCACATTGCCCATGTCGGCGAGGGCCCGCCGATGAAGCTCATTGCGGGCGGTGCCGTCGTGCTTCTGCTGGTCGGCGGATTCATGTTCTGGCGACTGCACGACGCCGGCGCAGACTTCAGGGTGACCCGCGCACTGGTCGATGCGCAGGCCCATGCCATCGGCACCGCGACGGGCGAACGCGCCAGCGTGAAACTCGAAGACGGCACACAGGTCACGATGGCAGCGGAGGACAGCATCACCGTGCCGAAAGCGTTCAATCAGGAGTTTCGCGCAGTGAGGCTACGCGGCGCGGCGCGGTTTGCTGTCGCGAGCAACCCGAAACTTCCGTTCGAAGTGCGGGCCGGGAGGATGCAGATCGTGGCCACCGGCACGACCTTCACCGTCAGTGCCTACGCCGACGAACCGGTGGTCGTCGCGGTGCAGGACGGTGAGGTTCGCGTGACTGTCGGCACGGATGTGCGCACGGTGGCGAGTGGCGCAGGGGTGACGCTTTCGGTGGACAGTGTGTTGACCGTCGCCACGGCAGAGCAGCGTGATGAGGCAGCCGCCTGGGCCGATGGACGATTCGTCATCGCTGATCGTACATTGCGCGCGTCGCTGCCGATGTTCCGGCGCTGGTACAGCATGGACCTCCGACCCGAGCTCCAACTGCTCGACCGTCGGGTGTCGCTATCGGCACCGATCGATTCAGGATCCAAGGCGCTCGCGGCCCTCGAGCGCGTCGCGCTCGTGAAGCAGATCTGGGTACGTAGTCAGATGGTGGTGGTGGATGCACCGCCCGCCGCGAAGGCGCCGAAGAATTAGG
The DNA here is from genome assembly GCA_014379355.1 of Gemmatimonadaceae bacterium. Classification (GTDB taxonomy): domain Bacteria; phylum Gemmatimonadota; class Gemmatimonadetes; order Gemmatimonadales; family Gemmatimonadaceae; genus JACMLX01. Next base: position 970 of record JACMLX010000195.1, read on the forward strand.
CAACGCCACACTCCGCACACCGTTCAAGATGCCCGACGCGTTTCCCCGCCCATGGATCCTCGCCGAGTCGAACTACGGCACCGTCAAGGCCACCGAAATTCAGGTCGCGGTCCTGCCGCTGGGTGCCACGGAACCGCACAACCTGCACTTGCCCTACGGCACCGACGTATTCGTAGCCGGCATCGTCGGCGAGCAGCTGTGCGCGGCCGCACATGCGCGAGGCGCGAAGGTGGTGCTGCTGCCCACGATCCCGTTCGGCGTCGAAACCAACATGCGGAAGTTTCCGCTCGCGATCAATGTCAATCCCGAGACGCTGAATCGGTTCGTGCGCGATGTGGTGCTGTCGCTGCGGAGCTCAGGCATCGAGAAGATCGTGCTGCTGAACAGTCACGGCGGCAACGAGTTCAAGCCGCTGCTGCGCGAGCTCGCCGGTGAAGGCATCACCGTCTTCCTGATCGACTGGTTTCGCGTGCTGAACGACGTCTACCACACGATCTTCGAGCACACGGAGGATCATGCGGGAGAAATGGAAACGTCCTTCGCACTGGCGTACTTCCCGCATCTCGTCGGGTTGAATGCCGATGGTTCGCTATCGGCGGACGCCGGCGAGACGCGACAGACTGTCTTCGACGCGGTGAATCACGGATGGGTGTCGATGACGCGACCGTGGCACCTGCTCACGACCAACAGCGGGTCGGGCAATCCGCATGCGGCGACGGCAGAGAAAGGGCGGCGCTGCATGGAACTGCTGGTGCAGCGGTTGTCGGGATTTCTGGTGGAGTTGTCGGACACGACCGTGGACGAACATTTTCCGTACGGGCCGGCGAAGTAAACCACTCGGGCTTCGAAGCGCTCCAAGAATCGTCCGCGCGATTCCTCATGCCTTCGGAGTATCCATGCCAGTGCCCGGTCATAAGCTGTTGCTGCTTACGTTCGCTGCCTTGATTTGTCTGCCCAGCGCCGCTTCGGCGCAATCCACGCGTGACCGCGGCCGCGACGATCGCCGCGACCGCACGATCCGTTTCAGCATCGAACGGCGTGATCGAGTCCCCGACCGCGAAGTGACGATGTCGGTGGGTGCATATCGCAGCCAGGACGACGACACGAATCTGCCGATGGCGTCGCTGCGCACGGACTGGCGCCTGCGTCGCTGGTTGCGCTCGGAGCTCGGCGCGTCCTACGCGATCGGTTCGATCGATCAACCAGGCGGCGGGTTGATCGCACCGCCGCCGCAGACGCTGCAGATCGCATCGGCCACGTTCGGGATTCGCGCCGAGCTTCCGACACAATTCATCCGGCCATTCATCGGCGTGGCAGCGGGGCTCGCCTATCGCAACGAGGAGAATGGCACGTCGTACGTTCGCACGACGATGGCGTTTCCTGCAGGATTGCGCTTCGTACTCTCCGACCGGGTGTCGCTGCGAGCCGAAGCGCGGTTCCGGTTCGACCAGCGGCGGACAGGCGGCGAGGCAGTGGGTGTGGAGCAGACGGGGGGGTTGAGCGTGGTGTTCTGATCGCCAGAGTGCCGTGTATGTTTCTGTCGTCAGCAACCGCCGGCTGAACACATCCCGTCGGCGCGCGGCTCCATCGCGACTCCCCTCGCATGTGGATGATGAGTATGAAACGGCTTCATGTGTTCTCGGCGCTGGTTCCGATGCTGTTGCTGCACGCGGCGTGTGCGCGCGAACCGCAGCGGAAAACCGACACGACGAGTGTTGCCGCGGCCAGCGCACCAACGCCGCTGCGCGCGACGCTGCTCGACGATCTGGGGCGCTATCATCGGGATATCCGGACAGCCAGCCGTGAAGCGCAGCAGTTTTTCGACGAAGGACTGACGCTGCTGTACGGCTTCAATCACGCCGAAGCATTCACATCGTTCGCGCGCGCCGCCGCGCTGGATGATGCGTCACCGATGCCGCACTGGGGCATGTCGCTGGCTCTGGGCACGAACATCAACGATGCAGCGCCTGCGGAGCGCGTGGCGAAGGCGTATACACATCTCGTCGATGCGATGACGCGCTTGACGAACGGTGCAGCGGTGGAGCAAGGCCTCGTCGCGGCGCTGGCCAGGCGCTACGTGGCTGAGCCGACCGGCGATCAAGCAGTGCGCGAGCGCGCCTACTCGGACGCGATGCGAGCGCTCGCGCAGCGGTTTCCCGACGATGCCGACGTCGCGGCGCTGTATGCCGAAAGCTTGATGAACCTGCACCCGTGGCGGCTGTATCGCGCAGATGGCTCGCCGGAGTCGTGGACGCCCGCCATCGTGGCCACACTCGAGCGTGTGTTGTCGATCGCGCCGAACCATCCGGGCGCGAATCACTATTACATACACGCCGTGGAAGCGTCACGGACCCCGCAACGTGCGGTGCGATCCGCGAGCCTGCTCGAGACGCTCGTTCCGGGTGCCGGGCATCTCGTGCACATGCCGGCGCACATCTACATCCGCACGGGTCGATACACACAGGCAGCGCGCAGCAATGCTGCGGCCGCTGCGGTGGACGAAAAATACTTCAGGACGCCGAATCCCCAGACGTTCTATGCGATGGCGTACTACGGGCACAACCTGCAGTTCGAGTCCGCGGCCGCGATGTATGCCGGGAACTTTGCCGAGGCACGCGCAGCCGCCCGGCGGACCGCGGCGCTCGCCGAGCCGGGTGCCGATCAGATGGCTATGCTCGAACCGTTCGCTGCACAGGAACTACTGGTGCTCGTGCGATTCGGCGCGTGGGCGGAGGTTCTCACCCAGCGAGCGCCAAAGGCGAGTCGCACCATCCAGCGTGGTCTGTACCATTGGTCTCGTGGCGCAGCGTTCGCACACACACGACGTCCGGCAGATGCGCGCGTGCAACTCGACTCGCTGACGCATGCACGAGCCCGAGTGCCTGCAGATGCGATGGTCGGGCCCGTGAACAACGGCGGCGACGTGCTGGCGGTTGCCGACGCTGACCTGCGCGGACGAATCGCGTTCGCGATCGGCGATACGAACGGTGCAATCGCGGCCTTCACCGCAGCCGTCGCGGCCGAGGACAGACTCGGTTACAACGAGCCACCGGACTGGCTGCTGCCCGAGCGCGAGCGACTCGGAGCGGTTCTGTTGGTGGCGCGACGATTTCGGGAGGCTGAGACCGTCTTCCGCCAGGATCTGCAACACAACATCGGGAATCCCCGGGCGCTTTTCGGGCTGTGGCGCAGTCTGGAGTCGCAACGGCAGGTCGCATCGGCCGCCGACGCGAAACGCGCCTTCGAGGAAGCGTGGCGCGGCGCAGACATCGCACCCGAAACCGACCCGCTGCCGAAACGCTGAGTTCTGGTGGCCACGACCACTGACGCGCCGCAGCGCGCGTCATGCCGCAGCCGCCCGTGTCGCCTCGGCGTGATTCTTCGAATACACGACGTAGATCACCATGCCGATGCCCAGCCAGATGATCAGGCGCTCCCACGTCGGCCAGGGCAGCGCCACCATCTGCAGCAGGCAGATGGCGGCACCGGCAATCGCCACCCACGGCAATCCCGGTGTGCGGAACGGTCGTGGCGTGTCGGGATTCGTCTTCCGCAGCACGACGATGCCGATGCAGACCAGCACGAACGCAAGCAGAGTCCCCATCGAGACCAGCTCGCTGAGCACGTTGATCGGCGTGAAGCCGGCCACCAGTGCGCAGACGGTGCCGGTGACCAGCGTGCTGACATGTGGCGTTCGGAATCTGGGATGCACACGCCCGAAGATGGCGGGCAGCAGTCCATCGCGACTCATCGAGTAGAAGATGCGTGTCTGGCCGATCATCTGCACGAGAATCGTGCTGAAGAGGCCAAGGACCGCGCCGAACTTCACCACGGGTCGCAGCCACGTCATTCCCGTCGCATCGATGCCGACGGCCAGGGGATCGGCCACGTTGAGCGACGTATACGGCACGATGCCGATGAGCACGATCGCGACGACGATGAAGATGACGGTGCAGATGGCGAGTGACGCCATGATGCCGATCGGCAGATCGCGCTGCGGGTTACGACTCTCCTGTGCCGCGGTCGATACCGCATCGAAGCCGATGAACGCGAAGAACATCACTCCGGCGCCACGCAGCACGCCGCTGAATCCGAAATGGCCGAACTCACCGGTGTTGGGCGGAATGAACGGCGTGAGGTTCTCGCGCCGTACATAGCTCGCACCGGCAAGCACGAAAGCCACCAGCACGAGCACCTTCACGACGACCAGCACCGTGTTGGTATTCGCCGATTGCCTGATGCCGAACGTCAGGAGTGCGGTGACCAGCAGCACGATCACCATCGCTGGCAGATTCACGATGCCATGACCGAGCGTGCCGTCGGCAAGCGTGATCGGCACGCCTGGCGCTGCCGATAACACGGCTGGCAGGTGGATGCCGAAGTCGCGCAACAGGGACGTCGCGTACCCCGCCCACCCCACCGCCACGGTCGAGCAGCTCAGCGCGTACTCGAGCATCAGGTCCCAGCCGATGATCCACGCGAACAGTTCGCCTGTCGTGGCATACGCATAGGTGTACGCACTGCCTGCCACCGGAATCATGGATGCGAGTTCGCTGTAACAGAGCCCCGCGAACACGCAGCCCGCCGCGGCGATGATCATGCTCAGCACCAGCGCCGGCCCCGCGTGCTGCGACGCCGCCGTGCCGGTCAGCACGAAGATCCCGGTGCCGATGATCGAGCCGATGCCGAGCGTCGTGAGGTTGAGTGCGCCCAGCGCCCGCCGCAACGGTGCATGTTCGGCGTCGTGCTGGAGGCTCGACAACGGCTTGATGTAGGAACGTGACACGCGACCGGCTCCGGTGAAGGGGTTCCGGAATGGTCGTGCGTCTCACGGCAAAGGTCTGTACTGGCCGTGTCCGCGAATCGTCAGCGCGCGGTTGACGTGTCGACGATGTCGGGCTCGAGCCGATAGCCGGCGCGCGGTACGGTGACGATCCAGCGCGGGAGGGCAGGATCGACCTCCAGCTTGCGTCGCAACTCCGCCACGTGCGTATCGACGGTGCGCGTCACGACATCGTCGCCATAGCCCCAGACGTCGCGCAGCAGGTCGGCACGCGACACGACCTCGCCGCGGCGCCGGCAGAGCGCCACCAGCAAGTCGTATTCGCGCGGCCGCAGCGTGGCCGACACGCCGTCGCGTGTGACGACGTGTGCCGTCGTGTGCACTTCGATGGTGCCGAAGCGATACACCTCGTGCAGCACGCGCTCCGGCGTACCACGACTGCGTCGGAGGAGCGCCTCGACACGCGCCAGCAGCTCCATCAGGCCGAATGGTTTCGTGACGTAGTCGTCGGCGCCGAACCTGAACCCGCGCACCTTCTCCGCTTCCTCGCCGAGCGCAGTGAGGATCAGCACGGGCGCGCGAAGGCCGCGTTCGCGTGCCGTACGCAGCAGGGCATACCCGTCCATGCCCGGCAGCATCAGATCGAGGATGACCAGTTCGGGCCAACCATCGAGTGCGGCATCGAGTCCCTGCGCACCGTCGTGCACCAGGCGCACCTCGTGGCCGTCGAACTCGAGATTCGTCCTCAGGCCCTGCGCCAGCTTTTCGCTGTCTTCGACGACGAGGATGCGCGCCATCAGTTCACGCTCGCACTGGCGAGTTCCACCACGAAGCGTGCGCCGCCGCCTGGCGCCCCCTCGACACTGCACCGCCCCTGCTGCCGAGTCACGAGATCGCGCACCACGCTCAGGCCGATGCCGCTGCCGGGGCGTGCGCCGCGTCGATCGCGATCGAGTCGCGCGAACGGTGGCCAGATCGACTCACGCTCCGACTCCGGCACACCCGGCCCCTGATCGTCCACGCTGATGCGCACGATTCCATTGCTGCGTGCGGCCGCGATATGCACCTGCTGCGGCGATGGACCATACTTGGCGGCATTGTCGAGAAAGTTGAGCAGGACATGTCGCAAGGCTGCGGCATCGGCGCGAACCGCGAGATCCAGGGGCACGTCGCAGGTCAGGGTCATGCGCGACACATCGGCGATCGGGGCGAACGTGTCGCACGCCGACGTCACGACCTCCGACACCGGCACCGTGGTCAGCGCCAGCGGTGTCGCGCCACGCGACGAGCGGTCGAACTGCAGCAGGTTGTCGACGAGGTGCATCAGCCGTCGGCCTTCCTCCACGATCGTATCGACGGCGAACTGTCGATCCTTCTCGGTCCGCGCGCGGCCGAGTCGCAGCGTTTCACCGAAGAGCAGAATCTGCGCCAGAGGAGTGCGCAGTTCGTGCGAGACCGACGAGGTAAAGTCGGTGCGCAGGCGCACCAGCGCCGCCTCGCGCCGCAACTGCAGCAATGCGAGCAGCGACAGCAGCGCCGTCAGCACGAACAAACCGACCAGGAGTTCGACACGCGACGACGATGGCGGCGAGACGGCGAGCAATCGCGCTGCAGCGGGCCTGAGCGTGACGGTGGCGATGACGCCGCTCAACCGCTCGATGGTCGCCGATGCACGATGTGTTGCGCCCGAATCGCTGGCGCCCGTGAGCAACGCTGCACCGGAGGCGTCCTGCACACTCACGGCCAGCAAGGAATCCTGCGAGAGGCCGCCAGCGTCCGTGGCGAGCAATCCACCGCGGGCGAGCGCCGTGCGGAAGATCGTCGTCTGCAGCGCCGCATCACACAACTCGACCCCGTACACCGCGAGTGGTGCGCGGAATTCCGCAAAGCGCACACCGTACAAGACGGGTCGTGTGCCGCCGCCCGCCACCAGCAGCGTCGTGCGCCATTCAGGCCGATAGCGTTCACGGTAGTCGTTTGCGATGCGCGAGGCCAGCACCATTCGCTCGGCATCGGCCGACGGTGAACCGGTCACGAGCATCCGTCCGCGAAAATCGAAGCGAAACGCGCGTACGCCGCTGTCCGCACAGACGAATGTGCGTTCCGCGGCGCGCTGCAGACTTTCGATGGCCGGCAGCTCCTCGTAGGGCGACGTGGCGCGCTGGCCGGTGATGCCACTCAACAGATCGGCGCCGAGTGCATCGACTTCATCACGCGATCGCGACAAGAACTCTCGCGCCGCGGCCTGCGCACTTTCATCGAGGAATCGCCCGACGCTCACATTGTGTGACCGCGTCATGCCGACCGCCTGCATGGCGAACACGCCGCCCAGGCCGAGCGTCGCGGCCAGCAGCACGCCGAGCAGCGTTCCGCGCGAGGTGAGGGGAGCGAGGCGTGTCGTGGGCACCACGCAGGATAGCGTCAGCGCGTGACCGCTGTCAGACGGAAGTGTGGAAAGTTTGCAGAGGCCGGACATGCGGCCGGCTGCACCACTCAGGCGCTCTGCCGCCGCGACGACAGGTCGTCCGTCTCGCTCGTTCCGCCGCCGGTGGGATCGTCGGGCGACGGCGAGTCGTGGCCGATGCATTGCCCGCGGCCGGTGCGCTTCGCGGTCAGCAGTCGATGATCGGCCACGCTCATCAGCGCCTTCGGATTCGACGCACGGGCGTCATCCGGAATGCCGGCGACGCCGGCGCTGAAATTCAGGCGCAGGATGTCACCGCGACCGAGCACGATCGGCGTCGCCGCGACTTCCTGTCGCAGCACCTCGATGCGTGCGAGCGCGATCGCCGCGGTCGTCCCAGGCATCAGCACGACGAACTCTTCACCGCCATATCGCGCCACGATGTCGGTACGGCGCATCGCGCCGGACAGCAACTCCGCCACCTGCCGCAGTGCGCGATCACCAAGCTCATGGCCGTAGTCGTCGTTGATGCGCTTGAAGTGATCGATGTCGAGCAACGCCAGCGCGAGCGGACGACCTTCCCGTGCCGCGACATCGACCGTCGTGAGCAGCACGCGATCGAAATGGCCGCGATTGAAGAGCCCCGTGAGCCGGTCGCGCGACGCGAGATACAGCAACTGCTGTGCGCGACGCACGATCGTCACGGACAGGATCGTCGCCACACCGAGCAGCAGCATGCGTGTGGCCGAGTCGACGATGGAGTACGGGCCGGCCGCGCTCACGTACGCAGGATCGCGCAGGTCGAAGTGCGACGCGGCCCAGAGCCAGAGGGCGCCGAACTCGCCGATCGTGAGCAGGCCGATCACGATGCAGATGCGCGCGTCGTAGCGCAGGCTCGTGGCGACGATGGCGAGAAAATACATCTCGAACGTCACCGTGGAGTTGAGCGCGATCATCGGCGATGCCACGAGCATGAAGCTGACCAGTGCCAGCGACACCATCGAGACGTCGAATGCACTGGACGCGAAGCTGATCCACGGTCGCCATTCACCGCGCCGCAACGACCACCAGATCGCGATCGCCACCACCGACGCGAACACCGTCACGGCGAATCCCGTGACGTACATGCGCTGCTCCGGGAAATGCACGATGTTCCACGTCGGCGCGATGAGCAGCAACCCCATTGCGATCAGGCGCACGCGTGCGACGACGAACTCGCCCTCGATGCCGGCCGCCGCAAGCGCCGGATCCGGCTGCGCCCAGAGCGACGGCGCGACGCCATCCTCCGTGACACTGTTGAGCGGAGCGCGCGAAGTCATATGGCAGACTCTCACCGAGTACGGGCGATGGCAAGCGCGCCGTCACCATTCCTCGGTGCCGACGCGCCCGCAACCAATCGGCAACGCACCATCGGGAGGATCAGCGCGGCACGTCCACCGCCGCTGTCCGAGTCGCGACCCGTTCCGCCGCACTCACGAGCCGGAGAAAACCGGCCCGATCGCCCGTCGGGTCAGCGCCAAGCCCGCGTTCCGCGAGGGCACGGACTTCGGGCCAGCCGATGCGGCCTTTATGCTCGCTGTCGCGCAGCAGGAGTCCGAAGCCGGCAACGGCGCTCGCGAACATGAAATCCGTGCTGGGACGTCCCGCCGATTCGGTGACCGCCCAGGTGCGCAGCGTGCTGCGACCACCACGCGCCGGCTGATACCGAACCTTGACGAAGGCCAGTTCGTCGGTGGGACGAATCGCCACCCGGCTCGGCTCACGGGTCGTGCCGTAGCGCAGCGGATCCACGGTGCCGGTGCTCGAGCGGATGGCCGAATCGGTCAGCTCGACTTCGTACAGCGCCGTGACGCTGTGCCCTGCCCCGAGTTCGCCGGCGTCCTTCGTGTCGTCGTTGAAATCCTCGTCGCGCAGTGCACGATTCTCGTACCCGATGAGGCGATACGATCGCACGCGCGCCGGATTGAATTCCACTTGCAGCTTCACGTCCTTCGCGAGCGTGAACAACGTGCCACTCATCTCGCGTACGAGCGACTTCCGTGCTTCGGCGAGATTGTCGATGTAGGCGTACTGGCCGTTGCCCTTGTCGGCGATCTGCTCCATCATCGCGTCGCGAATGTTGCCCATGCCGAAGCCCAGCACGGTCAGGTTCACGCCCGATTTCCGCTCGGCTTCGATGAGCTGGATCATGTCGCTGTCACTGGTCGTGCCGACGTTGAAGTCGCCATCGGTGGCCAGGATCACGCGGTTGGCACCCTCTTCGACGAAGTGCTCGCGCGCGGTTCGATAAGCGAGGCGCAGTCCGGCGGCACCGTTCGTCGATCCACCGGCCTGCAGCCGATCGAGCGCGGCGAGGATGCGCGCCTTGTCGCTGCCCGGCGTGGACGGCAGCACCAGGCCTGCCGCGCCGGCGTACACCGCGATCGCGACGTGATCCTGTTCACGCAGCTGCTCCGTCAGCAGCCGCAGGGACGCAATCACCAGCGGAAGCTTGTTCTCCGTCTGCATCGAGCCGGAGACGTCGATCAGGAAGACGAGATTCGCGGGCGGCAGTTCGGCCAGCGACAGGCGCTGTGCCTGCATGCCGATGCGGACGAGGCGATGCGCTGGCTGCCAGGGTGCGTCGTGCGTCTCGATGGTGAGACTGAGCGGGTCACCACCGCGCGCCGGCGCGGCGTAGTCGTACGCGAAGTAGTTGACGAGTTCCTCGATACGCACCGCGTCGCGGGGTGGACGCATGCCCTGATCGAGAAACCGGCGCACATTGGCGTACGCCGCGCGGTCGACATCGATTCCGAACGTGGACAGCGGTGTGCGCGCCGCATCGAGGAACGGATTCTCTACGATGTTCGCGTATTGCTCGCGATTGCCGGGCTCTCGCGGGATGCGGATGTCGCGTTCCCGGGCCATGGCGCGCGTAATGGGGACAGCCGGGGCCGCCGTGCCGACGCTGGTCGGCACGGATTGCGGCGCGATCGAAACGCTCATGCCTGCCGATGCGGCATCCTTGCGTTCCGCGCGACGATCGAGCGAGCCGGAGACCACGACCGAGCTCAGATGCATCGGTGCGCTCGCCAACGCGATGTCGAGCGCGATGAAATCCGCCGTCACGTTCACCTGGCGCGTCGCGGGGGTGTAGCCGATGCGCCGGGCACTGATGGTCAGCACGCGCTGATCCGCCACCCGCTGCACCGCAAGGCGATAGCGCCCGTCCCTGCCGGTGACGCGCCCGCTACCACGCGTCTGGACGAGCACATTGGCGCCTTCGATCGGCAGCTGCGTGGCGGCGTCCCGGACGGTGCCGCTGATGACCACCGAGTCACGCATCACGGGTCGGGGAGCGACGTGCGCGAGCGGTGGCGCCAACATTGTCGCGGCGAGCACACTGAAGAACAGCATACGGACACTCCGGCGCGGGCCGGATCGCCGCCGAACCAGCGGGCAGGATGCCGGCATGTGAAAAGTCGCGATCTGGTCCGAACAGGGCCGGAAGTGTGCCGCTGCGCGCCAGTCGCCAACGGGTGACGCACGACAGTCAATCGCTTGCACATCGACTCGGCGCGGATGAAGAAACCGTCTCATCCGTTTCTGACCGACCCGTCAACTGCAGCGACCACCGACCTCGAGTAGGCATCGGCTCGGCGCACATTGTGCAATAGGTTCCATCTGACGCCCACAGGTACATCGAGAGTGGGTCCTCGCGCCGCAGCGAGGAACGTCCCAGGAGCTGGCCGGCCGACACGGACCGGAGCTGCGCCGCCTGGTCGAGACGAAGTCACCCCGCCGGCGCGCCGCAGCACGATCGCGAGCGGTGCCGCGCCCCATTCAGTGCTCCAGGACCATACCATGAAGCAGCCCCGATTCGTTCGGGCGCGCGCGTGGATTGCTGCCACCGTGCGTCGCGACGCCTCGATCTCGCGCATCATCGGATGCGCCGCATTGACACTTGCCGTTCTTTCGCCACTCAGGGTTCGCGCACTCCCTCCGGGCGCAGTGCACGACTCGCTGGTTGCGGCGTCAATCGCCGACATCGCTGCCCGCGGCGACCTCGGGTCGCTCCATTCGGCGGAACTGCGCGCTGATGTGTCACGCCTGTACACGCGGCGTGCATGGGCACCGCTCTGGTCGACCGACGGGACCGTGACACCGGCAGCTCTCGCTACCGTTGCGTCACTCACACGCATCGAGGAGCGCGGACTCGTCGCGAGCGACTACGACGTGGCTCGTCTGTCGCAACTCGCACGGCGGCCGCTGTCAAGCGCGGCGGAACGCGCCGAGTTCGACATGACGCTCAGTGTGGCGACCCTGCGTGCGTTGCGGGACCTGTATTTCGGTCGCGTGAACGCGTGGGACGTGCACCCGACACTGCACATTGCACGTGAATCGGTGGACCTTGCCGCGACCGTGACGCAGCTGATCGAATCCGGAACGCCGGATTCATCCCTCGACGCCGCCGAGCCTCAGACGGCGGAATATCAGAGGCTCAAGCGGGCGCTGGCCGTGTATCGCGCGCGAAATTCGCTGCAGGACAGCGTGGCTCAGGCCCGCATCACCCAGATCGAACTCACGCTCGAGCGCTGGCGCTGGTTGCCGCGCACCTTCGATGTGCCGCCCGTCATCGTGAACATCCCGGCCTACCACCTCGACGTGCTGGCCGCAGATGGCGCGCCATCGTCGCTCTCGATGAATGTCGTCGTCGGCAGCACGAAGGGGCATCAGACGCCGATCATCGCCGATACCATTCGCTTCGTCGAGTTCGCGCCGTACTGGATCGTGCCGCTCAGCATCGCGAAGGCGGAACTGTTGCCGATGGCAATGCGTGATCCGCACATACTGACGGTGAACAACTACGAGGTCGTCGACCGTCGCGGACGGGTCGTGGTGCCGACCGTGAGGGCTCTCAAGCAGGTGCTCGCCGGTACGTCATTCATCCGGCAGCTTCCCGGCGGATCGAACTCACTCGGCCGCGTGAAGTTCCTGTTCCCGAATGTCTACGACGTGTATTTGCACGATTCGCCTGTGCAGGGCGATTTCAAGCGTATCCGGCGCGACCAGAGCCATGGCTGCATCCGCGTCGCCGATCCGCGCGGTTTCGCGGTCTGGCTGCTACGCGAGCAGCCCGAGTGGACCTCCGCCCGTATCGACAGGGCAATGTCCGCGCGTACGTCGACTCGTGTGCCGCTGTCGCGTGGCGTGCCGGTGTATCTCTTCTACGCCACCGCAGTGGCCGGTGAAGATGGTGGCGTGCAATTCCACTCCGACATCTACGGCTACGACGCGGTGCTGGCGGTGCAATTGGCACGCAGAAATGCATCCCGGACTGCAGTGGCCGAAGCGGCGGACCTCGCGAGTCCGCGGCAGTAGGTGACTCAACCTGGCCGGCAATTGCGGTCGGGCGAATGCTCTACGTCTCGATCTCCGGTGCACTGAGCTCGAGACGCAGGGCAGCTGCGGACTGGCACCGTGCTGCCGGATCCGCAGCAATCAGCCGCATGATCAGGTCGGACAGCACACGCGGCGTCCCCGGCACCGCATCGTGGGGTGCGCGCACCGGCGCCCCGGACACGATCCGCCCGATCATGAGCACCGGATTCGACGGGTCGTGCGGCAGCACGCCGGTGATGCACTCGTACAGTACGACGCCGCACGCATACAGGTCAGCGCGCGCGTCGACGTCCGCATCCATCAGCTGTTCAGGTGCCATGTAGCCGGGCGTGCCGACGGCCATGCCGACCTGTGTGAGCTGCGCCGTCCGAACCGCGAGGCGCGCGATCCCGAAGTCCATCACCTTGAGTGTGCCATCGGGACGCAGCATGATGTTCTGCGGCTTGATGTCGCGATGAATGATGCCTTCCGCATGCGCCACTTCGAGCGCCCGCGCGAGCTGTCGGGCGATCGAGATCACCGCATCGAGCGGCAGTCGTGTGTCGCGCTCGAGCAGGTCGCTCAACACGGTACCGGCGACGAACTCCATGCTCAGGAAATACGTGCCCTCGTGTTCGCCAAGGTCGTAGATGCGCACGACCCCGCGGTGCGTGATACGCCGCGCCAGCCGGATCTCGCTCTTGAGTCTCTCGACTGCCGCCGGATCCTGTGCGACCGCCTCCGGATGCAGCGTCTTGAGGGCCACGAGTTCGCCCAGCTCACGATCGAAGGCCTTGTAGACCACGCCGGCACCGCCACTGCCGAGCACCGAGCGGATTTCGTAGCGTTCCGCTACTAAACTACCGATGGCGATCGTGGTGGTCGTCCCGTCGACCCCGCGTATCGGCGTAGGCGGCGTGGAGGACTGCAGCAGCGTGACCAGCGAGCGCTTCTCGCGCAGGTCCAGCAACATCGTCCCGACGGCGCGCGTGAGCTCACCGACCTCGTCGCGCGATGCACTGCCGACGACCGCGTCGTAGTCTCCCTCGGCGGCGCGGCGCGCGGCGCTCGCCAGCGCCAGCACCGGCCCGGCGATCGAACGCGCGAGCAGGAACGCGACCAGCATGCCCAGCACCAGGCTGATCACACCCGCGAGAAGAATCCATCGACGCAGCGACTCGAATGGCGCGAGCTCGGTCCCCTGGGCGCGCAGCGCGAGAAATCCACCGAGCGGATCACCACCGGCGGAGCGGACCACGACGGCGCGCCCGACATACGCCTCGTCACCAAGCCTGACATCGAACCGCGCCACCGAATCGATGTGCTGCGCGGCGAGCACACCGGTCGCCCGCACGACCAGATCCTGGATGGGCCGCGTCCGTCCCAGCGACGACGACGACACGTGTGGCGCGTGCGCCGTGTCGAGCACGTAGAAGATGACATCGGTGTCGGTGGCTTCCTTCACCTTCGCGGCAAGCGCGGAATCGATCACCTGCGCGGCCATGAACGCACCGATCGATTGCTCCCCGCTCGCTGACGGTACCGTCACGGGCACGGCGATGACCTGCAGCAGCATCGTGTCCGACGAGGCGCCGAAGCCGGTCGCTGCGTCACCGCCCAGGGCACGCGCGATCAGCGCCGAGCCGGTGAGCGGAATGCGTGGCGCCGCCATGTCGTCGCTCTTGGCGAGCCGCACGCCGTTCGCGTTGGTGATCTGCACCCAGGTGGCGCCAGTGCGTTCCGCGCCTTCGCCCGATTGATCGCGCAGGTCATCGGCATTTTCCGCCAGCACGAGCGCGCGAAAGATGGGATTCTGCACGAAGACCGTCGCAGCGCGTGCGAGACTCTGCTCGCGGGCGGTGAGCAGCACCGACACCAGCTGCGCCGCGCGATCGAGCGCCTGCGCACCGGCGGCGTTCGCGGTGCGCGACGCGATGACGGTGAGGATCAGCAGCGACAGTGCCAGCGCGCCGATCACCACCGCGCCGACGAGTGTGAACAGCCGCCAGGTGAGTCGTCCGCTCCGAACCCGCGACGCGACGGCCGGCGCAACAGCGCTGCCCGAGCTAGTAGCGCTCACTGCCCGTCATGGTGTAGCTGCCACCGAACTTGTTCTTGTGCTGAACGAATCGATAGCTGCGCGCGTCCAGCTGGATCGCAATCGGTGTGCTGCCGTCGACCGGTATCGAGACGGGACGCGTGAGCTCCCCGCCGCGCTCGTGCCACACCTTCATGGTGTACAGGCCGGGCGGCACATCGCTGAACGCGTAGCGGCCGTCGGCGCCGGGCCGAACGACGTACGGCGTCGGGATTGCCACCACATACGCCACCATGCGGGCGTGGATGTTACAGAAGATCGGATACACACCGCTGCGCGTGAATTGCATCTGGCGCGTATCGCCGCGTGCGTAGAGACCCAGGTCGAATTCCGTCGGGCCGGACTTCGAGAACACGTTGTGGCGAAACGGATCATCGTTCGGGAACGCGACCGAGCCGCCGTTGGAGACCACCTGGACGCGCGGCGCGAACTGCTTGCCCTTCATGCCGATCTGGCTCGCCGACCGCGCGACGGCCGAGGACCCTGCGGTCGGCTCGAGCCAGATGACCGCTTCGGCCAGATCGGCCGACCGCGCGCCAGCCTTCTCGAGAATCGAGAGCTGGCCGGCCAGCGACTGCCCGGAGGCGGACGCGGGCAGGAGGCAGACCACGGAGGCGGAGAGCAGGTGACGATGAATGCGGAGCGGCGGCATCGGGCGGTCGGCAGGAATACACGTGAGCAAGTGCCGCGAATTTAGTTCACGGGAAGGCCGGGTCGCGCTGCGCGCAGCGAGATTGGTCGGCCGACCGTTGAATTGACGCTGCTCGAAAGGCGGGTGACGTTCCCGATCTACCTTGTCCCGGAGTTCCGCATGCCGCGCCGTTTCCGCTGCCCCGCCACAGGGGCGGCCGCTCTGCTGCTCACGCTGTGCCTGTTGCCGAGTGCCGGCGTCGCGCAACAATCGGTGGCCGCCGTCAAACGGCCGCTCACGATGGAGGATCTGCTGTCGTGGAAGGGGATCCGCGCTCCCACGCTGTCCAACGACGGGCGATGGATGGCGTACATCCTCGCGCCGAACGAAGGCGATGCGGAGTTCGTGGTGCGTGGCACGGCCGCCGCTGCGAAGGACACGCGCGTGTCGATCGGCGAGGCGCCGGCCGCCGGATTCGGCCCGGCGACCAACGTCGCGATCTCCGGCAACAATCGCTGGGCAGCGTATACCGTGTATCCGAAGGCGGACGACGCGAAGAAGGCGCGCAAGGATCGCCGCACGCTGCCGACGAAGGTCGGGGTGATCGAACTCGCGACTGGCACGAAGCGCGAGTTCGAACGCGTGCGCAGCTTCCGATTCGCCGGTGATCGCTCGAATGTCATCGCGCTGCAGCTGATGCCGCCGGACGCGCCGACCGGTGCCGGCCCCGGTTCCGGTGCGGTCGCCGCACCAGCGCCGGTGACGGGCGCGGGTGCGGTCGTGATGCTGGTGGACCTGACGGGGGGCGCACCGATCACGCTGGCCGCGGTCGGCGAATACGCGTTCGATGAATCAGGCAATTTTCTCGCCTACACCGTCGAACAGCGCGATCAGCTGGGCAATGGTGTGCAGGTACGCGACCTGACCACCGGTGTCGTGCGGGCGCTGGATGGCGAACGGGCGATCTATCGGCGCCTGACGTGGGCCGACAGCGGTGATGCACTCGCCGTCGTGCGATCGGTCGCCGACAGTGCGCTCAAGGACACACTCAGCACGGTGCTTGGCTGGGCACAGGTTGCATCGCGCGCGCCGGTGAGCGTGATCATCAACGAGAAGAGTGCCGGCGTCACCGCCAACGCGGTGATCAGCGCCGATCGTGCGCCGAAGTGGAATGACGCGCAGACCGTGCTGTACTTCGGGCTGCGTGAGCCGCGCCCTGCCCCGCCGGCGTCGACGGGCGCGCCGCTCGC
>JACMLX010000196.1 GCA_014379355.1 Gemmatimonadaceae bacterium
AGCATCACGATGGCATCGTCCACGACGAAGCCGACCGCCAGCGTCAGCGCCATCAGCGACAGGTTGTCGAGACTGTAGTCGAGCGCCCACATCACGCAGAACGTGCCCACCAGCGACATCGGCAGTGCGATGCTCGGGATCACCGTTGCCGACACGTTGCGCAGGAACAGGAAGATCACCATCACCACCAGGCAGAGCGTGAGCACGAGCGTGAACTTCACGTCGGCCACCGACTCGCGGATGCCTTCCGACCGATCGAAGAACGTTTCGATCTCCACCGATTCCGGCATCTGCGCCCGCAGCTTCGGCAGCAGTTCGTTCACTGCCTCGGCCACCTGCACGGTGTTCGTGCCCGGCTGCTTCTGCACCGCGAGTGTGATCGAGCGCGTGTCGTTGAACCAGGCGGCAGCCTTGTTCGTCTGCACATCGTCCTTCACCCGGCCGACGTCGCGCAACCGCACGGGATTGCCGTTACGGTACGCAACGATCAGTTCACCGAATTCCGCCGCGTTCTCGAGCTGGCCATCGGCCTTCAGCGTGTAGGCCTTGTTCGCGCCCCACAACACACCCGTCGGCAAGTTCACGTTGCCCTGTGCCGCCGCCGCTGCCACCTCATCGATGCCGATACCGCGCGCTGCCAGTGCACGCGGATCGAGCTGGATGCGCGCGGCGTACTTCTGGCTGCCGAACACCGTCACCTGAGCCACGCCGCTGATCGTCGAGATGCGCTGACCGAGCACCGTCTGACCGTACTCGTCGAGTGCCGAGAGCGGCAACGTCTTGCTGCGGAGATTCAGGTAAAGAAACGGTTCATCGGCCGGATTCGTCTTCTGCAGGGACGGTGGCACGATGCCCGGCGGCAGATCGCGCAACGTCTTCGAGATCGCGGCCTGCACATCCTGCGCGGCGGCGTCGATGCTGCGATCGAGCGTGAACTGAATCGTGATGTTGGTCGAGCCGAGCGCACTCGAGCTGACCATGTTGTCGATGCCGGCGATCGTCGTGAACTGCTTCTCGAGCGGCGTGGCGACGGCGGACGCCATCGTTTCCGGGCTGGCTCCCGGCAACGCCGCGGAAACCGTGAGCGTGGGATAGTCCACGTTCGGCAGGTCACTCACCGCCAGCTTCTGGTACGACATCGTCCCGAACGCCAGGATGGCGAGCATGACGAGCGTCGTCATGACCGGCCGCCTGATGAACAACGCGGTGAAGTTCACGGCGCCACACCTCCCTTGGCATCCACGGCGCGCCCGGCCGCGCCATCCCTGACCGGCGCATCACCGCGCCGCGGCGTCACTGCCTCCTTGATCGCCACCGTCGAACCCGGCGCCAACTTGCCCTGACCGTCGGTCACCACACGTTCACCCACCTTCAGTCCCTGCTCGATCACCGTCAGGTCGCCGACCACACGTCCTGCCGTCACGGTACGCATCACCGCCTTGCCCTTCTCGTCGATCGTGAACACGAATGTGCCGGTCTGCGACGTCTGCACGGCCTGCGACGGCACGAGCACCGCCGCCGGATCGCTGAACAGCTGCAGTTCCACGCGCACGAACTGTCCCGGCCACAGCTGCCGATCCCCGTTTTCGAACCGGGCCTTGAGCAGCACCGTTCCCGTCGTGCTGTCGACGCCGTTATCGACGAAACTGAGTGATCCCGGCACTGCACTGCCGTCACCGTTGGAGTGTATCGCGCGCGCGGCCAGCGTCCTGCCCGCGGCGTAGCGCTGCACCTGCGGGAACTCGCGATCGGGTACCGCAAAGCGGACGAGGATGGGCCGGATCTGGTTGATCACGACCAGCGGCGGCGCGGCACCAGGTTGCACCAGGTTGCCCTCGCGCACGAGCAGACTGCCGGTCTTGCCGGTGATCGGCGCACGGATGGTGGCGTTGTCGAGATTGAGGCGCTGCGTGGACACCGTCGCGCGATCCGCATCCACCACCGCCGCGAGGGCCGCGGCGTTTGCCGTCGCCTGGTCGGCCTGCGATCGCGTCACGTAGTCCTTTGCCACCAGCGCCGCGAATCGCTCGGCGTCCCGCTTTGCGTTTTCGGCCTGGGCCACATCGCGTGCGAGCATCGCCTGCGCCTGACGCAACGCGGCGTCGTACGGGCGCGAGTCGATGGAGAACAGCACCTGCCCTTCGCGGACTTCGTCGCCCTCCTTGAAGTGCACCCGCGTCAGCACACCGCCGACCTGTGACTGGATTGCCACCGACTGCAGCGGTTCCACGACGCCATTCGCCGCGACGATGTACGGCGCCTCACCCTGGGTGGAGTTGGCGACCGTGACGGCGACCGGCGCCTTGGGCGGCACCGATGGCTTGGTGCACGCGACGACGGCCAGCAGCAGCGCGACGGGTACGGTGCGGGACACGCGGAAAAGGTGCGGCTTCATCGGGGTATCACGCGAGTGGAGTCGGTCGAGAAACGGAAACCGGCGGGACCGCCGGGTGTCAGTGCGCCCGCGTCGCGCGCCAGCTGCGCGAGTGAGGCAAACCAGGTCCAGCGCGCGGTCACGGCCTGCGCACGCGCATCGGCCAGCGCATTCTGCGCCAGCAGCAGGTCGAGGATGTTGCCGACACCTTCGGCGTAGCGACCCCGCGCGACCTCCTCCGACTGTGTGGCGGTGCCGAGCAGCGCGGCGGACGTGGTGACGCGCTGGGCGGCAGTGCGCAGCGCGTAGTACGACGTGTAGACCTGCGCGGCGCTCGTGAGGCGCGCCTGTTCCGCGCGTGCGGCCGCCGCGGCCGCGTTCTCCCTCGCCACGACCACGTCGTACTGGCGCGCATTCCCGCTGAAGATCGGGATCGAGAGACCGAGCGTGAGCGCGTATGTCTGCCCCTCGAGTGTGGAGACATTGGCGAAGTTCCGGCCCGCCGTGGATCCCATCGTGAGCGCCGGAAGCGTTGCCGACCGCGCGACGGCAATCTGCGCCTCGCTCTGTCGCACCTGCGCGCGGGTGGCTGCGAGATCGGGCCGGTCACGTTCGGCGTGGGCAATGAGCGTGTCCACACTTTCGGCCAGCTCGCGCAATGGAAACGCGGACGTATCGGTGGCCACTTCGAACGGGCGGTTCGCATCGAGACCCATCGCCAGCGCGAGATTCGCGCGGGTGGCGCGCAGCGTGCCGTCCGCGCTCTGCGCGACCAGCTCCGCCTGCGCGAGTGCTGTGCGGGCCTGCAGCACATCGGCGATGGTCGCGAGTCCGACTTCATGACGACGATCGGCCGCCGCGACGTTCTGCGTGGCGGTGGCGACGGTCGCACGCGACGCGTCCAGCACGCCGCGCGCGGCCTGGTAGGAGAAGTACGCCTGCTGGGTCTGCAGCAGCACGGTCTGCACGGCGGCGTTGTGCGAAAAATCCGCCGCATACAGCGCTTCGCGGGCCGCGCGTGACGTGCCACTCCGCGCGCCGAAGTCGAAGAGCAGGTATTGCAGGGTGATCGATGGGACGGCGGTGATGCGATCCGCCGGCAGTCGCGCCGGATTGGCCGAAATCGCCTTCGACGGACCGCCGGTCACGTCGCCGGTGATGGTGGGATAGAAGCGACCGTTGGCGGAGCCGTACGCGGCTGCGGCGGCGCGCGCTTGCGCCCAGCTGAGGCGTGTGGCCGGGCTGTTTCCAAGCGCGACATCGACCACGTCCGTCAGCGAGAGCGTCTGGGTCCTGCTGGCGACGTCTGCCGGAATTCCGGTCACGGGTGCACCCATCGCGCGTTCAGCGGGCGACAGCGGCGCGGCCGACCGTGGCGCCGGGGTCCAGACTTTCCCCGGTGCGGAACTGGTCGACGGAACGCCCTTGACCGAGCTGGGCGGTGCCGAGGCGCAGCCGTGCATAGCGAGCCCGACAGTAAAAGCGGCGACGAATCTTCTGCTGCGCTGCGTGGCGGGAAGCCGCATGGGGCAATGACGAGAGGAACGGGAACGGCGCTCCGGAAACTACCAGCACCTGTTCCGTGGCCCGGGGCTCAGTCGGAGTGTCAGCGACGGTGGGCCTGGTTCGATCCAACGGCGCTTCCAGCCCGCGAATCCCCTACGCCCGCGGAGAGGAGAGCGTTGCCCGGACCGTCATGCCAGTCGATCGGTGTGTGCCGCAGCACAAGCGCACGTACGCGCACACGTCGCGGTGCGGACGTCAGTTCTTCGTGATCACACGGACGGCGCTCGCCTCGACGTAGCCCGCGGTGCCGTCATCGAGCTGAATGCGCAGTGCGCTGCCGTTCGCCGCCATGACCTGCAGGCGCGTTCCGCGATCGAGCCGGCGCACGCTGGCCCCGGAGTCGGCGGGTCCATTGCGGATGGTGGCCGCCGCTCTGGGCGATGCCTCACGCCCGATCATCAACGTGTCGGCCGTGAGCTGGGGAAGTCGCGTGGTATTCAACCGCACGTGTCGCAGGGGATCGATGGCGCCGCCGGGACGTCGGTAGATGCCGAAATGCAGATGGGGCGCCGTCGTGCGCGCATTGCCGGTGTTCCCGACGAATCCGATCGTGTCGCCTTGCCGCACGCGCTGACCGGCAGCGACCGCGTGCCGATCAAGATGCGCGTAGTACAGCGTCTGCCCACGCCGCTCATCGGAGAGCCAGATCACGTTGCCCCCGAGCCCGTTGGGTGAAATGCTGCGCACCACACCATCCGTGGCGGCGACCACTGGTGTCCCGCGCGGCGCGAAGATGTCGATGCCGTGGTGGGCGCGCCGGCCACCGTCGCGATCGACGCCGAACAGACTCTGGATTGCGGCGTTGTCGCGCCCTTCAACGGGAAAGGCCAGCACTGGTCCCGTGCTCGCCGTGAGCTCGAATCGGCCGCTGCGCAGCAATTCGGGCTGAAAGCGCAGCAGAAAGGTGCCATCCTCCGTCGCCTCCCATTCCAGCGACAGCAGGCCAGGATTCGCGGTGCTGTCCGTACCCGACTCGGCAGTCGCACGCAGGGCGAAGGGCTGCGTGCTGTCTGCGCGCACTTGAAACAGGTCTAGAAAAAGTCGGGCCGTGAGCCCCTCGGCGCGCAGGCGAACCGTGAGGCGCTCGCCATCACGCAGCATGATGCGATAGGCCACCGCCCGCGCCTCGGTGCGCGTGTAGATGCCCACTTCGCGAGCGGGCAGCGTCAGCGACAGCGCCGATCTGAGTGCGCTATCGCTGGCGGCGAGCCAGTCGCGACCGATGGCCGTCGAATCGAGACCGGCCGCGCGCAGCGATTCGCCATACCGCTCGTGTGCCGACTGCGACTCGCGCAATCCGCGCAGTGCGGAGGACGGATTGCAGCCGACGAGGCAGATGGACACGCACAGCATACGGGCCATGCGGTGACCGGACCACCGCGTCGCTGCGGCAACGCGCGGGCCGAGACAGGATGTGAAGGGCGACATGTGCGATTATACGCCGATGCGTTGCAGGAGTGTCCCCGTCGCTCATGGCGTCGCGGCGCGATGCGAGGTCAACGTTTCCATTCACCGACTGGTTCGCCATGCAGAGTGAAGCGCGCTTCGATGGATACGCGGACGTGTATGCGCAGTCGATCAGCGATCCCGATCGGTTCTGGGCCGCTGCCGCGAGTGCGCTGCACTGGGACCGGCCATGGGACCGCGTGCTCGATGACAGCGCCGCGCCACTCTTTCGCTGGTTCACCGGCGGCGCACTGAACACCTGCTACAACGCGATCGACCGGCATGTCCTGAACGGGCGCGCCGAGCAGGCGGCCGTGATTTATGACAGCCCGGTCACGCAGACGAAACGCACCCTCACATATCGCCAGCTGCGCGACGAGGTCGCGCGCTTTGCCGGCGTGCTGCGATCACTCGGTGTCGAAAAGGGTGACCGCGTGATCATCTACATGCCGATGACGCCGGAAACACTGATCGGCATGTACGCGTGCGCACGGATCGGTGCGGTGCATTCGGTGGTGTTCGGCGGCTTCGCACCGCAGGAGCTCGCGGTGCGCATCGACGATGCACAACCGACAGTGGTGCTGACCGCGAGTTGCGGCATCGAAGTGCAGCGTGTGGTTCCGTACAAGCCATTGCTCGATGCGGCGCTGGCACTGAGCAGGCATCAACCGGCGCAATGTGTCGTGCTCCAGCGAGACGTGTTGCGCTGTGCGCTGACGCCCGGGCGTGATCTGGATTGGGCCGAGGTGAGTGCGGTTGCGACGCCGGTGGACTGCGTGCCGGTCGAGGCGACCGATCCACTCTACATCCTGTACACATCCGGGACGACCGGTGTGCCGAAGGGTGTGGTGCGCGACAACGGCGGTCACGCCGCGGCGCTGCTCTGGTCCATGAAACACGTGTACGACGTGAATCCGGGTGAGGTCTTCTGGTCTGCGAGCGATTTCGGATGGGCGGTCGGGCATTCGTACATCGTGTACGCACCGTTGCTTGCCGGATGCACGACGGTCGTGCATGAGGGGAAGCCGGTCGGGACCCCTGATGCGGGCGAGTTCTGGCGCGTGATCGAGGAGCATGACGTTCGCGTGCTGTTCACCGCACCGACGGCGTTCCGCGCGATCAAGCGTGAGGATCCACGGGGTGAACTGTTCGCGAAATACGATCTGTCGCGATTCCGTGCGCTGTTCCTTGCTGGGGAACGTCTCGATCCCGACACGTATCACTGGGCCCGCGCTCTGT
The DNA here is from genome assembly GCA_014379355.1 of Gemmatimonadaceae bacterium. Lineage (GTDB taxonomy): Bacteria > Gemmatimonadota > Gemmatimonadetes > Gemmatimonadales > Gemmatimonadaceae > JACMLX01. The sequence continues at coordinate 6,626 of JACMLX010000196.1, forward strand.
TACAGAAGCCCGTGATCGATCACTGGTGGCAGACGGAAACCGGCTGGGCCGTCGCCGCGAACTGCATGGGACTCGGTGCATTTCCGGTGAAGCCCGGCTCACCGACGAAACCGGTGCCCGGCTACGTCGTCGAGATCCTCGACGAGGACGGTAACGTGCTGCCGGCGAACAAGGAGGGTGCGGTGGTGATCCGCTTGCCGCTGCCTCCCGGCACACTGCCGTCGCTGTGGCGCAACGACGCGCGTTACATCGACACGTATCTCACCCGATATCCCGGCTACTACCTCACCGGTGATGGCGGGTACATCGATGAGGACGGGTATCTGTTCATCATGGGTCGCGTCGATGACATCATCATCGTCGCCGGGCACAACCTGTCCACAGGGTCGATGGAGCAGGCGCTGGCGAGTCACCCCGATGTGGCCGAGTGTGCCGTGATCGGCGTGCGCGATCCACTCAAGACACAGCTGCCACTTGGCTTCGTGGTGCTGAAGGCGGGGGTATCGCGCCCGCACGCCGAGATCGTGAGCGAACTGGTGACGCTGGTGCGCACGCAGGTCGGACCGGTCGCGAACTTTCGTCAGGCGATGATCGTCAACCGCCTGCCGAAGACACGATCAGGCAAGGTGCTGCGCAAGACGATGCGCGCCATTGCCGATGGTGATGTGTGGACGATGCCGCCGACGATCGATGATCCGGCCACACTGGACGAGATTGCGACGGCGCTCGCGGCGCGCCCATCGTCATCAGCACCGGTGTCACCGATCGGCGGGTGACTGCGCCACGCGCGTGCTCACTCGGGCTGGTTGCGCATGTGGTCTGCCAGCGCACGCAACCGCTGTTGCAGGTACGCGCGCAGGTCATCCGGCATCGGATGTTCGGTCAGTGCACGATCCATGCACCACAGCCACTCGTCGCGCTCCACGGCGCCGATCGTGAACGGAAAGTGCCGCTGTCGCAGCATCGGATGGCCGTACTGCTCCACATACACCTGCGGCCCGCCGGTCCAGCCGGTCAGGAAGAGCCGCAGTTTCTCGCGCGACACCTTGAGACTGGTCGCATGCAACGCCCGTACATGTACCGCCTCCGGCGCGGTATCCATCAGATCGTAGAATCGATCCACGATCGACCGCACCCCCGCGTCCCCACCAATCATCTCGTAATGCGAAGGCGCCGGTTCCATCCACAAAACATAGCATCGTCTGCGCGCCGACGGTCCGCATCCGCGCACCCCGAATTCAAGGCAGTGTCCCCGCGGCCCCGCGGCTCCGCGTGAAAACTGTTTGCTGACTGTACCGCGATGCTGGCTTCCGGCGCATATGGCCCGAAAAGTGTTCGCGCGGGGACGCGGGAGCGCGGGGCGGTCGGTCCCCGGTGCAGTGCAAACGCGCGCATCGACTGTTTGATTTGGTGGGTGTGGTGATGCGATGGAGTGACTCTCGCGAGGTGCGAACGACGATGGCTGCGAAGAAGAGCGGGGCGAAGGTCGCGAAGAAGACCGTTGCGAAGAAGTCCGCCGCAAAGAAGCCTGTCGCGAAGAAGACACCGTCGAAGAAATCGTCGTCATCGAACGGCGCGACGAAAGCCGTGAAGTCAGCGGTGAAGAAAGCCCCGCAGTCGATGCCGTACGAGCAGGGCAAGTGGGCGCATGTCTACACGCGCGCGTCGGGTGAGCGGCGATACTGGCTGCTCAAGTCGGAGCCCGAGGTGTTTTCGTTTGCCGATCTGCAGGCCGCGCAGGATCACACGACGTGCTGGGACAGCGTCCGCAACACCGGCGCGCGAAACTTCATGCGCGATGCCATGAAGAAGGGTGATCTCGCGTTCTACTATCACTCCAACGCGGAGCCATCGGCCATCGTCGGGATCTGCGAGGTGGTGCGCGAGGGGTATCCGGACGACACCGCGTTCGATCCGCAGCACGCCTACTACGACGCAGACTCCGTACGCGAGACACCGACCTGGTTCATGGTCGATGTGAGGGCGGTGCGGGCACTCGAGCGCGCCGTGACGCTGCCCCAGATCAAGGAACATCCGGTGTTGCGCGAGAGTGCGCTGATCAAGGTGGGCCGGCTGTCGGTGGTCCCCATCACGGCCGCGGAATGGGAAGTCGTACTGACCGTGAGTCGAACCTGACCGCACGGCGCGCAGGCTGACTCAGATCTCGCCTTTCCGCGCGAATTCCGCGATGTGATCGGCCGCGCGGAACGCGAGCGCGTGAATGGTCATCGTCGGCTGGCCGCGACCGCTCGTCACGAAGCTGCTGCCATCCACGATGAAGAGATTCTTCACGTCGTGTGCGCGATGGTACTTGTCGACGACTGATGACGTCGGATCGTTGCCCATGCGGGCCGTGCCGAGCAGGTGCACCGTCTGGCGCGGGGCGGTGCGGATCGGGGTGGGGATGACACGTTTCGCACCCGCCGCCGCCATGAATTCGACCGCCCGCTCCTGGAAGTATTTGTACAGCTTCAGGTCCTCGGCGTGCTCCTGGAACGTGACACGCATCGCCGGAAGGCCCCACGCGTCCTTCAGTTCCGGATCGAGGGACACCGCGTTCGTCGGCACCGGCAACGACGTCGTGTGGCCCGACGCATCCACCGAATTCAGGAACCAGGTGCGCATCCGCTTCTTGAAATCGCTGCCCCACATCGGCCCGTTCTCCGGCATGCCATTCGTGCGCATCAGCGCAGGATTCGCGATGCGGAAATCGAAGCCGCCGCCGCCGTACAGGCCGAGTTTCGGATCGAGCTCATAGTGCTCCTGCGAGATGCGCGTCACCACCGGCCCCTTGTGCGCGTGCACTTCGTGCTCGAACTCACCGCTCGCGCTGCCACCGCCGTTGAACATGAAGTGCCTGCCCACCACGCCGCTCGAATTCGCCAGTCCATCCGGAAACCGGTTCGACTTCGACATCAGCAGCAACCGCGGTGTCTCGGCGCCATTCGCACACAGCACGACGGCCTTCGCCTTCTGGAAGACTTCCTTCCTGTCCGTGTCGAAGTAGATCACGCCCGTGGCGCGACCCGCGTCGTCGGTCTCGATCTTCCGCACGTAGCTGTGCGTGCGCAATTCACAGCGACCACTGGCCAGAGCGTCGGGCACCATCGTCCAGTTCGCGCCGGACTTGGCGCCCCACTCGCAGGGAAATCCGAGGCAGAAGCCGCAGTTGTGACAGGGCTGCCGACCGTTGTGTTCTCGCGAGAGAATCGCCATCGGCGCGGCTTTCGACGCCCAGCCCAGCTTCTTCGCGCCGATTTCGAGGAGCACGCCCGGTCCGGTGACAGTGAGAGGCGGCAGCGGATACGGTCGTGATCGCATCGGCTCTCGCGGATCGTTGCCGACCTCGCCGGACACCCCCACCGCATACTCGACGGCGGTGTAGTACGGCTCCAGTTCCTCATACGTGATCGGCCAGTCGGCGAGCGCCGCGCCGGCCACGCCACCGTGCGTCGAGTACTCGCGGAAATCGATCGGCCGGAAGCGCCAGTAGTTCCCGGTGAAATGCAACGTCGTGCCGCCAACCGCGCGGGCGTAGCGCACGAACTGGCGTCGCTCGGCTTTCGCGTCGGGAGTCGTGCGGAAGGTCTGCGGTGACAGGGCCGCATCGTTCGTCCATCGCGGCCAGCGAAACGCGCCCAGCTCGTCATGCTCCATGTCGTCGGGCCCGACATTGCGCCCCTGCTCGAGCATCACGACGTCATAGCCCTTGCGCGTCAGTTCGCGAGCCATCGACGCACCGGCGACCCCTGAGCCGATGATGACGAAATCGACGGCGGTATCGGTCGGAAACGTTCTGCCGGCCTGCGCCGCCGTCGTCTCGCGCTGATGCGTCAAATCTCGCCCTTTCGTGCGAACTCCGCGATGTGATCAGCAGCGCGGAATGCGAGCGCCTGGATCGTCATCGTCGGCTGGCCGCGACCGCTGGTCACGAAACTGCTGCCGTCCACGATGAAGAGATTCTTCACATCGTGTGTGCGGTGGTACTTGTCGACGACCGACGACTGGGGATCATTGCCCATGCGCGCGGTGCCCAGCAGGTGGACGGCGCTGCCGGGTGCGTCATTGATGTCGCCGGGCTTGACCTGTTTCGCGCCGGCAGCGGTCAGCAGCTGACGGCCGCCATCCTGGAAGTGCTTGAACAGGCGCAGGTCGTGTTCGTGTTCCTTGAACGTGATGCGCATCGCCGGCACACCCCATGCATCCTTCAGTTCCGGATCGATCGTGACGGCGTTCGTCGCCTGCGGCAGCTGCGTCGTGTGGCCGAAGCACTCGATCCAGTTGTGGAAATACGGGCCCATGCGCTGCTTGAATGCGCTGCCCCACATCGGCCCATCCTCGGGCATGCCGAGTGTCCACGTCAGCGCTGGCACCGACATGCGGAAATCGTAGCCGCCTCCGCCGATGAGGTCGAGCTTCGGGTCCAGTTCGTACGGCTCCTGCGTGATGCGCGTCACGACAGGTCCCTTGTGCGCATTCACTTCGTGCTCGAACTCACCCTGCAGCGTGACGTTGCCGTTGCACATGAGGTGCTTGCCAAGCACGCCGCTCGAATTCGCGAGGCCGTTGGGGAACCGATTCGACTTCGAGTTGAAGAGCAGTCGCGGGGTCTCTGCGCCATTGGCACACACCACGACTGCCTTCGCCTTCTGCACGATCTCCTTCTTGTCCTTGTTGAAGTAGACCACGCCGGTCACGCGCCCGGCATCGTCCGTCTCGATCTTGCGCACGAAACTGTCCGGCCGGAGCTCACACTTGCCGCTTGCCACCGCGTCCGGCACCATCGTCCAGTTGGCTCCCGACTTGGCCCCCCACTCGCACGGGAACGCGAGACAGAAGCCACAGTTGTGGCAGGGCTGACGACCCTTGTATTCGCGCGACAGGATCGCCATCGACGCGGCCTTCGACGTCCAGCCGAGTTTCCTCGCGCCCACTTCGAGCAGGACGCCGGGCCCTGTCGCGTTCAGCGGCGGCAACGGAAACGGCTTCGAGCGCATTGGCTCGCGTGGATCGTTCCCCGCTTCACCGGACACACCCACCGCATACTCGACGGCCGTGTAATACGGCTCCAGCTCCTCGTACGTGATCGGCCAGTCGGCGAGATCGGCACCCGGCACACCGCCACGCGCCGTCTTCTCATGAAAGTCGATCGGCCGGAAGCGCCAGTAGTTGCCGGTGAAATGCAGCGTCGTGCCACCCACCGCCCGCGCATAGAGCGCGAAGTTGTGGCGCTCGGTCTTGTCGGCTTCGGTCTTGCGATACGTCTGCGGCGAGACGTTCGGATCGTTCGTCCAGCGCGGCCACATGAAGGCGCCGAGTTCATCGTGCTCCATGTCTTCCGGCGCGACCTTGCGGCCCTGCTCGAGCAGCACGACTTCGAAGCCGTGTCGTGTCAGCTCGCGCGCCATCGAGCCACCGGCGATGCCCGAGCCGATCACCACGAAGTCCACCGGAGTGTCGGTGGCGTACGTCGGTTGTTTCGGTTCCGCCTGCGATGTCGGCATCTGCATCAGAGCACCTTGCCGAGCAGCGCCATCTGATTCTCCGGACGATCGTACCAGCCGAACGGCGCCTTGTGCTCCATCACGACTTCCTGTCCGATCATCTTCCAGCCGACATAATCCTTGTTGCCGCCGTATTTCGGCAGCGAGAGAAATCCGGCCAACGTCGCGAATCGCATCGCACCGAAGAACGGTGTCTTCTCGATGTCGCGCAGGACTGCGTCCTGCTGTGCGGCGGTGAGTGACGCGAACGTCGCGGCGCTGCCATGTTTCTTCGCCACCGTCTCGCCGAGTGACTTCAGGCCCTCGGCGAAGAGCGGTGCCTGATCCTTCGCAAACCCGGTCAGCGACTGATCGATGAAGTACACGACGCCGGCTTCCCGGGCGCCCGGCGTGTCATCGGAGGGGAGAATTCGCGCGCTGATGGCATCCACCTGCGCCGCCTGCGCGGGCGAGAAGTGCACGAGCTTCGTCGAGTCGCCGCCCCAGCTGGATTCGCGCGTACAGGCAGCGCCTGCGACCAGCCAGACGGCACTCAGCGCGGCCACACCGGCCACGAATTCCCGACGCGACACTGGCGCAGCATCGATGCTGGCGTCGGCCTGGGCTTGATCGTCCATGTCCATCCCCGCGATGAAGGGAGCACACCACGCGCTTGGGGCACGGGTATTTTTCAACGTAAGGCAATATGCAAGGATTCGCAGTGCCGCACGCACATCCCGCCGTACACTGCGTCCCGACGCCCCGCCAGACGACATGCCGACGCTGACCCTGCGACCGATGTGCGCCGAGGATGCCGAGATCGTGGCGAATCTCCACGCCGCCAGCTGGCGCTCGGCGTATCGGGGCATATTGTCCGACGACTATCTCGCCAGCGACGTGTTGCTCGAGCGTCAGTCTGTGTGGAGCAAGCGACTCGAGGTGAGAGATGATTCGCAGTTCGGCACGCTCGCAAGCGTCGGCGCAGTTCCGGTCGGATTCATCTATGTGATGGCGAACGTCGATCCGGTGTACGGCACACTGGTGGACAACCTGCATGTGGTGTCGGAGGCGCGATCGGCGGGCATCGGGCCGCGGCTGCTCGCGGCCGCGACAGACGGAATCGTCGAACGTGAGTGGGATCGCCGCGTGCATCTGTGGGTGTGGGACGCAAACATGCGGGCGCGCGCATTCTACGCTCGCATGGGTGGTCGCGAAGTCGAGACGGCGATGAAGTCAGCGCCGGATGGAACGGAAGCGCAGACGTGGCGAGTGGCGTGGGATGACGCGCGCGCGTTCATTCCGCCCTCGTGACGCACGCCGGTCAACGCGCATCCACCGCCGCGGCGTGCGCTACACCTGCGCGCTCGTCGCGTTTATCACACCCCCCCACTGTTAGACACATGCGTCGTCTTTCTCCCGCTTTCTTCGCCGCATTTGCTCTCGCCTTGTCCACGTCGCATGGTGCTGCGCAGACCGCCGCCGACATGGCGCGCTTCGTACCCGCGGCCCGACGTATCACTGCGGCGGCGCTGGCGGATTCGCTACCGCACCGGCGTCTCGCTGCACTGGTCGATGGCTTCGGGCATCGCCTCAGCGGATCGGCCTCGCTCGAGCAGGCCATCGACTGGGTGCTGGCCGAAATGCAGCGCGACGGATTCGCGAATGTGCGCGGTGAACCGGTGATGGTGCCGCACTGGGTGCGCGGATCCGAGTCGGCCACACTCGTTTCGCCACGTGAAGCGCCGCTGCACATGCTTGGCCTCGGCGGCAGCGTCGGGACGAATGCGGACGGCGTGACGGCCGATGTGATCGTCGTGCATTCCTTCGACGAACTCGAACGCCGCAAGGCCGAAGCGGCGGGCAAGATCGTGTTGTTCAACACACCGTTCCCGAGGGATTCGGAACCGTTTGCCGGGTATGGCGTCGCCGTGCAGTACCGCGGGTCTGGCGCCACGGCTGCGGCGAAGGCGGGCGCGGTCGCGATGCTGCTGCGGTCCGTGGCGACGTACTCGATGCAGTCACCGCATACGGGCGGCCTGCGTTACGACGCGACGGTGACGAAGATTCCTGCTGCGGCGCTCAGCATCGAGGATGCGGAGATGCTCGACCGCATGCAGGCGCGCGGCGAGAAGGTGCGGGTGACGCTGAAGATGAGCGCGCAGACGTTACCCGACGCGCCGTCGCGCAACATCGTCGCGGAATTACGGGGACGCGAGTTGCCCGACGAAGTGGTGGTGATCGGCGGCCACATCGATTCGTGGGATGTGGGTCAGGGCGCGATGGACGACGCTGCCGGCAGTGTCGCTGCCTGGGAAGCCGTGAAGCTGCTCAAGCGGCTGGGCATCACGCCACGCCGCACGGTTAGAGTCGTGTTGTTCACGAATGAGGAGAATGGCTTGCGCGGCGGCACTGGCTATCGCGATGCGCACAGGAGTGAACTCGCGAAACACTTCGCAGCCATCGAGAGTGACAACGGCATCTTCGCCCCGCGTGGCTTCCGGTTTCAGGGCACGAAATCGGCGGCGCGCCGCGCCGCACTCCTGGCGCCGCTGACGCGCATCGCCGGTGCGCCGAAGGTGGCACCGGGTGACGGCGAAGCGGACGTCGGCCCGATCATCGAGGAAGGAGTGCCCGGCTTCGCGCTCGATGTGGATGGCTCGAAATATTTCTGGTATCACCACTCATCGGCCGACATGCTGAATGCGGTGAGCGATGCCGATCTGCGGCGCTGTGTCGCGGCGATGGCGGTGCTGGCCTACGCGCTGGCTGAGATGCCGGGGACGTTGCGGTAGGTGGGCGATGACAGCGTGCGCGTCAGGTCGGATCGGTCCTCGCTTCAGTCCATGCTTCGGCGCGCGGGCGCACGCTCCTGAAGCAGCCTACGAAATGCCGTCGCCGACTCGATCATCGCCGACTCGGCGGCCGGCACGATCGTCGTCATGTGCACGTACCCATGCGGTAGACCCCGCATGCGCAGCACGCGAACCTCGATGCCGGAGGCGCGCAGCGCGTCGGCGAATGCCTCACCCTCATCCCGAAGCGGATCGAATTCCGCGGTCGTGACGACTGTCGGCGGTGACTACTCGGGTGCTGTGAAGCGCGCGGGACTGGCGCGCGGGTCGCGGCGCAGCGCCGATAGCTGTTGTCACGCCAGGTGCCACCCGCTTCACTCGCGCGCTCGAGAATGACGAAGTCCGCGATCCCGCGCTGACGTAGCCGGATGGCCATGCCGATGCCGGAGAATCCGCCGATGATGATGACGATGCGTGTGGTGTGCACGCTGTGCTACAGTCTGTGCGTCGTCGCAGCGTCACGCCACTGACTGGCGGATTCGTGTGTGCGGCGCAAAGATTGGCACCTGACGCACGCCCCCGGCTGTCATCACGTCGCCGATCCGGAGAGTGACATGGGCCCCAGCTTGGCGCACGGCAAGATCTGCTACATCGAGCTTCCCGCGCGCGACGTGGCAGAGGCGGCGAATTTCTACGAGACGACCTTCGACTGGCATATCCGTCGCCGCGACGATGGCGAGGTCGCGTTCGACGACAGTGTCGGGCAGGTCAGCGGTACATTCGTCACCGGCCTCCCGCCGACGACCGAGCAGGGCGTGTTCATCCACATCATGGTGCGCAGCGTCGAGACGTCGATGATCGCGGTGACGGCCAATGGCGGCACCGTGCTCGAAGGACCCGGCCGACATCTGCCCGAGATCACCGCGCGATTCGCCGATCCGACCGGCAACGTCTTCGGACTCTATCAGGAACGGTCGCTGTCGGACGAAAGTGGATGACGGCCCCCATCCGCCACGCTGTCACGACGCGGCGGCGATATCGACGACAATCTCGCCGCGCGCACATTCGTGAATCAGCGTCGCGGGCCAATCCGGCTCGTAGCGTGTCGCCGCCCGCATGCGTGCGACCGTCGTGCGCTTCCCCTCGCCCCATGCCACCATCACGACCTCGCGTGATGCGATGATCGTGGCAATGCCGACGCTGACGCCGTAGCGCGGGACATTCCCGAGCGAACCAAGCGCAGGAAAGGTCTGCAGGTTGTCGCGACGTGTCTGCTCCGAGAGCATGATCACGCGCGACCGGCTGTCGAGTGCACTGCCCGGTGGGTTGAAGGCGACGTGCCCATCGCCGGCGCCGGATGCCGCGAGGAAGAAATCGATGCCGCCCGCGTCGCGAATGTCGTCGTCGTATCGATCCGGATTGCGCGGCTCGGGAAACCAGACCTGATGCTCGGCGAGATGACACGTGTCCGGCAGCGCGGCATTCAGCTGCCCGACAATCTCGGTGCGCGTGAAGTCGTGACAACTCGGCGCTCCGGACGCCATTGCGTACGTGAAGCCGTCCACGCTCTCGACCAGATATTCATCCATCATCACCAGCGTCACATGCGACAGTGACTGCGGCCGTGCTGCGAGCATCCGCGCCAGCGCCGCGTAGATCGGACGCGGTGTACGCCCCGTAGGAAGGCCGAGCAGGCATCGACGCCCGTCGCGCGCCGAATCCGTGATCTGCCGCAGCATCCTCGCCGCCACGTATTGTCCGATGTCGTCCGGTGTCGGCAGAATACGCATCGGCGTGCGTGCCATGGACGCCGACAATTCCGGATCGTGTGTCGTCGGATCTGGTGACATGTCGCTCAGAGCCGCGACGCAGCCAGCTCCGGCTCGAGCCAGAGATCGATCGGTTTCACGATGCCCATCGGACGGAACGGCATCGTGATCTTTCGGCCGAGGCCAGCCGACGCGTACGCAGCGCAGAGCACCTCCTGCACCACGCGTCCCGTTTCACCATCGGAGATCGGCGTTTCCTTCCCGCGCACACAGCGTGCGAAGTGTCGCATCTCCTGCGGAAAGCCGTAGTTCCAGTGTTCCTCGAACACCGGCCACGTCCAGCCGGTGGTGGTGGATGCCTTCTCCACCGCGTAGCCGAAGCCGACCTCGGAGTATGTCGGCAGCGCGTTGCCCATCAGCATGTCGGCGTACGTCTGTCCCTTGTCGCCGAAGATCTCGATCGTGTCGTCCATGCCACCTGGCTTCGTCCACGAATTCTCGACGACACCTGTCGCGCCACCTTCGAACTCGATGATGCAGAGTGCCTCGTCGTCGCCTTTCGTCCTGTTGCCGTGCACCTGCGTGGAGAGATGTGCATACACGCTCTTCACCTTCGGCTTGCCAAGAAACCACCAGCAGAATGCGATGCCGTGGCAGCCGAGGTCCATCAGTGCGCCGCCGCCGGACTGATTCACGTCCCAGAACCAGTCGGAATGTGGTCCGGAGTGCTTCTCGGATTGCTTGACCAGATGGACGCGCCCGAACGCCCCTTCGTCGGCCATCTGCTTCGCCTTCACGTACTTCGGTGCGAAGAACAGTTCCTCGGCGTACATCAGCAGCACACCGGCTTTCGAACAGGCGGCCAGCATCTCGTCGGCCTCCTCGAGTGTCACGCAGAGCGGCTTCTCGCACACGACATGTTTGCCCACCGCCGCGGCATCAATCGTCATCTGCGCGTGCAGGCGATTCGGCGCGGTGATGGAGACCATCTCGATGGCGGGGTCCTTCAGCATCTCGCGGTAGTCCGCGTAGAACGCCGGGATACCATGTCGCTCGGCGAACGCCTGCGCATTCCCTGCCGACGGTGACGCCACCGCCACCACCTCCGCCTCGTCCGGCATCATGCGCACCGATGCGGCAATACAATCCGCCTGAAATCGCGATCCGATGATTCCGATCTTCACCTTGCTCACAGTGCAGTCTCCTTGTAGTTCGCTCGCTTCCGATTTGAACTGCGGCTCGCACAGAGGCACAGAGCCACGGAGTTCTACAGCATTCATGGAGACTCTTTTCGCGCGGGGGCCGCGAAGAACGCGGGGAAAAGCAAATGCTTTCGGAACTGCCCTCACGAGCCGCCGTTCCCAAAGCCTTTTGCAGTGGCCCTTCCCCGCGTCCTTCGCGGCCCCCGCGCGAACAGTTGTCCGATGCACGACAACTCTCTGTGGCTCTGTGGCTCTGTGCGAGACAAGTAGTTTCGAGAGTCGCAGCGTTTACGCCCACGCCGGTTGCCCGGGAGTGAGCGGAACGCAGCCGGTAAAGCGATGTGGCTCCTGGATGTAACGCAACGCCTTGGTCTGGCCGATCTCGGAGGCGAAGTAGGCCTTCATCGACAGCTCGTGCATCAGGTGGAACCAGTGCGACGGGCCCTCGGCTTTGGCTTCCACATCGATTGTACGGAGCATGGTCTCCCGATCCGCCGGCGGCAACGATGCGAAACTTGCACTCCGTTGCCGCAGCGCGAGCAGCCCGGCGCCGATGCGCGCGCGTGCCGTCGCATCGTACACATCCGTGAGCAGCAGGTTGATGGCCGGTCCGGCGCCTGCCGCCTTTGCCCCCGGCGACGACGGTGTGTCAGGCAGGATCGTGTCGGCGACGACGCCCATCAGCGCCTCGTCGTCTGCGGACAGCGCCATCGCACCCGGTGACGTCGCCGTCGTGCGCGACTCCTTGCTGCACGCGCTCAGCAGGCCGGTCGACGCGAGCGCCGCGCCGCCAAGGAGCAGTCCGGCCGCTTTTACGGCGTCACGCCGATTCATGTGCGTCATTGCGTATGCCTCGGCACAGGAAGACCGCTCACAGGTTCTGCTTCGCCATTTCGTCCACCGCGTAGCTCACCGCTCGTGCGGTCAGTGCCATGTAGAGAATCGATGGACTCTGGTTGCCCGTCGACGTCATGCAGGCGCCGTCGGTGACGAAGACATTCTTCACCGCATGCAGCTGGTTCCACGCGTTCAGCATCGAGGTTTTCGGGTCGGCACCCATCCGGCATCCACCCATTTCATGAATGTCGAGTCCCGGTGCCTGATGATTGTCGTGGCTGGTGACGTCGGTGCAGCCGGCAACGCCGAGCATCTCTTCAGCCTGCGTCCGCCAGTCCTTGATCATGCGATCGTCGTTGTCGTCGTAACCCACCGAGGTCACGAGGCGCGGAATACCCCATTGATCCTTGAGCGTCGCGTGCAGGCGAACATGATTCGTGACCTTCGGAATCGTCTCGCCCTGCATGTACATGTAGATGTGCCATGGCCCCGGCTGCGCCTCGGCGTCCTTGAAGTCACCACCGATCCGCGAGGCACTCGGCACACCGCGCGTGCGATAGCCGCCGGTGAACGTCGTGTAGCCGCCGACGAAATCGGTGTCCTGCCTGCCGATGTTGCGGAAGTTCACGAGGATGCATTCCGTCGGATTCTTGCCATAGAAATACTGGTCCTCGAATCCGGGCAGCCGGCCATTCGCCTTCGCGCGGTAGTTGTGGTGCGCGATGTACTTCCCGAGAATGCCGTTGTCGTTGCCGAGTCCGTGCGGAAAGCGGTTCGACGTCGAGTTGAGCAGGATCAGGTTGGAGTTGAGCGCCGACGCATTGAGGAAGATGATGCGCGCGGAGTATTCCGTTACGGCATGTGTGTTCGCATCGATCACGCGGACCGATTTCGCCTTGCCCGTCGCCTCGTCGTACACGATCGAGTGCACCACCGAGTCGGGTCGGATGGTCAGGTTGCCGGTCTTCTGCGCCCACGGCAACGTGCTCGAGTTGGAGCTGAAGTAGCCGCCGTACGGGCATCCGCGCATGCACAGGTTGCGCGCCTGGCAGGTGCCGCGGCCCTGTTCGGTGTGGATCGGCTTCGGTTGCGAGAGGTGCGCCCATCGACCCTGCACCACATGCCGATCGGTGTACTTCGCCTTCAGCGCATCCTTCAGGTGTTGCTCGGCGCAGTTGAAATCGAACGGCGGCAGGTAGTCGCCGTCGGGCATCGCCTCGAGTCCGTCAGCGGTACCGCAGACACCGATGAACTGTTCGACGTGGGTGTACCAGTCCTTCACATCGTCGTAGCCGATCGGCCAGTTCATGCCGTAGCCGAGCTTTTCAGGCGACACGAATTCATGCTGGCTCCAGCGCTGACAGGCGCGGCCCCAGATGATCGATTTCCCGCCGACCTGATAGCCGCGAATCCAGTCGAACGGCTTTTCCTGCTCGTATGGATGATCGGCGTCCTTCACGAAGAAATGCGCCGTGTCTTCACCATAGCCCGACGCGCGGGCGATCAGCGGGTTCGGATCGAGCAGTGAGTGCGGCCGCTCGCCACGATGCGCCAGTTCCCATGGCTTGAGGTTCATCGTGGGATAGTCCTTGATGTGCTGCACGCTGCGACCGCGTTCGAGCACGAGGGTTTTCAGGCCCTTGTCGCACAGCTCCTTCGCCGCCCAGCCGCCAGAGATTCCGGATCCGATGACGATCGCGTCGTACGTGGAGATCTCTGGCTGCATGGGAGCTCGAAAGTTACGGACGGCGCGTCGATCGTGCGGCACCAGCAGTACCGGCGCCACGATCGATGCGAATGGTGTACGTGCCCGTCGACCCGGCGCCGACGGTGTTGGCGCGAATCAGGTATTCACCCGCGTTGTCGAACGTGTGTTCCAGCCGGGCATTCTTGCCGCCGCCGGTGTCATCGTCGTATGCGAGCTGGTTCCACTCGCCATCGACCATCTGGCCGAGCACCACATAGCTGTCCACGGCCGAGGAGCGCATCATGATCGTCACCTTCTCACCGGCGCGCACCGTGACGCGATACAGGTCGAAGTAGGAACCGTCATCCGCCTCGTCGTCGCTGTCGGTCAGCTCACCGGTGGTCGGTGTGTTGGCGGCGAGGTTCACGATCGTGGACGGGCGCGCGACACGTTCGGTGACCTTGAGCGTGAAGGTGCCGGTTGCGTTCGCATCGAGTGCCTGCGCGCGGATGATGTATGTCCCGTCCTCTTTCACCGTATACCGCAGGCGGGCGTTCTTCTCACCGCCGCCGTCATCGTCGGTCTCGTCGATGTGCAGCGAGTCACCCATCATCGTGCCGATGCCCACGAACGCATCCAGATCGCCGTCACCCTTCATCTCGATGATGAGGCGCTGGCCCTTTCGCGCCGTGAGGCGATAGAGCTTGTAGTAGGCGCCCTTGTCGTCCACCGCCGGATCGGTGTCGACCAGTGCACCGGTGACACTTTCGCCGAGCGTGACGTTCTTCGGCGGCGTGATCACCACGGCGGGAAGCGTGTCGAGGCGAACCGTGAAGTTGCCGATGCCGTCGTCCTTCAGCGACTGCGTCACGACGTAGTACGTGCCGCTCATCTTCGGCGTCCACTTCAGGCGTGCATTCGAGTTGCCGGCACCGTCGTCGTCCGACGCCAGGTAGTCGGTCAGCCCGTTCACCTGGCGTGCGATCGACAGGTACGAATCGAAGTCGTCGGCGCGCATCACGATCGAGTACCGCTGTCCCGCCTTCACATCGAGGCGGAAGATCCGGAAACGGCCACGTTCGTTGAGTGTCGGGTCGGTGCGCGACAGGGCGCCGTCGAGCGTGCGGCCGAGTGGCAGCATCGGCGCGTCGGAGAGCTGGGCGGTGAGCGGTGCCACGATCGCCGGGAAACCACAGGCGACCAGCGTGGCGGTGACGGAGCGAGCGAAGGACATGGGAGGGGAGAGAGTGGGTGGAGCGGATCGTACAGGATGACGCAGGGGCCGACAACCGCAGGCTGACGCGGAGGGAGACGCGTGACGTTCGCCAATGGACACGCGCCGGTTGCGCGTTTGTCCCCGCCGCGCACGTTTCCGGCATGCGTCCAACCCCACGTCACCGGCTCATCGTCCTCGCCAGCGTGCTGCTCACCGGCATGCCGCTGGCGGCTACGTCCGCCCACGCCCAGCCGGCGGTCAGTCGAACGGGAGGCAGTCGTCCCGGCATCGACGTGCTGCACTACGGATTCCGAGTCGAATTTCCGGCGAACGCTTTTCCGGATACGATACGCTTCGTGTCCACCGTCACGTTGCGCCGCACCACAGCGGTTCACACCCTGTCACTCGATCTGGTCGCGACGCTCCAGGTCGACTCGGCGCGGGTCAACACACATCCGGCGCAATTCAGCCGTTCCGGTGACAGCGTCAGTGTGGCGCTGCCGGAGACCGACGGTGATTCGCTCAGCGTCGCCGTCTTCTATCACGGTCATCCGACCGATGCGCTCGACATCCGCCGCGACTCCGTTCTGGGATGGACCGCGTTTGCCGACAACTTCCCCGATGGCGCCCGCAAGTGGCTGGCCGTGATCGATCATCCGAGCGACAAGGCGCTGGTGGAGTGGGATGTGATTGCGCCGGCCACACATCGCGTCATCGCGAACGGTGAGTTGCTCGAGGAAAGCCTGCAGGCGTCGTCAATCGGTCCGCGCGTGATGCGCACGCGGTGGCGCACCCGGCGACCGATCTACACCGCGGTGATGGTGATCGGTGTGGCGCCGTTCGCGGTCCTCGAACTCGGTGCAACGGCGTGTGGCCTGGCGGAGCTGCCGGGATGTGTCCAGCAGTCGGTATGGACGTCGCCGACACAGCGTGCCGTGATGCCGGGAAATTTCGCCCGCGCGGGCGACATGGTTTCACTCTTCTCGCGGCTCGCCGGTCCGTACCCGTACGAAAAGCTGGCACACGTCGCATCATCGACGCGCTTCGGCGGCATGGAAAACGCCGCTGCGATCTTCTACGCGGGCAACCTGTTCCGGCCAGGCAGTCCGAACGAGTCGCTGATCGCACACGAAACCGCACATCAATGGTTCGGCGACGCCGTGACGGTGAGGGAATGGCCGCACATCTGGCTCTCGGAAGGATTCGCCACGTATTTCGCTGCGCTGTGGACCGAGCACGCCCATGGTGACAGCGCCTTCCAGGCCGATCGCGTGGCAATGCTGGCGCGTGTGGTCAAGGCGCCGATCACCATCGAGAAGGCGATCGTCGATACGACTCTCGACGACCGCGCCAAGGTGCTGAACTCGAATGTCTACCAGAAAGCCGGCTTCGTGCTGCATATGCTGCGCCTCGAAGTCGGCGACTCGGCGTTCTTCGGTGGCGTTCGTGCGTATTACGCCGCGCATCGCCACGGTAACGCACTGACGAGCGATTTCCAGAAGGCCATGGAACGCGCGGCAGGTCGGCCGCTCGACTGGTTTTTTGCGCAATGGCTGCAGCGACCGGGATTCGCGGAACTGAAACCGGCATGGCGCTGGGACGCGACGCGACGAAAGCTCGTCGTCACGGTGGCGCAGGGAACTCGTTTTGCTCCGTATCGCGTATCGCTCGCCATCGATGTCACGGATGCGACGGGCGCCACGAAACGCGTGCGCATCGCCGTGCCGGCGACGGCGACTTCGACGCTCGATGTGCCGATCGCGCTGACGGCCGCGCCGCGTAGTGTGCTCTTTGATGCAGATGTCTCACTGCTGGGTGTGCTACAGCCGTAGGTGCGACGCGGTGTCTTGACGGCGAATGAGACTGGGCGGACGTTGATGCGTCTCTTTTCGTCCCACCCAGACACAGGGAGCACACATGACGTCACACCGCTCGCGCAGGCCTCATGCTGTCGTTGTCCGCAGTCTCTCCGCCGCTGCACTCGTCGTCCTGGCCGGCTGTGCGTCCGAACCCGCAGCGCCTTCGCCCGCCGACACCGAGGCACCGTTGCCGCAGGTCTCGGCGAGTGTGCGATCCGGTCCGCCGGAGTTCGTCGCCGGCGAGATGATCGTCAAGTTCCGCGCTGGTGCCACGACAGTGGCGCGTGCGCGTGTGATGCGTGGCGCGCGCGCGGCGCTTCGTGAGCGTATCCTCACCGCGTCGATGCGCCGTCGAGGCGACACCGACGGCATACAGGTGTTGCAGACGGATCTGGACGTGACCACCGCCGTGGCCTCGATGCTGAGCGATCCCGATGTGGAATACGCCGAACCGAACTGGGTATACCATCACGAAGCAGTGTCGAACGATCCATACGTGACCAACGGGTCGTTGTGGGGCATGGGCAGCGGATTCGGGACGCAGGCCGTCACCGCGTGGGCCAACAACAAGACCAACTGCAGCGGCGTCTACGTCGGCATCATCGACGAAGGCTACATGTACACGCACGCCGACCTGGCGGCGAACGTCGGCGTCAATCCGGGAGAAATCGCCGGCAATGGTGTCGACGACGATGGCAATGGCCTCAGGGACGATGTGTACGGATGGGATTTCGCCGCCAATAATGCGAGCGTTTTCGATGGACTGAATGACGACCACGGCACGCACGTTGCCGGTACGATCGGCGGTGTGGGCGGCAACGGTCAGGGTGTCGCCGGCATGTGCTGGAGAGTCAAGCTGCTCGACGCGAAATTTCTCGGCACGAACGGTGGCACGACCGCCAACGCGATCAAGGCGGTGGACTACTTCACGAACCTCAAGCTGAGGGGCGTGAACATCGTCGCCACCAACAACTCGTGGGGCGGCGGCGGGTTTTCCCAGGGGTTGCAGGACGCGATCGAGCGCGCGAATGCCGCCGGAATCCTGTTCGTCGCGGCGGCCGGGAACAGCACGCTGAACTGCGAGACATCGGCGTGTTATCCCGCGGAATATCCGAACGCGAACATCATCGCCGTCGCGTCCATCACGAGCACGGGCGCCATCAGTTCGTTCTCGAACTACGGCGTCACCACCATCGACATCGGCGCGCCGGGCAGCGGGATCTTCTCGTCGGTGCCGAGCGGGAATCGCCGGAACATCATGTCGGGCTACGCCAGCTACAGCGGTACGTCGATGGCCACACCACATGTCACCGGCGCCGCCGCACTCTACGCGGCAACGCATCCCGGCGCGACGGCGGCGCAGATCAAGGCTGCAATCCTCTCCAGCGCAACGCCGACACCGTCACTCGCCGGCAGGACGCTCACCGGTGGACGACTGAACGTCAGCGGATTCTGAGTCGCGCGCCGTCACGCAACGCGCTCCCATCCGATCGTCACACGCCTGCTGGCGATCGGATGGTCCGTTGCGATGCCTTATCCTGCAGGCATGAAACTCTGGCTCGATGCCGACGCGGCGCCGCGTGATGTGAAGGACGTCTGCTACCGCGCCTCGGAACGGCTGTCACTCGAAACCATCCTGGTCGCGAACATGCGCCTGCAGCTGCCGGTCGGCCACGCGCATGTCCATGCAGTGCGCGTCGAGGGCGGCGCCGACGTTGCCGACCGCTATATCGCCGACCACGCCGCTCGCGGCGATGTGGCCGTCACGGCCGACATTCCGCTCGCGGCACTGCTGGTGCCCAACGGTGTGATCGTGATCGACCCACGCGGCGAGGAGTACACCGCCGAGACGATCGGCGAACGGCTGTCGGTCCGCAATTTCATGGAAGGCCTGCGCAGCTCGGGCGTCGAAACCGGGGGACACGCGACCTACAGCGCCAAGGACAAGCAGGCCTTCGCGAATGCCCTCGACCGCGCATTGACGCGAGCGCAACGACTGCGCTGACGCGGAACCGCTCTTTCGCTCAGCGCGTCACCAGGCTTGCGGCCGCGTGCAACAATCCGGCAACGCGCACCAGCAGTGCGTCGGCGGAAAACGGTTTGGTGCTGATCTCGCGACCGCCGCCGCAGGCCCGCGACTGCGCGCACTGGACAAGGAGTGACGGCTGACCATCGACGGAATGTCACTCCGGTGAGATGTGACCGCCATTGCACGACAAGCGTGTGCGCCGCATTCACGCACGTAAACGGGGCCGTCACGTGTCCGTGTGACGGCCCCGTCGCAAATTCATCGAGCGAGCTCAGAACTTCGGGCGTTCGCGTCCGCCGCGATCTCCGCCGCGTGAACCGCCGCGATCACCGCCACGCTGGCCACCATTGCCGGATGGTCCCTGCTGCCCCTCACCGCGTCGCGGGTTGACCATCGGCTGCTCATTCCTCGGCGATGGTCCTCGCATGGCACCAGACGCTGCGCCGCGATCCCTGTTGCCGCCATCGTTGCGCTGACGATCCCGACCCCAGTCGCCGCGGCCGTTGTCGCTGTTGCCGCCGATGCTGCCACCACGGCCGTCCCCGATGGTCCGACCGCGATTGTTGTCCGGCCCGCCGACGCTTCCACCGCGCCCGTCGCCGATCGTGCGGCCACCGTTGTCGGACGAATACCCACCCACGCTGCCGCCGCGAGCATCACCGATGGTGCGACCGCCGTTCTGCGATGGACGGCCATTGTCGCGGTTGCGAGTGCCGCCGTCGTACGTGCCCGGCATGCCGCCGCTGTTGGTGCGGTTGTCACGGTTGTCGCCACGACCGTCACTGCGGTTGTCGCCGCGATTCCCGCCGCGTGCATCGGAGCTGTTCCAGGTGCCGCGCTCATTGGTGCGACCGTACGTGCCGTAGGTGCCCGAACCGGCGCGTGCACGATCGACGGTGCGCGAGCGGTCCGGCGAGTTGCGCGCGCGGTCGCGGCCGTCGCGATAGTCCACGTCGCGGCCCCCGAACCGCGTATCGCGGTGCACACCCTGATACCGGTCCACATTCCGATAGTCGACCCGGCGGCGGATCACATCACGATTGATGTACACGTTCCGGTACCTCGAATTCACATACACATTGCTGATGTGGATGTATGGTGCCGAGCGTCCACGCCAGCCACCGGCGTAGCCGTAGTAGGAGCGATTCCAGCCGTTGTAGTAGACCGACCGCGAGCGCCAGTTGCAGTCGTACGATAGCCAGCCGCCGATGGGGAATCCGACGCCGAACGACCAGAAGCTGCTCTGATAGCCGAAGCTGTAGATCGGACGCGTGTACACGACGTACGGGTCGTAGACGGGTACGTAGATCACTCGCGGATTCATCGGCGCGATGACGTAATCGTCGTCGTCACGCACGATGTTCTGCTGCGGCGTCGACTGCAGGTTGCCCTGTGCGTCGGCCATCGCGCGCATGCGCTGCACGGCGGCCATCACATCGCTCGACTGGCTGGCATACGCGCGACCGAGCGTGGTCGTCCAGTCGCTCTTGTCCGCCATCATGTTGAGCGCCGACGGATAGTGAGCCACCGACTTCACGCTCACGTCCCACGACTGATCATCGATGTCGGACGTGCCATTGGCGCGCACGAAGCGCGCCGCTTCGTCGATCTGGTCGGGGAAGGTGGCTGCCACGAGCACCTGCGCCAGGAGCGCGTCCGGATACAGTGCGATCGGGCCGACGAGATTGTCGAGCTGCTCGTCGGAATACCGCTCCAGGTCGTCCGGATACGATGACGACGGACGGCTTTCCTGAGCCGCGGCGGTGGTCGGCTGCACACCCGCCACCAGTGCGGCAGCGGCGAACAGGGTGAACGTTCGACGGATCATGGTGCCACTCCCGGTAAAGACAGGAACGGTCCTGTCGTCTCCCAGCAAAGCATAACGCGTACCGGCGGCGATCGTGTTGCCCCGTAACGACTTGGGCCATCAGGCCGATCGTCGGATTCCCGTCCGCTGGACAGTGCGCTGCCCTCTGTGGACACCAGTACCCCCGTCAGGGCGCGGCGGCCCCGCCGCCGCGCGCCGCCCCGACGACCAACGGCATGCCGCGGAGCGCACGCACCAGCCAGCCCCGCGCGC
>JACMLX010000027.1 GCA_014379355.1 Gemmatimonadaceae bacterium
AAATCGACACCGAGGTCCAGCGACGACGTCGCCACCACGGCGCGGAAACGACCGGTCTTGAGGCCGTCCTCCACGGTTTGTCGCTGTCCCTTGTCCAGCGATCCGTGATGGATCGCTACGGTCTCGAACCAGTCTGGCCGCGCCGCAACGATCGACTGGAACCAGATCTCGCACTGCGATCGCGTGTTGGTGAAGATGATCGCCGAGTTGGATGCCTCGATCCGTTCGATCACCTGTGGAAGCAGCTTGGTGTTGAGATGGCCCGCCCACGGAAAACGCTCCATTTCCTCCGGAACGAGCGACTCGACGACGATCTCCTTCGGCACGATGCCACGCACCAGCACACCCGGACGCGCGACGCCGTGCTCATCGCGTCCGAGCAGCGTTTCGCACGCCACGTCGAGATTGCCGAGTGTCGCCGACAGGCCCCACGTACGCATCGTCGGGCAGATGGCGCGCAACCGTGCCAGCGCCAGCTCCACCTGCACGCCGCGTTTCGTCGCCATCAGCTCGTGCCATTCGTCGACGATCACACACTGCAGGGTCTCGAACAACATTTCCTGATCCTCGCGACACAACAGCAGCTCGAGTGACTCCGGCGTCGTGATCAACGCGCTCGGCAAGCGTTCACGCTGCGCCTTGCGCACCTTCTCGGCGGTGTCACCGGTGCGCGATTCGATGGTCCAGGGAATGCCAAGCGCCTCGACCGGCGCACGCAGCGCCTGCTCGGTGTCGGCCGCGAGCGCACGCAGCGGTGTGATCCACAACACCTGCAACGGGGCGTGCGCATTGCGCTTCTTCTGCGAGGGCGCGTCGCGGTTCGCCGCACGCCACGCCTGCAGTGGGCCGATCCACGCGGCGTACGTCTTGCCCGTGCCTGTCGCAGCATGAATCAGCCCCGACGCACCACGGGTGTACGCGCTCCACACGTCACGCTGAAACGCGAACGGCGCCCACCCATTGCGCGCGAACCACTGCTCCAGCGCATCGACAGCAGGTTCGGTCACGCGACACCCTTCGTCGCACGCAACATCGCACGGATCGTTTCCAGCGAGTCGGCGTCACGCGGCAGCTTGTCCGTGCGCCAGCGACTGATGCGTGGAAACCGCACGGCGATGCCGCTCTTGTGACGCGTGCTTTCCTGAATGCCTTCGAAGGCGAGCTCGAACACGAGGCCCGGCTTCACGGTCCGCACCGGGCCGAACTTCTCGAGTGTGTTCTGACGCACATAGCGATCGACCTCACGAATTTCGACATCCGTCAGGCCGGAATACGCCTTCGCGAACGGGACCAGTGACTCGCCATCCCACACTGCGAACGTGTAGTCGGTGTAGAGACCGGCGCGACGACCGTGGCCCGATTGTGCATACACGAGCACCGCGTCCACCGTCAGCGGCGTGACTTTCCATTTCCACCAGTCGCCGACTTTCCGGCCGACGCCATATGGTGAGATCAGTCGCTTCATCATCAGGCCTTCAGCACGCATCGCGCGCGATCCGGCGCGTGCCTCGGACACGGCCTCCCACGAGTGTGACGCGATGATCGGTGACATGTGCAGCGTGCCTCCTATCGGCAGCGCACCCACCATCGTTGCCAGCGCCTCGCGTCGGTCGCGCATGCTGTTCGCGCGCAGGTCCTCGCCGCCACGTTCCAGCAGATCGTACGCGATCATCGCACAAGGCACATCCGACAGCAGCTTCTTGCCGATCGTCTTGCGATTGATGCGACGCTGCAACTCGGAGAATGGCAGCGGTGCACCATCGCGCCACGCCACCAGCTCACCATCGATCACCGTGCCGTCAGGCAGAAACTCCGCGGTCTGCTCCACTTCCGGAAATCGACCGGCCAGCAACTCCTCGCCGCGACTCCACAACAATGTCTTGCCGCGCCGTCGCACGAGCTGCGCACGAATACCATCCCACTTCCATTCCACCTGCCACTCGTCGGACGCACCGAGTGCAGCCAGCTCCTGCTCCAGCGGATACGCCAGATAGAACGGATACGGTCGACTCCAATCCGCATCGTCCGTATCCGGGTGTTTCAACCGATCGTACCACGCACCGCTCGGCTCCCACTGACCCATCAGGCGATGACTGATGGCGTCCGTCGACACATCCGTGACCTGCGCCAGAGCACGCACCAGCAGGCCGTCGGACACGCCCATACGAAACGAACCGGTGATCAGCTTGTTGAACACGAACCGCGCTGTCCCACGCAGCGTGCGCCAGATCGCAAGCAGGGCAACGCGTTGATCCGCTGGATCAGTGCGCGCGAGCGGCAGCAATCGCTGCTCAACCCACCACGCCAGCGACATGTCCGAGGGTGCGTCCTCAACCTCGGGTACGAGCAGCGAGATCGTCTCCGCGAGATCACCTGCCTGCGTGTACGACTCCTCGAACAACCAGTCGGGAATACCCGCCGCCTCAGCTGCCCACGCGCGCAGATCGGACGACCTGATCAGGCGTTTTGGTCGGCGACCGACGAGAAACGAAATCGCCCACGCCGCATCCTCCGACGATGCGCCGCGAAAATACGCCACCAATGCCGCGACTTTTCCCTGCGTCGCCGTGGTGGCGTCGATCGCATCGTACAACTCGGCAAAGGCCTTCATTGAACGCCGGCCGACGTGTCGCCAGCAACGTCCGGTGACGCGCCTGTCGCGTCCGAGGCAGGCTCGCTCGCATCATCGCGCTCACCTTCGTACCGCGTTGCGAGCGCGTCAGCCTGCAACCCCTTGTCGCGCAACCAGCGCACGACCGGACCCGTGAAACCGTGCGTGACGAGCACTCGCTCAGCGCCAGTCGCGTCGATGGCGCCGAGCAACTGCGGCCAGTCGACGTGGTCCGACAGCGTGAATCCGCGATCGACACTGCGGCGACGACGCGCACCACGCACCAGCATCCACCCGCTCGCAAACGCGGTCGAATTCGGCCCGAACTTGCGTGCCCACGCGCTTCCATCGGCGCTCGGCGGAGCCACGATCATCGCACCCGTGGACAGTCCGCGTTGGGCCGTGGCGTATTCGGTGGGCGGCAAGTCCACACCGGCCTCGCGATACAGTGCCGTCATGCGATCCACCGCGCCGTGCACGAGAATCGGACCGATCGACGGATCGAGCCCGGCGAGCAATCGCTGCGCCTTGCCGAGTCCGTAGCCGAAAAGCAGAGAAGTGCGACCGGCGGCGACGTTTTCATGCCACCAGGCGTTGATGCCGGCGAAGACATCGCGCGGCGCAGGCCAGCGATAGATGGGGAGGCCGAACGTGCTCTCGGTGATGAACGTGTGACAGCGCACCGGCTCCCACGCATCACAGGTCGGATCAGGATCGGTCTTGTAGTCGCCCGACGCGACCCACACCTCGCCATTCAGCTCGAGGCGGACCTGTGCCGACCCGAGGATGTGCCCGGCGGGAAACATCGAGATTCGGACGCCGTTGATGGTGCGGACTTCACCGAACGGCATGCCTTCGACACGATCCGCATACTGACCGAGCCGTTCGCGCGACACCCCGACACCGCGGTCCGAGACGAGGTACGACCCGCAACCCCACGTCAGGTGATCGCTGTGCGCGTGCGTGACGACCGCACGCGCAACAGGACGCCATGGGTCGATGAAGAAATCACCGGCGTCACAGTAGAGGCCGGATTCGGTGACACGCAGCATGCGGGAAGGCTACACAATCGAGGAAATGGTGGCACATGGAATCGACGGAGCGGACACCGAGTAGCGTGCGCGTGTACTCCCCTGCAGTTTCGCACCGAACCTCCACGCCACTCCGCAGAATACAATGTCCATCGCACTGGCATTGCTCCCGGAATTCGATGCCGAGATGTCGAATACCCGGAAAGTCCTGGCCCTGGTTCCCGCGCTGCACGCCGCTTGGAAGCCACATGACAAGTCGTTTTCGCTCAGTTCGCTGGCCATGCACCTCGCAAACTTTCCGAACTGGGGCGCGATGACGGTCTCGGAGGATGAACTCGATCTGGCCGGGGCTAACATGACCGACCGGCGCGCGCCGTTCAGCACCACCGAGGCGCTGCTCGGGGCGTATGACGCGGACGTCTCGGCATTCCGCGAGACCCTCAACCACACGTCCGATGATGCAATGCACGAGATGTGGACGTTGAAGCATGGAGGGGTGACACTCTTCACACTTCCACGACTCGCAGTGCTGCGCACGTCGGTGCTGAACCACATGATTCACCATCGTGGACAGCTGACGGTGTACCTGCGCCTGCTCGATGTCCCGCTCCCGGATCTGTACGGCCCCACCGCCGACACGAAGCGAGGATAGCGACCTGCGCTCCATCAGGCTTCGGATCGGCACACGCACCGTTGCACCATTCCTTCGATGGCGGAGGTTGTGATGACGATCGCACAGGGCAAGTCACGGAACGCGTACTTCCGGC
The DNA here is from genome assembly GCA_014379355.1 of Gemmatimonadaceae bacterium. Lineage (GTDB taxonomy): Bacteria > Gemmatimonadota > Gemmatimonadetes > Gemmatimonadales > Gemmatimonadaceae > JACMLX01. The sequence continues at coordinate 4,410 of JACMLX010000027.1, forward strand.
TCGGCAAGGCGCCGGCCAAACGCGACGCACGCAACCTTCAGCTCCGGGCGTTGCTCAAGAAGGCCGTCAGGCTGCCGCTCGAGTACGACTTCGACCTGAAACACCCGGCGGTGCCGACGCCCATGTTCGGCAACGATCAATGGGGATGCTGCGTGATCTCCGGTCGCGCACACCAGACGCTGCGCTTCGAGCTCGTGGAACAGAAGAAGGTGCTGCCGATCACCACCAAGGAGGTGGTCGACGAATACCTCGCGCAATCCGGAGGCGAGGATTCGGGACTGATCATGCTCGACTCGCTCAGACTGTGGCGCAAGCAGGGATGGCTGGCGGCGAAGAAGCGCTACAACATCCGCGCCTTCTCCGAGGTGAACCGTTCACGACTCCCCGAGGTGAAAACCGCCATCTTCCTCAACCTCGGCGTCGGCATCGGGCTGCGCTTGCCGAAGTCCGCGGAACGTGAGCTGATGGCGGGCAAGCCGTGGACGACCACCACAGGAAGCGGAGCAACGCCGAACAGCTGGGGCGGCCATTACGTCTATGTGAGCGGCTACACCAGACTTGGCCCGACCTGCGTCACCTGGGGCGCAAAACAACAGATGAGCTGGGCATTCTTCACGAAATACTGTGACGAAGCGTATGCGCTGCTAGACGACCTGAACACAGCGAAGAAACGCGCTGCGATCGACGGCAAGAAACTGGATGCATTTCTCGCCACGGTCTCCAAACCGAAACTCATTCGCAGCAGCGCGACAGGAAAAAACTCGGCTGGCAGATCAGAGGCAACCCGGAAGGCCGGCGCGAGAAAATCGGCGTCGAAGACGTCCGTCTCGCGGTTCAGGGTCGGCAGGGGCGGCTGAGCGTCGGTGTGCCAGTGCGCTGTCGGCCCTTGTGCCAGCGCACTGGCCATACGAGGATCAACGGGTGAACGGCCGCATCTCACGGAACGGTTCACCTTCCTCAGCGCCAGACCCAGCCACATGGCCGCACCCGTCCTGTCCGATATCGAGATCCAGCGCGCGCTCGGTCAACTCCCAGGCTGGAGTCGACGCACGAACGTGATTTCGAAGACCTTCAACTTGCCGACGTTTCCGGCCGGCATAGCGTTCATCCGCCGCATCGCCGACGCTGCAGAAGCGGCGCAGCATCATCCGGACATCGACATCCGCTACACCAAAATCACCGTCGCGCTCAGCACCCACGACTCCGGTGGCCTGACGCAGAAGGACATCGATCTCGCGAAGGCCATCGAAGGCATGCAGTCCGCATAACGACGGCGGCACGAGCGTCGATGCAAGACGGAGGGCCCGGCTGCAGTGATGCGGCCGGGCCCTCCGTTCTCAGACACGGTCGACTGGTGATGCGCAATCAGTGCTGGCCCTGCTGCTCGAGCGTGATGTTGCCGTTGGTGGTCGAGATGTCGATCGGTGATCCGCCACCACCCAGTGTCGCGATGATCTGCTTCGCCGTCTTCGTCGTGATGTTGCCCGGAAAACCCAGATTCAGGTCACCGTTGACCGTTCGCATCGCGAGCGCCGCGCTGAGGGTGGATGGCAGCTCGACCCTCACATCACCATTGGTGGTCTCCACAGTGAGCCCGCCACCGACCGCCGCCAGCCCCAGATCGACGTCACCATTGGTGGTCGCGACCTTCAGTGTCTGTGTGCCACCCCGGACCTGAATGTCACCATTCACGGTGGTCAGCTGCATCGCCGTCACGACGGCGTCGACATCGATATCGCCGTTCGTCGAGCGGGCGTCCAGCTTCACGGTGCGCGGCAACGTCACGGTGCCATGCACACTCGTCTGCCCACGCATGAAACGCGGCGACTTGTAGTTCTCGGTGTTGCCGCCCTTGTACTCGTCGGCGCTGCACGTGCCGTTGTCACCGTACAGCACGCACGCAATCACGCCGTCCGCCTCCGACAGCACCTTCACCTGTGCCACCGGTGCGAACTGGTTGGATCGCTCGATCACGAACTGGATTTCGGCGCTGTCGCCTGTTCCCTGACGGATCTCGAGATCGCCGCTCACATTGCGCAACCGAAGCCAGCCATCGGCCGTCACCGGACCCTTCCAGCTGAATGTCTCCGACGTGGGCTTGCCGCGATGACATCCGCTCAGCGCGGCAGCGCAGACAAGCACAACAACGATCGAGGCACGGTTCTGCATCACAACAACTCCGAGTGACTGGTCTGATTCACGCTACGAGACAACCGTTCCGAAGGTTTCGTTGCCTGGCCACGACACGATCCACAATCAGTGTTCGCTGATCCGATCCAGCAGAGTCAGCACGTCCATCGGTGCCACCACCGTGTGCGTCGGCGCGAAGGGCTCCAGCTCGGCCGAGGTAAACGGTCCCCACGCCGCCCACACATCGATCATCCCCGCGGCCCGAGCGGCCAGCACATCGTTCGGCGCATCGCCGACGTAGATCGCCCCATCGACCGCCACCCCGAGACGCTCCGCCCCCACCAACAGCGGATCGGCGTCCGGCTTGTGACGCGTCGTCGCTTCGGCACCGACAATCACCTCGAACGGGTCCAGCAGGTCGACCTGCTTCAAGGTCAGGTGTGCCATCCATTCACCCTTGCCCGTCACGACGGCGATCGGATGCCCGCGCTCGCGCAGTGCGATGAGCAACTCGCGGACGCCCACATACTCCTTCACGAAAATCGCCAGATTGTCGACCTGAAAATCACGATACACACCGATCAATGCCTCCACACGCGCGAGGTCATTCGACTCGAAATGCATGAACTGTGCACGGAGCGGCGTGCCCATGCCGCGCAGCCAGGCGCGCTCCTCAGGCACGATCCCACCGATCGCTGCATACGCTGCGTGCATCGATGCGAGCAACAACGGGATGGTATCTGCCAATGTGCCATCGAGATCGAACAACACGGGACGCGGTGCGCGAATCGGTGAGTGTGTCATGTCCGCCGAATATAACCCGCCCTGCCTCACAGACCGGGCAGCAGTCTCACCGCGGCAATCACACGCACGTCGGCACTGAGTGTCGATGCGAGAACGCTGAGCGCGCGCTGCGCGTCGTTGCCTCCCACCGCATCACGTGCACCACGCTTCGCATCGCCGGCGACGCCTCCGGTGTGCATGATGGTCCGCCGAAGACCGGTGACGTCCGCTGCCTGCACTGCGCGACTCACACGTTCACCGCGCACGATCCGATCATCCGCCTCGCGACGTTGCTGCAGGCGGGGATCGTACGCGTCCGTCACCACCGCCATCATCTCCCGATCGGCGAGGTGCGCGCACGCTGCATCACAAAAGGCTCGTCTCTCGCCTGCGCCCGTCTGTCGTTCCCGCGGAACGACTGTCGCCGCGGCGACTGCATCCCAGTCCGACGCGCGCGGTCGCCTGATGCCGCGCGCATCCGCCGCCACGATCCAGTGCCCCTTCGCCACGCGCACCTCCGCGATGACCATCGGCGTGCGGATCGTTGTCGTCGTCATGGTCACCCACCCGCGACGTCGCCCTCGGCACGGCTCTGCGTCGCACAGGCGTCGCAGAACACGAGTCATGCGCAGCTGATCGTCACCCGTGCCGTCAACGACTCCCATGTGACGTCGCTTGCGCGCGACCAGTACCTGTACGGCTCGATGGACATCGTGCAGCGGTGCCGGCAGCTCCACGATGCTGACCACTGGCACCCCAGCGCCGATGCGCGCGGCCCGGCCGACGCGCTGGTCGACACGTGCCGCAGTCCACGGCAGGTCGAGATGCACCACCGTCGCCACGCCGGCGAGCGAGAGTCCTTCGCTCACGACGTCGGTAGTGATCAGCAGTCGGATGCCGTCGTGTCGATCGCGAAACCGTGGCAGGAGAAATCGCTGCAGCGCTTCGTCACGCGCGATGACGCCACTCGTGATATGTGCGGTCGTACCGCCGAGCCATGCGATGCCCGGGCGATCGCGAAGATGATGGTAGAACGCGGCCGCCGTGGCGTTGAACTGCGTGAAGGCCACGACCGGCGCCCGACTCCACCGTGCGATCCGACGCAACACACGCGCGCGCACTTGATCCCCCGCGCCGTCGAGCTGCGTCAGCATCGCTTCCAAGGCGCGCCGTTGCCTTCGCGCGGCAGCTGCGACTCCGGGTGCGACGCGCAGACCGGGTGTCGAGAGTAACGCCGCCATGGCGAGTTGCACGGCGCCCTCGTCGGTGCGGAATGCGCGCTTGAGGGCGGCAGTGGGCTCGACGTGATCGCGGGCGGCGTGTTCGATGGCGAGGGTCACGGCGATGCGGCGACGAATGCGCGCGATCGCCGCCGCTTCACTGGAGCGGAGAGCATGCAGCAAGCCGAGTTGGATGAGGCGGTGCGTGTCGGGCGGGTCGTCGATGAGACGGGGAAGTGCGGCGATGTCGCGCGGGAGCAGTGAGTGCATGACGCGCAGTGGCATCGCCCGGCGATGGCGCACCTCGGGAAGAGCGTGGAACTGCTGGTTCGGACCTGCCGCACGGATCTCCTCGATCGTGCGCCGCAGGGTGAGTCGACGTCGGAGGACCGTTGCCGACGCACGCGTCGGGGGAAGGTGGAACAGTGTGATGATGTGCTGGAGGTCGTGCGTGGCGTTGTGGATCGGTGTTGCACTGAGTAGCAGGACGAGTGCGTCGGCGCAGAGTGACGCGGTGCGGTGGTATCGGCGTGTGGACGTCGTGCGCAGGTGGTGTGCTTCGTCGATGATGACGAATGCCGGCTGTGCCATCCGAAGCGGCGTTGGGCTGCTGAGCCGTTCGGTGCTGACGAAATCGACTGTCACACCAGTCTCGCGTGCCGCATCGCTCCACCGAGTGCGCAAACCCGCAGGAGCGATCACGAGCGGCGTGACCTGTCGCTCGGCCGCGACAGCGAGTGCGACGTAGGTCTTGCCGAGTCCCGGCGGATCGGCGAGGAGTGCGCCTCCGAACGTGTCGATGCGGCGTTGGAGCCAGTGGGTGGCGGCGGTCTGATGGGGCAGGAGGGTGATGTTGCCAAGTGTGATGGGTGCGGCGCGGAAATCCAGCGCGCGTGCGTGGAGGGTGAGGAGGGCGAGGCGTCGGGCGATGGCATGCGTGCCGGTCATGACGCGGCGCGCGCGCGGTGTTCGCGTTCCGGGCGGGATGTGTCGGTGGTCCAGTCGAGGAGTGGTGCGACGTCCTCGTGACGAATGCCGTAGGCCTCGAGAGTGGCGCGATGCAGTGTCTCGTCGTTGACCGCCTCACCTCGTCGGAATCGTGCGGCGATCGGTGCGAGCAGTTCGCGTGTGCGATGCCAGTGCGGCATCGGGAGGGCGAGGACGGTCCAGCCGAGGAATCGGAAGTAGCCGCCGCGTGCCGGTTCGGCGACGAGGGAGAGCCAGGCGGTGGTAGTCGGCGCATTGAGCAGTGCGGCGAGCGCGTGGGCGTCGACTGGATCGTGGAGTCGCACGCCGTAGCAGGTATTGCGCGGTACGGTGGTGTTGTGCGGTGCGAGAATCGTCGCGCGCAGCGAGCGACCGATGTCCGCCCAGACGACGCGCCATCCGGAGCTCGTGAGGAGATCGGTGCGGAAGAGCGACCACCACGGCTCGCGCGGGCGCAAGTCCGTCCGTGCACCGAGTGCGCGTTCGTGTTGTGCGAAGTGTCGTTGGAGCGGCGCAGGGAGTCGCGTGAGCATCCGTCCATCGGGATCGGTCGGGACGACGATGGCGCCCTGGCTGTCGGGCGCGTGCCAGGCGCGCACCTGATCACCGCGCATGACTGGTCGTGCCCAGGGGCGCAGCGCGTGCGGTACGTCCGCATCATTAAGCAGAAACGCTTCGTTGCAGCCCGTCTTGATGCCGAGTGATGGTGAGGGGAGGATGGAATCCATCCAGCGTGTTCCGGCGTGGGCGAGGGTGTCGGCAGCGACGCGGACGTTTTCCGGAATGACGCGCCACGGTGCGCCGGGATGTGCTGCGACGGGGAGGTGTGCTGCCGGCATACGGAATTGCTGGGGGGCGCCGGAGGCGTTGGTGCTATGGCAGTCGACGTGGCCGGTATGCATGGCGGGGTCTCCGGAGCGAGGGGGAATGTGTTGCAGGACGATGGCGGAGGGGTACACGGCGGCAGAGAAGCCGCCGGCATTCGCGGAGTGATCGCGCAGGTGCGTCGGAGTGGCGTGTTGCAGCAGGTATTGTCGTAGCGCGCCTGCGGAGACCGAGCGCCAGAGTTTGGCGGGGAGCAGGAATGCGAGCGTGCCATCGGGCCGAGTGAGTTGCAGGCCGCGTTGGGTGAACGGAATGGCGATATCGGTCTGCACACCGAATGCGACGGGTCCGGTCGCATGACCGGTGACGTCAGCGAAGCGGGTGCGGAGATTGGCGCGTGTGGCGGCATCGAGGTGGTGTGAGCGCACCCACGGTGGATTGCCGATGACGAGGTCGAATCCCCCTGCGGTGGCGGCGTCGCTGAAGTGGGTGCGGAAGTCGAAATCGATGGCGCCGCCTTCGTCGAGGCGTCGGCGTGTCGCGCGCAGTTCACGCAGCAGTGTACGAATCGTGGTGAGACGTCGCCGTTGTGTTGTAGAAAGCCCGTTTCGCAGGTCGAAGAGGTTCCGATTTCGTGCGAGTCGCACCATTTCGATGCGTTCGTGTTGCAGCGCATCGATGCGCTGCGTGGTGATGCGGCGTGCGCACGCACGTTCCGCCGAGTCAATGCGTGTGGCGCAGGTGCGTTTCCGTGCGCCGGTGCTGCGGGCGTAGTGTTCGCGGAGCTGTGAGATGCGGGCGGCGTGTCGTTCGGGCGCGTAATCACTGAAGGCGTCGTTGCCGAGCGCGTCGCCGATGCGGATGTGGTGATCGAGGTTGGGGAGCGGGGTGATGTCGGCGGGGTGGGTGGTGTCGTCATCGATGACGACGGAGAGCCAGAGTCGGAGTTCGCAGAGCCAGACGGCCATCGGGGCGATATCGACGCCGAAGATCGAGTGTGTGAGAACGTGGCGGCGGATGACGGCGGTGGGGCGGTGGTCGCCGAGTTGTGTGCGGAGGGTGGAGAGACGCTCGAGGGTGGCGACGAGGATGCTGCCGGAGCCGCAGGCGGGGTCGAGGACGCGGAGATCGTCGATGGCGGCGAGGAGACTGTGGCTGTCGGCGGTGGGGACCGATTCGCCGGCGAGTGCAGAGCGGACGAGTGACGGGGGCTGACGAATGGCGAATGTGAGTGCGTCGTCGACGAGCGATGCGACGATGGAAGCCGGTGTGTAGAACGTGCCGGAGCCGCGACGTTGCGCGGTGTCCATGAGGGCCTCGAAGGTTCGTCCGAGGAGATCCGGATCGATGGCGGCTTCGGACCAGGTGCGTGTGTCTTCGCGTGCGGTGAAGCGGAAGCGCGAGAGGGTGTCGAGGAGGAGGGGGGCGAGGAGTTCGTCGCGAATGTGCGGATGTCGTGCGCGGCGTTCGAGCGGTGAGGCGGCGAAGAGGCCGCCGTTGAGGAACGGCACGGTGCCGAACGCGCGCGCGGCCGGGGCGCGATTGCGGGCCGGGGTGTTGAGGGTGCCGAAGGTGAGCGGGGCAATGAGGCGGTGTGTCAGCCTGCCGCCGGAGGCAAGAATGTCGTCGGCGTGTCGGGCGAGGAATGCACGATCGTTGGCGAGCCACCCCTTTGTTTCGATGAACTTGAGAAACAGGAGCCGGGCGACGTGGATGAGTGCGAGGGTGCGTCGTTCGTCGTTGGCGAGTCGGGTTGGCCAGGCGTCAGCGATGTCGGTGACGTGTGATTCGAGGGCGCGGAAGAATCGGCGACCGATGGCGTGTCGGCCGAGCAGTTCGTGAAAGCGCAGGCAGGTCGTGGTGGGATCGCTGTGCCAGGCGACGGCGAGTGCGGCGACCGTTTGTGCATCGGAATCGACGACGTCGTGTGGTGCGGTGGTGAGGACGGCGAGGCGGGGACCGCGTGCGGAGCTGAGCGAGGTGGCGATGGCGAGTGGACCGTTGGCGGTGGTGTGGAGAACGATCAGGTAGCGACGCGAGTCGGCGAGGCGATCGAGATGTGTGGTGATGCGACGCAGGCTGTCGCGCCAATGCGTCGGGTCGTGGTTCTCGATGAGGAGGAGAGCCCAATCGGCGTCGCGGGTGAATCGAGCGACGTGGAGTTCGCTTGAGGGGTTGGTGAAGCCGAGTGCTGCGAGCGGGCGGGCGGAGAGCCGATGCGGTGTTGTGGTGAAGCCGAGTGCATGCGCGAGCGCGATGCGACCACTGGCGGCGTGGGCGTTGGTGAGGAGCGTGTGGGCGGCGCGCGTGGTGAGCATGGCGCGACGGTAGCATCGGGCGGGCGAAGGCTTAGCATCCCGATCATGCGGATATCATCGAAAGTGCGGTGGCCTGAGGCGTTGGGTGTGGGTGCGCGTGTTGCGCTCGTGGCGGCGTCGGGGCCGTTGCGTGGGGAGTCGGATGTGGCGCGCGCGGAGTCGCACGTGCGTGCGTATGGATGGGAGCCCGTGCGTGCGGCGCATGTCCTGGGGCGTCGCGGGTATCTGGCGGGCAGTGATGCGGAGCGGTTGGCGGATCTGCAATGGGCGCTGGATGCAGATGAGGTGGATGCCGTGTGGTGTGTGCGTGGCGGGTACGGGATGACGCGGATCGTGTCAGGCGTTTCGCTGGCGCGATTTGCGGAGCGGCCGAAGCCGGTGATCGGGTTTTCGGATGTGACGGCGCTGCATTGTGCGGTGGCGGCGTCGGTTGGCGTGGTGACGTTTCACGCGCATACGGCGCGTGCGGAATTGCCGGTGATGAGTGCGCAGCAGATGCTGGCGGCGCTGACGCGTCGAGGCGACGTGTGCGGGGTGTGGTCCCATGCCGAGGCGGTGCGACGTGGCGTTGCGCGCGGTCGTCTGGCGGGCGGTAACCTGGCGCTGCTGGGGGCGTTGTGCGGGACGGCGAATGCGCTGGACGGTGACGGCGCGATCGTGGTGCTGGAGGATGTGAACGAGTCGGCGTTTCGCGTCGATCGGATGTTACGGCAGCTCGAGCAGAGTGGGGCGTTGCGCGGCTGTGTGGGGCTTGCCGTGGGTCAATTCACGAACGTGCCGGCGGACGAAAATGCCGATGCGATGACGATCGACGAGTTGGTGGCGGAGTTGGCGATGCGACTGGGTGTGCCCTGTCTCGCGAACCTGCCGATCGGGCATATTGCCGATCAGTGGACGGTGCCGTTGGGCGCGCAGGCGGTGCTCGATGTCGAGGCGCGTTCCCTGACAGTGGAATTGCCGGATGCGATGATCATTTGAATCGAGAGGATGGCATGAAGACGGCTGCGGAGCTGTTCGGTGAAGCGAAGGACCGTGTGACGCAGGTGACGGCGACGGAGACGCTCGCGACGCGTGGTGCGGATTCGTCGCTGGTGCTGATCGATGTGCGTGAGGATCGCGAGTGGAATCTCGGGCATGCGGCGGGCGCGGTGCACATGTCGCGAGGCACGCTGGAGAGCAAGATCGATGCGGCGGTGTCGCGAGACGCGACGGTGGTGCTGTATTGCGCGAGCGGGAATCGATCGGCGCTGGCGGCGGAATCGCTGCAGGCGATGGGGTACACGAATGTCGCGTCGATGGTTGGCGGCTTCCGTGGCTGGGTGGATGCGGGTGGTGAGGTCGAGGGATGAGCCTGCGCGGGCTGGCGAGAGGTGAGGGTTGATCGACTCGCTGGTGCTGGCGCTGCGAGCCCGGGTGCGTGTCGAGGAGCCGGAGGCGGAGGGGCTGCGATGGGCGGCGGTGGCGCTCGTGCTGCGCGGTGCGACGGTGGCGGATGCGTCGTTGTTGTTCATCCGGCGCGCGGAGCGGATCGGTGATCCGTGGAGCGGTCACGTGGCGTTTCCCGGTGGGCGTCGCGATGCGTCGGATGCGACGCTCGAGGAGACGGCGCGTCGCGAGACGTCGGAAGAGTTGTCGCTCGATCTGGGGACGGATGCGCGGCTGATCGGTGTGCTGGATGATCTGCGGCCGGGGTCTGCGGCGCTGCCATCCATTGCCGTGCGTCCGTATGTGTATGCGCTGACGCGAGAGGTTGCGCTGGTGCCGAATAAGGAGGTGCATTCCGCGTTCTGGCTGCCGTTGTTCGAGTTGCGGGATCCGGCGCGATCGGCGGAGCATGTGTTCGAGCGTGCGGGGGCGCGGTTGCGGTTTCCGGCATACTTGTGGGGTGAGGATGTGGTGTGGGGGATGACGGAGCGGATCGTGACGCAGCTGCTATCGGTGCTTTTCGCGCCTTGACGACTTCTTTTTGGAGGCGGAGGCCACGGAGGTCCCCGAGTGCGTCGGTGGCGGGCGGGGGGAATCGAGAAATTCTGTACTGGGAGCAGCAAAACCGCCCTGCATCGGGAGCGATGCGGGGCGGTTCTGCATTTTCTGGTGCGACTTGCGTCGTGCGTGTGCGTTGTGCGTCGTGAATTCGACTCAGCCGGCGGCGACCTTCGCGGTGACCTTGCCGGTCGCGAGGTCGAGCGTGAAGGCCTTGCCGTTGACGACCAGGTCGACAAACTGTGTGCCGTTGAACGTCACGACGGAGTTTCGTGTGGTGGTCGTGGTGCCATTGGTGGCGTCCGTGCGGGTCACCGTGTAATTGCGCGTGATGGTCCCGCTGACCGGCCATGCGTCGGGCATGCGGATGGCAGGTGTGATGACATTCGCGATCGCCACGGACGCTTCGAGGTTGTAGTCACGCGTGAGACCATTCGGGCCGGCGCTGTCGCGCAGGAATCGCGTGCGCTGCGTCTCGCGCGTGCCGGTGCCGTTGATCGTCACGGTGGAGTTGGTGCCGAGCAGTCCGGAGAGCGTGATGTCGCGATTGCGCGACATGCTGCCGCTCCACCGTTCGCGGGTGATGGTGCCGCTGACCGACCACTTGAAGTTCGCAGCCGCAGTGGTCGTGGTGCTGTACGCGCTCTGGCCGGCGCCAGCGGCATCGAGATACGCATAACTGCGCGTGGCCGTGAACGGTCCCCGCACCTTGTCGACGCAGATGAACCGGCTGGCGGTTGCGTCGTACGGGCACGATTCCCAGCGTCCGAAGCGCTCGAAGTCGATGGTGGCGAGTCCGAACGCGCCGCGATTGACCTTGAACGTCTCCACATCTTCCTGGGTGGCATCACCGGAGACGGTGGCGACATCGAGGGTGGTCGCGGCGGCGACGGAGGCGGAGACGCCGGCGTCGGTGGGCGAATTGGCGCTGTCACCGCAAGCGGTGAAGACGGCCGCGATCGTCAGCGCAGAGGCAGCGCGCAGCAGGGTGTTGGTCTTCATGGTCGAATTCCTTGGTCGGCGGTCTTTGGAATGGGCGGCGATCTGTGATCGCGTCGTGGGACATCAGGGCAGACGCCGTGCCAGTCTCGACGTTAAGGCAGGCTGGTCAGGGGGATGATCCGGCTCTGAAACGGTTGCGGTCCGGGGGTTGTCTCGTCTGGCTGTCGATATAGTTTCGGATGAACGAAACCTCTTCTTCGGCAGACCATGACGCTCCCCAGCCTGACGCCGCGAGGGACGGATACGCCCGATCCCGAGCGCCACGACGCCGGCAACCCCGTCTCCGGCGCGATCCCCGGCTGGCGACGCACCCGGGAAGCGCCCTCGCTCGCCGAGGCCTATCGCACCGTCCCGGTTAGCAAAGGCAACTGGTTCCGGAAGCTCCTGTCCTTCGGCGGACCGGGATACCTCGTCGCCGTCGGCTACATGGACCCCGGCAACTGGGCCACCGACCTCGCCGGCGGCGCCCAGTTCGGCTACTCGCTGCTGTACGTCATCCTGATCAGCAACCTGATGGCCGTCCTGCTGCAGGGACTGTCATCCAAGCTTGGCATCGTCACTGGTCGCGATCTCGCGCAGGCGTGCCGCGATGCCTACCCGAAGCGCATGGCCTTTGCCCTCTGGGTCATCGCCGAGCTGGCCATCGCCGCCTGCGATCTGGCCGAGGTGATCGGCACCGCCATCGCGCTGCAGCTCCTGTTCGGCATCTCGCTGCCGGTCGGCGTGATCCTCACGGCGCTCGACGTGCTCGTCGTGCTCTGGTTGCAGGGCAAGGGATTCCGCCTGCTCGAAGCGATGGTGATCGCACTAGTCGCGGTCGTCGGCGTCTGTTTCCTCTTCGAACTGTTCCTCTCGCGCCCGAACGTGCCGGAGGTGCTGCGCGGATTCGTTCCCGGCACCGAAATCATCGGCAATCGCGATATGCTCTACATCGCCATCGGCATTCTCGGCGCGACCGTCATGCCGCACAACCTGTACCTGCACTCGAGCATCGTGCAGACGCGCAAGTACGAGGAGACATCCGAAGGCAAGCGCGAGGCGGTTCGCTACGCATTCGCCGATTCCACCATCGCACTCACCTTCGCGCTCTGCATCAACGCTGCCATCCTGATCGTGGCTGGCGCCACCTTCCACACGTCCGGAAACAGTGGTGTGGCCGAGATTCAGGACGCGTGGAAGCTGCTCACGCCACTGCTCGGTGCCGGTGCGAGCACGGTGTTCGCGCTCGCGCTGCTCGCATCCGGGCAGAACTCCACCCTGACGGGTACGCTGGCCGGACAGATCGTGATGGAAGGGTTTCTCAACCTGCGGTTGCAACCGTGGGTTCGCCGCCTCATCACACGCGCGATTGCAATTGTCCCGGCCGTGGTGGTCAGTATCTTGTACGGCGCCCGCGGCACATCACAGCTCCTCGTCCTCAGTCAGGTGATACTCAGCCTGCAGTTGTCTTTCGCGGTGTTTCCGCTGGTCGCATTCACGTCGGACCGCCGCAAGATGGGCGAGTTCGTGAACGCGCCATGGCTGAAGGCACTCGCCTGGACCATCGCGATCGTCATCGCGGCGCTCAACGCGTGGCTGTTGGTCCAGGTCATCGGCGGGTGGATGCGTTGACCATGTACTCACACGTCCTCGTCCCGCTCGAGAACTCGCCGTACGATCAGGCGATCCTGGCACATGTGCGCACGCTCGCGCAGCTGTGTCAGGCGAAAGTCACGTTGATTCACGTCGCAGATGGTTTCGCCGCGCGCAACCTGCAGTCGCTCAAGCTGCGTGAGTCCGAGGAAATCCGTGCCGATCGCGTCTACCTCGATCAGTGTGCCGCCGACCTGTCCACGGCGGCCCTCGATGTCGACGCGGTGCTGGCGTCCGGCGATGCGGCCACCGAGATCTGCGCCGCCGCCGAACGCGAGTCGTGCGACCTCATCGCGATGGCCACACACGGACATGGTTTCCTGAACGACGTGGTGCGCGGCAGCGTGGCGAATCAGGTGCGGCATCGGTGCCTCGTCCCGGTGCTGCTCGTGCGCGGTGACGCGGCCGTCGCAGCCACGCGTGCGACACGATGAACGACACGCCGCCATCGTCAGCGCAGACCGCGCCGCTCACGGCACCGGTCGAGGATTACCTCAAGGCGATCTACGCCATCCAGCAGGGCGGCGACGCGGCCACCACCAACGCCCTCGCTGAACGCCTCGAACTCGCGCCGGCGAGCGTCAGCGGCATGGTGCGCCGCCTCGCCTCGCAGGGGCTGCTCGAACACGAGCCCTATCGCGGCGCGCGGCTCACCGCGGCCGGTCGCATCGCCGCGCTGCGCACCCTGCGCCGCCACCGTGTGCTCGAGAGTTATCTCGCCACCGTGCTCGGTGTGCCATGGGACGACGTGCATGCAGAGGCCGAACAGCTCGAACACGCGGCCTCCGACGCGCTCATCGATCGCATGGCGCACGCGCTCGGTGATCCGATGTTCGATCCGCATGGCGCGCCGATCCCCACTCGCGACGGCACCGTCGATGAAACGCGCCACGCCACGCTCGCCGACTGGCCGGTGGGCACCAGCGGCACCGTGATGAGCGTTAACGACAAGGATCCGGTGATGCTGCGGTATCTCGGCGAACTCGAACTGCGGCCCGGGGCCATGATTCACATCCACGCGCGTGCGCCGTACGACGGTCCGATCGAAGTGATGGTCGGTCCGGTGCTGCGTCAGATCGGTCCAACCGCCGCCCGCGCCGTTCGCATCGCTGCGCTGTCGTGACGCGCGCGCTGGTCGCCGCCGCACTCGGCGCGCTTTGGAGTCTGGCATCGCCGTCGGTTCGACCACTTCACGCGCAGGTCATCGATTCGGCGCCGACGCACCCCTCCGTCGTTCGAACCGTCGCCCTCGACGCGCGTCTGGCGTCCGATGCCGGGCTGCGACTCGGCGACACGGTGCGGATTTCTGCCGCTCCGAACGACACGGCGGCCGAACGCGTCGTGATCAGCGCGCTCCTCGCGCGGCGCGCCGACCCGAGCGAGATCGCGCGATCGGAATATCGCGCGCGACTGCATCTCGATCAGTTGCAGCGACTGATCGGCTACGGTGATCGCGTCGACCGATTTGCGATCCGTTCCACGGGCGACAGTGCCCGCGGCTCGTTGCTCCGGACGATCAACGACGCCGCGTTCGGATTCCGGGCGTGGCCGAGTGCGGAGATCGCGGTGCGCACCAGTCGCACGTTTCAGGTCGTGCGCAGGTTCCATCGGGCGATCGGCGTGATCACCATCGTCGCCAGCGCCGCGTTCCTGCTCTGCATCCTGCTGCTCAAGATCGATGAGCGTCGACGTGACATCGCAGCACTGCGCATGATGGGCATCTCCGCCCGCACGATCGTGCGGTCAGTCGTCCTCGAGGCAGGCATCATCGCACTCCTCGGTTCGATGAGCGGCGTGATATTCGGTATCGTCATGGCACGGCTCGTGAACTGGCATTTCCAGGGTGTGCATCGCACCACACTCGCCTTCACGTTCGTGACGGGCGAGACGGTGATGCTGGCGTGCGGATTGTCGGTGGTACTCGGCGTCGTCGCCGGCTGGGTCGCAGCGCGACGCCTGGTGACGGTGCCGGCGCTCACCTTGCTGGGGCGCTGATGCCGTTCCGACTCGCTCTCCTGGCGTTGCTGCGACACAAGGCGCGCACGATGCTGGCGCTGCTCGGGATCGCGGTCTCTGCGGCGTTGCTGCTCGACATGGTGATGCTGGCGACCGGCATGCGCGACAACTTTCAGGGATTCCTGCTGCTGCGTGGCTACCAGCTGCGTGTCGCCCCGAAGGGTACACTGCCGTTCGACAGCGACGCGACGATCGACAGCGCTGCCACCCTTGTCGCAGCCATCGCACGCGTGAGTGGCGTCGTTGCGGTGAGCCCGGTCCTTGGCGCACAATCGCAGACGACTGCGCATGATTCGACCGTCACGGCCTTCACGCTCGGCATCGATCCGCGGGTGCAGGGCGACTACGAGCTGCTGCGCGGGGCGGATCTCGCGGACAGTGTGAGCATCGTCGCGAACGAGCGCTGGCTCGCGCTCACACGCCACAGACTCGGCGATACGGTGCAGCTCGCGGTCGGATACGACCCGCAATTGCGCACGGTTGTCGGGCAGCGCGCATTCATCGTGCGCGGCGTCGCGCGATTCTTCTACACGGGTACGACGCAGCCAACGATCGCCATGCGCCTGCCGGTGCTGCAGGAGATGGGCGGCAACGCGCGCCGTGATCATGTGTCGCTCCTCATGGTGAAGGCGGGAGACGACGTGGATGTCGAGGCGGTGCGTGCGCGGATTCAAGCCGCCGGCGCGCGCGTGTCCGTCATCTCACTCGAAGGCGCGACGGCGCAGGTCGAGCAGCGGCTGGCGTATTTCCGTCAGCTCGCCCTCGTACTTGGCAGCATTTCACTCGGTGTCGGCATCCTGCTCGTGACCACACTCATCACGATCGGCGTCAATGAGCGCGCCGGTGAAATCGCGGTCATGCGTGCGATCGGTGTCGCGAAGCGCAGCATCGTGACGCAGGTGGTCACTGAAGGTCTCCTGCTCAGCGGCGTCGGGGCGTTCAGCGGGCTCCTCATCGGACTCGTGACCGCGCAATGGCTCGAACGCATTCTCGCCGATTTCCCGGGCATGCCCGCGACGTTCCGCTTCTTCGTCTTTCAGCCGCACGACGCCGGTCTCGCGCTGGGGATGCTCGGTTCGGCCGGCGTACTGGCCGGAATCTATCCCGCGTGGCGCGCATCGTCGCTGCCGATTGCGGGCACACTCAGGCGCGAGGCGGTGGCGTGAGCGCGCTCGTGCAGGTGCGTGATCTCGCGCGCGACTACAGCATGGGCAGCGGGCCGGTGCATGCGCTGCGCGGCGTCAGCTTCGATGTCGAGCAGGGCGAATGGGTGGCGATCGTCGGGCCGTCCGGCTGTGGCAAGAGTACGCTGCTCAACCTGCTCGGCGCGGTCGACTCGCCCGACGCCGGTTCGTTGACCATCGCAGGCGAACGCGTCGACAGACTGGATGATCGCGCCGCCACCACATTCCGGCTGCGACGCATCGGATTCGTCTTCCAGCGCTTCTACCTGATGCCGGCGCTGACTGCCGCTGAAAACATCGAACTGCCGATGGCCGAGGCGAGGATCGTGCGGACTGAACGACGCGCGCGCGTGCAGGAACTGCTCGGCTACGTCGGCTTGGCGGGTCGTGCCGATCACCGGCCCTCGCAGCTGAGCGGCGGCGAACAGCAGCGTGTCGCCATCGCACGCGCGCTGGCCAACAAGCCGGCGCTCCTGCTGGCGGATGAACCCACCGGTGAACTCGATGCAGCGACCGGGCTCGAGATGATCGACCTGTTCCGGCGCCTGAATCGCGATGGCACCACCATCGTCGTCGTCACACACGATGCGCAGATGGCCGCAGCAGCCGCGCGTCGCATCCAGATGCGTGACGGTGCGATCATCGCCGAGGCGGTCACGTGATCTGGCGGCTCGCGCTGCGGAATCTCGGTTTCCGGAAGATGCGAACGCTGTTCCTGTTGGCAGGCTATGGACTCGGCGTGGCCGTGATGATCGTGCTGCTGTCCGTCGGTGACGCAATGATCGCGCAGGCCAGCGATGAAAAGCTCGTCGGCGGCGGCGACGTCACCGTGCTCCCGGAAGGACTCGATGTGGAAGTCATGAAGACGGGTGGCGTCGGCGGCATGTTCTTTTCGATCGCCAATGCGCGATTCCTTCATCAGCAGTTGCTGGCGTCGCCTCGACTCGCGGCGCACGTGGGAGCGGTCGCGCCGCAGATCGAGTCGAAACTGCTCTACGTCACGCTGCCTGACGCTCGCGAATTTCCCGTGCGTGCTGCCGGGGAGATTCCTGATGCGACGCGCGCGGTGGGTGCGCCGGCGCCGCTGACCGAAGGCACGTGGCGCGATGACGATGGCGATCGACGATGG
This sequence comes from Gemmatimonadaceae bacterium, assembly GCA_014379355.1. Taxonomy (GTDB): domain Bacteria; phylum Gemmatimonadota; class Gemmatimonadetes; order Gemmatimonadales; family Gemmatimonadaceae; genus JACMLX01. The sequence continues at coordinate 21,619 of JACMLX010000027.1, forward strand.
ACCACGCCGACGCTGCTCGAACTGCGACACGACGCCGATCATTTTCACCTGCCACCTGCCGACGCCGTGATGCCGGAGAGCTGGGGTGAATGGCACTACTTCAACGTGCTCTCGGCCGACGCGGCGCGTTGGTACTTCATCACGTTCATCGTCGCTGGTGCCGTACCCGCCGGTGAGTGGGGCGGCCAGGTGCTCGTGACCGCGCACGAAGCGGGGCGACCATCGCGCCGCTTTTCCATGGCGGTGCCGCGCAGCGGGATTCGTTTCAGCACCCGTGACGCGAACCTCGCGATGGGCGCGGCCGGTGACGTGCATCTCGCACAGAATGGCGACTACATGCTGACGGGCCTTGCCCGTGCCGAGGATGGCAGCGGCGCGACGCTGCGTCTGTCGCTCGCGGTGACGCCGTCGGCCCGCGCGTATTTCCCCGGCGCGACGCTGATCGGTGGCGATGCGCCGTCTGGTTACGCGGTGCTGGGTCTGCGCGCCTCTGCGACAGGATCGATCTGCATCGCGACAGCGTGCGAACAGTTCGAAGGCGCGCAGGCGTATCACGATCACAACTGGGGCACATGGCAAGGTGTCACGTGGGACTGGGGTGCGGCTCGCGCCGGCGCCTATACGATTCTGTATGGTCGTGTGCGTCCACCGGCGAGTGCGAATGCAGTGGACGCGCCGTTGTTCGTGTATGTCGTTGATTCGCTTGGCTTTCGCGCGGTGTTTCGACCACGCATGATCGCATATGACGACACCCGTGCGGTGCGAGGCCCCGGTCGTGGGCCGTCGACGGCGCGACTGTTCGATGTACGCGACGCCGACACACTCGATCTGCGCCTCACGATCGACGACGCGGTGGCGTCAGACACGCGCATGGCGCTCAATGAGCGTGGGGAGGGCGCGTATGCGCGCCAGCTGCGGACGCCATGGTTTCTGCAGATGAAAGGCAGGGCTCGGCTGGCGGGGCGCATCGCGGGCGTCGCACTTTCCGGAGACGGGAACGGATTCTTCGAGACGTATCGATGATGTGCTTATGATGGCCTGTTGCATGTATTCTTTCAGGCCTCGTCTCACGAACTTCACGGCATTTCCCTGGGAGGACTTGGCCCCTCTTCCCCCGCCTGCGACCTTTGGGACATGGCAGCCACGATCCGGCTCGGCACACAGGGCTGGAATTACGACGCGTGGGTCGGCGCGTTCTATCCGTCCGGTACAAAAGCGCCCGACTACCTCGGCGTGTATTCCCGCGCGTTCCCCACGGTCGAGATTGACTCGACGTTCTACGCGATTCCGTCGGTGCGCAGCGTCCGCGGATGGGGCAACAAGGTCCCCGAGGGTTTCAAGTTCGCCCTCAAGCTCCCGCAGGAGATCACGCACGACAACCGGCTGCGCGAATCCGGCGACCTCACCAATCTCTTTCTCGATCGCGCCAGGGAGCTCGAGTCCAAGCTCGGGATCATCCTGATCCAGCTCGGGCCTGATTTTTCGCCCACGGAGCTCCCCGCGCTGGCCGCCTTCCTCCCCACGCTGCCGACCAGGGAGATCCCGTTCGCGATCGAATTCCGTCAGCGCGGATGGATCAACGAGGGTGTGCTGGCACTGCTCAAGGAATACAAGGTCGCGCTGACCCTCACCGACGCGCGCTGGATCCCGCGCAAGCAGATGCTGGCCCTGGCGGAGAACCCCACGTCGCAGACAGCATACCTGCGCTGGATGGGGCCGAACCGTGACTTCACCGACTACAGCCACATCCAGGTCGATCGCACACGTGAGCTCAACGCATGGGCCACCGCCATCAAGGGCCTGCAAACGAGGGTGAAGACGATCTACGGCTTCGTGAACAATCACTTTTCCGGCCATAGCCCGGAAAGTGTCCGCCAGCTGCAGCGCCTCCTCGGACAGACGCCGGTGACGCCCGACATGCTCGGCGAACAGATTTCGCTGTTCTAGGGCGAGTGACCAGCGAGCGGTCGGTCACGACCGGCATGCGACCCCGTGTCATCGTGTTCATCGCGATCGCCATCGCACTCGCCTCCCTGTTCGTGCGACTCGGCTTCTGGCAACTCGATCGGCTCGCGTGGCGCCGAGCGCTGAATGCAGAAGTTGCGCAGCACATCACCGCGCCACCGGTTCCGATCGAGTCCCTTCCGACGGACAGTGCCGCGATGCGGTATCGGCGCGTGCGACTCAGCGGCGCGTTCGACTACGCCAACGAGATCGTGATCACGCAGCGCATGCGAGGCGGGTCGCCAGGCGTGAACCTGTTGACGCCGCTCCGCATTCCAGGTCTCGACTCCGCATACCTCGTCAATCGGGGCTGGGTCTACTCGCCCAACGGCAAGGACGTTGATCACCAGAGATGGCGTGAGCCGGATACCGCCACCGTGCTCGCCTTCGCGTTACCTGCGCCTTCATCGATGGCGAACGCGGCCGGTGTCATGAGTCCGAAAATCATGCGCTCGCTGGACTTCGACGCGATCCAGGCAGGACTGCCGTATCCGCTCGCGCGCGTGCAACTCATCCAACTCGGCGACACCTCTCCCGCCGCCGGCATTCCGCCACGCCTGCAGCCACCGGCGCCCAGTGAAGGCCCGCACAAGAGTTATGCAGTGCAGTGGTTCAGCTTTGCCACCATCGCGATTTTCGGCGCGTGCATCTTCGCCTACAACGACCGTCATCGCAACCGACCGCGCGTCGACAACACCTGACGCTTGCTTCTGTCTTCGTCACGCCCTGACACTTTTCGCGCGGGGGCCGCGATGAACGCGAGGAGGTCGTTCACCACTCCGGCGTCATCTCTGGTTAGCGCTCCTGAAAAATTCTCACGCGGGGACGCGGGGACGCGGAGCCTTCTACCGCACGAACTGGTCAGGACC
>JACMLX010000197.1 GCA_014379355.1 Gemmatimonadaceae bacterium
GCCTTCGCCCAGGCGCGCACGCTGCTCACGGAGCTTGGCGCGCTCGATGCCACCGGGGCGCTCACGCCGCACGGCAGCGCGATGTCGGCCCTCGGCGTACATCCGCGGATGGCCCATCTGCTCTTGCTCGCACGCGAGCGCAACGTGCTGTCGCTCGCGTGTGATCTCGTCGCGGTGCTCGAGGAACGCGATCCGATCCGCGCCGTGGATGCGCGTCAGCTCGACCCGGACGTGGGCCTTCGCATCGATGCCCTGCGCAGCGGTCGGCGTGTTTTGCCCGCCGGTCTGACGCTGGACGATGGCGCCCTCGCGCGCTGCCGGGACACTGCGCGCGCGCTGCGGGATCGCCTGGCCGTGCGGCACAGCGATGAACACGCACCTGACGACCAGGCCGCACTGGGGGCGCTGGTGGCGCTTGCGTATCCGGATCGCATTGCGCGCCGTCGCGACGGCGCCGGCGCGCGGTACCTGCTGCGGAATGGCAGCGGCGCGTACCTGCGCGATCAGGGGTCGTCGCTGGCGCGCGAGGAATGGCTCGCCTGCGCTGCGCTCGACGACAGCGGTCGCGACGCCACCATTCACCTCGCTGCACGCCTCGACATCAACACGGTGCGCGAGCTGTACACCGATCAGATCACGCGCGTCCGTCGCGTCTCCGCGGACGCGGAAACCGGACGTGTGCGGGGGGTCGTCGTGGAATCGTTCGGGGCGATTGCACTGGTCGAGCGCGTCGCCGATGACATCACGCCTGACGAACGGACGGCGTCGCTGCTCGCTCTGGTGATGGCGGACTGGCCCCAGTCGCTGCCGATGAACGAAGGCGCGACACGCATGCGCCAACGGCTCGCCTTCCTGCATCGGCATGACGGGCGCTGGCCGGATGTCAGCGATGCGGCACTGCTCGAGCACGCCGACACCTGGCTGTTGCCGATCGTGCGCACCAGTCGATCGCTCGATGACGTCCGTCGCGCCGACATCGGAGCCGCACTGCTCGACGGCGTGGAGTGGTCGCTGCGCGCGACGCTGGATCGCATGGCGCCCACACACATCACGGTACCGAGTGGCTCGCGCGTGCCGGTGGATTACAGCGATCCGGCAGCCCCTTTGCTGGCGGTGCGATTGCAGGAACTCTTCGGCGCCACCGCCACGCCGTCAGTACTCGACGGCCGTCTGCCGCTCATCATTCACCTGCTGTCGCCGGCACACCGGCCAGTGCAGGTCACACGCGACCTGCCGGGATTCTGGCGGACGAGTTACGCCGATGTGCGAAAGGATCTGCGCGGGCGGTATCCGAGGCACTCATGGCCCGAGGATCCGACGACGGCCGTGCCCACGCATCGGGCCAGGCCACGCGGCAGTTAGCGACGTTCGTCGGCCATCACGTCGCCAGCGTACACAGGCTGCGTGCTGATCACTTCTCCGTCAGGCCCAGCTGTGTCCGCACGTAGCGGAGGATGCGACGTTCGAGCTCGCCCTTCGTGCTGCAGCTGACATCGTTGTTGCCGAAGTTCGGTGATCGACCGAGCCCGGAGACCATCGTCGTCACTTCCGCCGCATCGGCCGACGCAGCCTGCGCCACGGTCGTCTCGATCGTCAGCCGGATGTCGTACGATTCCGCTTTTTCGCCATTCAGGTCACTGCCGCAGTCGACGATCGTGCGCATCGAGACGCCATTGAGCGCCCGACGTGCCTTGATCTGGTCGTTGCCGATGCGGAAACGTGCGTCGTCCTTGATGCTGATCGGAAGACCGAGCGACTCGTACGCGCCTGGCAGCTTCGCCCACACCGCGTCGCGCGACGCACCGACCTGCGCGGTCTGCCCGGCGCTGCCGACCATCATCGTCACGCCGGCCATGCTGCCGCTGGTGCCACCCTGCTGTGCGGACACCGTCACCGGTACCGGCGATGTGCCCGCGCTGCCGGCGCCGCCTGTCGACGCGCATGCTCCGAGCAAGACGACGGCTCCGGACAGTACGACGTGGGTCAGTCGCAATCTCAAGGAAAGTCTCTGTGGCTGAGGATCAGGTGGCGGCGATTCGGCGAGTGACGGCCTGGCCCTTCCGGCGCAGCGCGCGCTCCCAGGCCTTCGCGCCGAGGGCCGCGGCACATGGCATCAGCATCCACGACGTGATGTAGTACCACGATGGCGCGGCACTCCAGCGAACGGCTCCGACCGTGATCGCCGACGTGAGCCCGACCGCGGCCATCAGGATCGCATGTCCAGCGCGATGATCGGTCACGAGCCGCGCCGTGACCCATCCCGCGAACAGCGTGGTCACCTCGGTGACGGTCAGCATGACGAACAATGCCACCACGTTCGCGGTCGCACCCTGCGCATCGAACGCGCCTGGAAAGGCGTACGGGGTGACGGCCGCCGCGCCATAGACCCCAAGGCCCATGATCAGCAGTCCAAGTGCCAGCGCAGACATGTTGCGCATGATGTTCTCTCCGGAAAGGCTCTCTGGCCAAGCTACCCGGAGCCTCCAGCGAGGCAAGCGCGCCGGCACTCCTGCGTCAGCGTCACTGCGCGCGAACGAACCACGCCCGCGGGCCGCCGAAGTCGAAGGTCAGCACATCACCTGCCTCCAGCGTCGCCCCGACCTCGACGGGATTCGAGCCGTCGTCGTGCACCGTCAGCAGCACACCGCGCGCGAGTGACCATCGCATCGTGACGCGAAAAAGACCTTCCGGTGTCGGGATGGCGTAGTCGAGCCGTTCGTCGGCGGCGAAATGCATCCGTGTGCCCGACTGAATTTCGAGCGGCGTCTCGCAACGGAGCAGCTGCCACGTGCCGATCAACCAGGATGCGGTGTCCTCGGTCGGCCCGCCAGACAGTGTCACTGACCTCGCAACGGCGCCACGGCCGCCATCCAGCGACCGCCTTCCACGACGTCTGCCGCAGCCTGCGCCACCAGCGCCGGATCGAGCGAGCCCCGCGCCAGGCGCGTCGCGACGCCAACCAGATCGAGCGGCGATTCCGTGACGAGCACCACGACATGTGCGGACTTCACGGCGCCAGAGGAGGACGTCACGCCGCGCGATGACAGCAGAAGTTCCCGCCGCGCCGAATCCGCACTCGCTGCCGATCGATCGAACAGCGCGATACCGCCGATACCTGGTGGCCGTACGGCGTTGGCCCGCACCACCGTGCGACCAGTCGACTGGGGGCCGCCAGCTCCGCGCATCGGCGCCATCATCGACAGCATCATCGGACTCGCGAGGCGGTCGAGCGGATATCGATGCACACCCTTCTCCGCGAATTGACTGCGCAATTCACCCCGCTTGAATCGCACCGTGGCCCCGCGATCCGGATCGACGATGATGACGGTCACATACCCCGGTGCCTCCATCAGCACGCGCAGATCGCGACCATTGGGCGTGTATTCGACGGCCTCGATCGTCGGGATACCGACGTCCTCGTAGCCTGTCGCGTCATTCTCCCGGATGTGTAGCGGAAGGCGATAGCAGGCGACGGCACCTGCCAGCATGATGACCGAGACCGCCGGCTTCAGCACGCGAGGCATGACTGCACAGTATGGCCCGGACCGGAAAAGCAACACAGGCGCTCCGCGGTTACCGACGCTCCCTTCGATCAGCCATCGGAATCGCGATCGATGGCCGTACTTCATCATCCGGATCCAAGCGTTCATCGAACGCCGAATAGGCCAGTTTGCTGATCGCCGAGCGACGTGATCGATGGCGCCGACGTTCGCGCGCCACCATGCCGGCGGCGACCGCCACGATGGCCCCGATGATCTCTGCGATCAGCACACCCGTGGCCACGATCAGCGGATCGGCTTCCTCCGGATACCGGAGCGCGCCGTCGAGGACGAACGATCCGAGCGGCCACGACACCAGACTCGTCACACCTGCCAGCACCGCGCCGGCGAGCGCGCCCCACACCAATGGCAGGCGTTTCACGGTGTCATAGCCGCCGAGCGCGACCAGCGCACAGCTTACCGGGTACCAGAACAGCCGCGCCACGCCGAACTCGCGATACAGCAGATACGACAGATACTCCACCACCAGCATCAGGACCACGAGCGCGGACATCCGCAGGGTGAGTCGAATGAACCACGACATCAGCGGCGCCGGAAACCGAAGCGCCGCGCAGATGCGGCACGTGTGATCCGTCTCTCTGACGACAGGGTGGTGTGCATCGAATATTCCATCCGCTGGGCTGTCTCACCGCGCGTCGGCCGCTGGACGACCCAGGCGCACGCGTCGTGACACGCCGCAACCTATTGCAGCGCCACGACCACGTCCGTGGCCCGCCGCCGGTTTCCCGGTCAGCGATATCCTCAGAGCGCCAGCGTACGCGGAAAGGAGATCTGCACCGGTGACCCGTCACACAGGAAGGCCGACACCGGCGGCACTCGCAACACCTCGCTCCACTCCGAACCGTACGTCGCCGCGACATCGCATGACAGCGTGGCTTCGGAGGCGGCCCACACATTCCAGCGCGCGTGCGACACGTCGTATGCGACGGTCCGGCCGCTCCGCTGCGGCGTGTAGCCGACGTAGTGCTCGGTGATGAAGCCGACGCCGCTCTCCGGGTCGATCGGTGTCGGCGCACCGTGCACGCGCGCCGAGATGCTCTGCCATTTCCCTCCCAGCCGCCATTCGTACGCGAGCGAGCCGCCCTGCGCGGCGTCCACGTCGATGCGGTGTCGCATACGGACGGCGCGATACGGCTCGTTGTACGCGAGGCGTGCCGTCCAGGCGATCGCGGGACGGGGGACGAACTCGCGGACGAACACGACGCCGCGCTGCCAGACGCCGCCTTCCTTGCGGCGCACGTAGGCGCGCAGGTTCACTTCGTCGAAGTCCCGATGCAGCGGCACCGGCACACCGATCAGTCTGGTATCGAGAAATCGGAACGCCACCACGCTGACGAGCGCCACACCGTCGAGCAGATCGAGTTCAGTGCCTGCCGGCACAAACCGCTGCACCAGCGAACGATCCGCAGCGTAGTTGAGGAAGAGCAGGTGCTTCCACTGCGCAGTCAGGAAGGGCCGTGTCATACGCAGAGAACGTACTGGACAGCTCGCCGTTCCGACTCGAGCGCGGCCCCGGCCACGCGCACGTGCCACGCCATACGCGAAATCGCGCCGCTCCGGAGGGCGAGGCGATTCGGTGGGTCAAAGTCGAACGTCGATCCCCGTGGTCAGTTGGCGCCGTGAATCACAGGTTCCTCTCGCAGACGGCGCTCGCGCATGCGTGCCCTGGCCGGACCGGAGGCCACATCGTTCGCGCGCCTGATGATCTGGCGGCGTACATCGTCCATCTGCAGCACGCCGCCGGTCCCTGGATGCAGCCGCTGCACGCCCAAGCGATTGAGCAGCGCCAGACTGCGCACGACCCGCTGCGGGACCTCGGCGAAGTAGTGACGCGCCGGTTGCGATGCGTTGACGCGGCCGCCGAACCAGCCGCCCATCAACAGGTCGCCGATGATCGCGTCGCCCGTCGGCAGCACGACCGTCGCGGATCCGATCGTGTGACCGGGCGTGTGCACGACGGTGCCGGCACAGCCGAAGCCATCCAGCGACAAGGTGTGGCCGAAGACGACGTCGGGTGACGTCGCATCGAAGCGGGTGTCTCCGAGCCAGCGCATCACGAATCCGATCGGATCAGTGAGTCGCACGCTGCGATCGAGTCCGCTCGCGAGAATCGGCGCGTCGGCACCGTGCACCGCGATCGGGACGTGAAATTCACGCTGCAGGTACGCGGCGTTGCCAATCGAGGTGGAATGCGCATGCGTCGCGAGCACCAGCGACAAGTCCGCGCCCGTGAGGCCGATGTTCGCGAGCCCGTCGAGCAAGTCAGCGCGCGCGCGTTCCGGTCCGGTGTCGACGAGCACATGGTGCTCGCCGCTGATCACGTATGCATTCGTTCCGTGCAGCGGCAATCGATGTACGTGCATTGAACGCTCCGCGTAAAGCCGGCATCGGCGTCTACGACCTGCGGGGTGAATGACAGACTAACGACTCCAACGTGCAGCACAACAACTTTTTCTCTTATTAGTGTCAATTCATGTATGCGATGCCACGAAGAGACGCTCAGGTCCCGAGATATTCCTCAGGCTCTCGTACGTTTTTCGGGAGCGTTGCGTTCCACAGTCATGAGGCGCCGCATGGCGGACACGGGCGCGCGCAAGATGCAGTCTGTGATCCGTCCGCCGTCGACCAGTCGCTGATGGCGAGCTGCCGTCGATCGATCCACGGATCTCGCCGCGCCTGATCCTGCCGCGCGCGATCCGTGTGCCGTACTGAGCCATGCAGCGTGCGATGGAACCTCGACGTCAACCGGGCCTATCTTTACCGGTGCCGCGCAGTACGCGGCGTGTCAACACAACACGACCTCGCCCATGCCATCGTCAATCCTCGGCAGAACAACGGTTCTGCTCGCTTCCGCGCTCGTGGCGTCCGCCGTTGCCCTGAGAGCACAGCAGACGACTCCGCCTGTCGCAACTGCCGTGCCGACGTCTGCTGCATTCATCACGCTGCCGGCCTCTGCCGCAGACACTTTCGAAGTCATCATCACCGCCCGGAACCGTGACTCGGTCCGATCGGAGAAAGATCGTTTCCTCGGTGAACGCCGTGACGCAGAAGCGCGCTGGACCAGCCTGCGTGACTCGGTCTCGCGCCTGAAGGCCACCATCGCCGAGGTGAAGGATGCGATCAGTGGCGCGAGCAGTCGCGAGAAGCTGGCCAGGAAGGACAAGCGCGACGGAGACCGCATCGCCGCCCTCGCTGACAAACGACGGCTCGAACGTTCGCTCGCCATTCTCGAGGCGCGCTTCGACCTGCGCACCGCACAAGTCGAGGAGGCGAGGCATCAACGTGATTTTCTCGATGCCTCGATCCGCGCGGATGACGCGGAACTGGCGATCGCCGAGCGTCGCGAACAGGTGCTGCCGGACGATCCGACACAGCGGACCGCATTTCAGGAACTCACCAGCCGCTGGCTTCAGGCGTTGCGCACACGCAGTGCGCGCTCGAACGACGTGGAAGACCGACGCTTCAGGGTGGTGGAGGCGCAGATCGAGCTGCTCCGGCGGCAGCGCGGCTGAACGCGCGCCTGCACGACTCAGCGCGTCGGTGCGGCCCGTGATGCTTCGCCGGATGCGATGACGCGAACACGCAGCGCGCGCGCACGCGCCGCAATCCGTGACACGTCGTCCGCCGAGTCGAGCGGTTGCGCGGCGTCATTCACATTCTTCGACGTGGCCGAGAGCACGCCGGCGCTGTCGTAGCCGAACGCGAGCCGCATCCGTCGCGGTACGCCCGAGGGAGTGGCTTCGGACCGATCGAGTGCGACGTAGTGCAGCAGGGTGTCACGGAAGAGGTATCGCGCGTTCTCTTCGACACCCGGCGGGCCGCGTCGCGTTTCGTCGAGCACCAGCAAGGTGTCGCCGGCGAAGAAACCGAACCAGATCACGTTCGTGTCGCCCGTCACGAACCCCGCCGTGCTACGACGCATCGTTCCGATCCGGGCATTCACCGCCTCGGCGTCCTTCACCAGATACTGCAGCACGAGCCGATCATTCGCCGCCGCGGCGATCGCGGCCTTGTGTGCGGCTCGCGAGGCCGGCGTCGGTGGCGGGCCGTCGCGTTTAACACAGGCCGCTGCCAGCGCGAGCGCAAAGGCGACGAGGAGTCCGCTACGACGTTGCATCGATCGTCGTTTCCCGTCGGATGAAGGTGCGTTGCGCACCAGCGCTGACGCTGATCACGACCTGCACGGTGGCACCCACCGGCCACGCCGGTCCGCCGCGC
>JACMLX010000198.1 GCA_014379355.1 Gemmatimonadaceae bacterium
GCTCACGACCAGCAATGGCAGCGCCACCGTGGCGACACGCGTCGCGCGCGCCAGCTGCAGCAGCGCACTCCGTTCATCACGAACGATCGCGTCGAGCTGACCGAACGCGTTCTGCGAAATCGAGGGAGACGTCATGGCTGCAGGCGACTGGTGACGGCGTACGTGACGAGGTTGACACCCATGCGGATCGCCTGCTCGTGCAATTCCGGCGGATCGGTGGGATACGTGCCGGCATCCTCCCAGCCATTGCCGAGGTCCGACTGGTAGGTGTAGTACAGCGCCAGTCGGTCGCCGATGAAGATGCCCATGCCACGCGCCGGTTTTGCATCGTGCTCGTGAATTTTCGGCACCCCTTTGGGGAAGTCGTACACCAGCCGGTAGATCGCATGGTTGAGCGGCACATCCACCAGCGGCCGGTCCGGGAACAGCTGCTTCACGACGATGCGAAAGCTGCTGTCCAGGCCGTAGTTGTCGTCCACATGCAGGAATCCGCCACGCAGCAGGTATGTGCGCACCCGCGCGATCTCGTCGGGCTCCATGGTGATCGTCCCATGCCCCGTCAGGTGCAGAAACTGATAGTCGAAGAGTTGCGCGTCGCGAAAGGTGACCGCGTGCTCCTCACGATCGATCGGCAGCGACGTCCGGTCGGCGATGGCCTTGATGAGATTCTTCAGGCTCGACGGATTTGCATACCAGTCGCCTCCACCGTTGTAGTGCACACGGGCCAGCATCACACGCGAGCCAGCGACGCTGGCGGCCGCGTTCGCGTGTGGTGCGCGTGTCGCACCGATGACCAGCGCGCCGACGATGCCGACGGCGATCGTCCACTCTCGCGCGCGGATCATGAACCCTGCGCCAATCGATACGCCTCGTTTCGCGCCACGCCGAACTCCTCTTGCAGGTGACGGACCGTGTCGCGGACCGATGTGCCCTCCGCACGCAACGTCGCAGCCCGTTTCGTGGCCGCCTCGTGATCGGGAGCCACCACTGGTGCCCCCGCGATCAGTACGACGACCTCACCCCGTGGCGCGGTTGCTTCGTAGTACGCAGCGAGTTCCGCCACCGTTCCGCGCCGGAACTCCTCGTGCAGCTTCGTGAGCTCACGGGCCACCACGCAACGGCGACCCGGACCGCCGACGGCGGCAAGCGTCGCGAGGAGCTCGGCCACCCGCGGGGGCGCCTCGTACAGGATGACCGTATGCGGCAGGGCCAGCGCCGCCGTGGCGGCCGCTGCCCGCTCAGCGACCGCCCGCGGCAGGAAACCAAGAAAGGAGAATGCGGTGGCATCGAGGCCGCTACCGACCAGCGCGGCGAGGATTGCAGAGGCGCCCGGAATCGGCACCACCGTGATTCCGGCGAAGATCGCGGCATCGACGAGGCGCGAGCCAGGGTCGGAGATCAGTGGCGTTCCCGCATCGCTGATGAGCGCGATGTCATGTCCCTCGAGCAGTCGCTCGACGAGGCGAGGTGCCTGCTCCGCCTCGTTGTGGGCGTGGTAGCTCCGCACGGGCGTGCTGACTCCAGCCCACACCAGCAGCGGCGCGCTGTGCCGCGTGTCTTCCGCCACGATCAAGGACACCGCGCGCAGCGTCTCGATCGCGCGCGGTGTGAGATCGCCGCGATTCCCGATCGGCGTTGTGACGATGTAGAGCGTGCCTGCCATGATGGCCTCAAGATGCGCGACCGGGACGAGCCGCGACACCGTGCGACACGACAAAGGGGCGCACGCCTGTGCACCCCTTTGTCCGAACGGCGCCGGCATGCCGGCGCACGTTCACATCACGCGTCCGTCAGACGTGTTTCTCGAAATACGTCTGCAACTGCGCCTTCGGCATCGCACCGACGACCTGATCGACGACCTTGCCATCCTTGACGAACAGCAGCGTCGGAATGGAGCGCACGTTGAATGTCGCCGCCGTCTTCTGGTTGGCATCGACATCGAGCTTGGTGATCTTCACCTTGCCGGAATACTCCGTCGCCAGCTGGTCGAGGATCGGCGCCACCATGCGGCACGGACCGCACCACGTCGCCCAGAAATCCACGACGGCCAACCCCTTGTGATCGAGCACTTCGTTCTGGAAATCGCCGTCGGTGACGGCCGTTACGTTCGCCATGTCTCTCACCTGTCGTGGGCGACCGATCACTCGGTGGCCCCGCTAAAGTTCTTTCCATCATGACAGATACCGCACCACGCGGCACCCGTATCGCCCACATCGGTCTCGCCGTCACGACGCTCGACCAGATCCTGCCATTCTATCGCGACATTCTCGGCATGACCGAAATACCACTCGATGACGCCGATGGTGCACGCATCACCGGCCTCATCGCCGGAGAATCGCTGGTGGAGCTGCTGGAAGCCCGAACCCCCGAGTCGCCCGTCGGCAAGTTCGTCGCAAGGCGAGGTCCGGGCATCCATCACATCTGTTTCGCCGTGGACGACATCGACGACACACTCGCCCGCTGCAAGGCGTTCGGTGTGCGTGTCCTTGACGAAATTCCGCGCATCGGTGCAGAGGGCAAACGCATCGCCTTCCTGCACCCGGCAAGTACCGCTGGCGTCCTGATAGAGCTATCGGAATACTAGCGCCTTTGTTCCCGCGACCGACGTGGGGCGACCGGCGACTACTTTCTCGATTCCTGCGCCTGGCTGGAGCAGAAGCCCCGGAGCGGCGCCAGGTCGGTGTTCTCGATGAACCAGCGCTGGTTCGGGCCGGGTGTGGCGACCATCGTCGTCTGCGCCGTCAGTGTCCCCCGGCGCAGCTCGAGCTTGAGGTTGCGCTTCATCCCTTCACCGGGCACGTCCGTGATGATCCTGTAGCTGTCGTGGTTCAGGTTGCATTGCATCACGAGGATACGCTTCTCGAGTTCGACCCGGTCGCGGATCAGCTCACGCGCCGGCCCCTTGGAGCTGCCCCAGATGATCGACGTGGCCTGTACATCCTCCGACCGGATCGACGCCAGGAACTGTTCCGCCGCCTGTCGCGGTCCGGTCGCCCCGACCACGCCTACCGGCGCGCCCGAGCCGCCAGCTGATTTGCATGCCGCGCCCAGTACCAGCATCAGCGCCATTACGGTCCGTCGCTTCACGATTTCCACTCCATGAGTCCGATTGAACATGTCGAGCGAAGGTAATCCGCCGTCCGGTACCCTACCACGCGCGCCGCGCCATCAGCGGCTGTACGTCAACATCGATCACGTCGCCACGCTGCGACAGGCGCGGCGCGGCGCGTTTCCCGATCCCGTCCAGGCCGCGCGGTGGTGCGAGGACGCCGGTGCCGATGGTATCACCGTGCACCTGCGCGAAGATCGTCGTCACATCCAGGATGCTGATGTGGAGACCCTCTCCGGCACCGTGCGTTCCTACCTCAACCTCGAGATCGCGTGCACCGACGAGATGCTCGCCATCGCGCTCCGCCTCAAGCCACAACAGGTCACGATCGTCCCTGAACGGCGCGAGGAGGTGACGACTGAGGGTGGCCTCGACGTGCAACGCGATCCCGTGCAACTCCGCCGCACGATTGACGCGCTCAACGCCGCGGGGATACGAACTGCCCTCTTCATCGATGCCGACATGACGGCCGTCCGCGTCTCGCACGAGCTCGGTGCAGCGGCGATCGAGCTCCATACCGGCCGTTACGCGCATCACGCTTTCGACCGTGCGCCACTGCAATCGCTCATCGACGCCGCCCACGAAGGCGCACGCATCGGGCTCGCCGTGCATGCGGGGCACGGATTGTCCGTATCGAATGTCGCAGCGGTCGCCGCCATCGAGCCTATCGAGGAATTGAACATCGGCCATGCCCTCATCGGCCGCAGCATCCTCATCGGCATCAGCGGCGCGATTCACGAATTGCGTGCCGTCATGAGCGCGGCGCGCAGCACGATCTGACCCCCGGCGCCCGCGCCATGTAGCTTGCACGCCGTGCGGGTCGTCTGCTGCCGATGCCGCAACCCTCCCCCGAGCCCATGTCCGTCGGCCTCCTCGATTTCTTCGTGCTCGAAGCCAGCGACTACATCGACCGCCTGCAACGTCTGGTGGCGAGCGATGAGCCGATGGGTCCCGACTCCGCCACGCTGCTCAAGCTCGCGCGTGGCTTGCGCGGCAGCGCGGTCATGGCCCGACTGACGTCTTTCGCGGATGCGGCCTCCGGTCTCGAGCGTGGCGCGCGCCTGCTGCATGAGGGGCGGATCGCCTGGACACCTGGGCTCGCGGCGGCGGTCACCGATTCCATCGCCGACCTCAAGAGCCTCGTCCCCATGGCGCGTCTCTGGGGCGAAAGTCAGGACCTGCGCGCCCGGAGCACGGGTGGCAAGCTGGGCTCCGTGCTCGACGCCGTGGAACGCCACGGCGAGCTCATGCAGTCTGGAGCCATGCCCCCGTCCCGTCCGACCGACCCGGCTGAGCCAAATTCGGCTGTTGCTGCGTTTTTTGATTCGATCGACCAGGCTGCAAACGCGCCCGCTGTGCCCTCACCCATGAGTTCGCCAGTGCCACCGATGCCGGTGGCGATGCGCTCTGCTGAGTCCGCTTCGGCGGTCAGCCCCCCTCGGGGTCTGTCCGCCATGTCCGACGCATCCATGACCATCGTCCCCATCGCGTCCCTCGCGTCGAGCAATGATCTCGACGCCGTGGTGTACCGCGCGCCGAATCCGCCTGTCACGTTCGCACAGCGATTCATCACCGACGTCTCGCCACTGATCGCGTCGCTGCGCGCTCGCCTGGCACCGCTGCGCCACGGCACCAGCACGCAGGAAGCCAGCGCCGACATGATGGCTGCGTTCCGCCCGGTGCTCGTCTCGCTGCGCGATACCGCATCGAGTTATCAGCATGAAGACATCCGGGCGTTCTGCGACGCGGTGCTGACGGCGCAGGCACCGCTGCCCGCGCCATCGGCCGGCGCGCTCGACACCGCCCTGACCGTCATCCTGCAGCAGGATCTGGCGGCACATCTGCGCGCGCAGCGACTGGCCGAACTGCGTCGCGTCGTGCTGGCATCCACACCGCTGAGCTCTGGTGCGTCGTCGGAAGCCGCATCACGCCCGAACGGTGCCTTCACGCCGCGCACTCGCACGCCGGTGACGGCCACGATCATTCCGACGCCGACGACGATGCGGCCCACGCCGCCGGCACCCAGTGGGCGCGAGCTCAACTCGCTGCTCAGCAGCAGTCTCGAAAAGGTGCGCGAGCTCGACGCGACGCCGCTCGACCTGCTCGCGATCGCCGACAGCAGCGCACCGCCGGCGTCGGCCGGCCCCGACGGCGAGCCCGACGTCGTTCCGATCGATTCACTGCTGTATCGCGGCCCGCGTGCGCTGTCGCGTGCCCGACACATCGTGGGCCAGCTGCGCGGCGCCGGTGACGCGCACGATGCCGCGCTGATCAGCGAGTTGTTCGATCTCGTCGAGTTGGCCGGGAGCGCCACCTGACCGAACGTCGCGTGCGGCCAGCGTGACGCGCACGCGATGGCAGACGCTGATCGGCGCCGTGCTCACGCTGCTGCTGCTGGTGTGGACGCTTCGCGATGTACAGCCGGATGTGCTGCTCCAGCAGCTGCGCGGTGCCGATTTCGGGCTGCTCCTGCTGGCCGCCGTCGTCGCGACTGCCATCTTCCCGCTGCGCGCAGCGCGGTGGCTGGTGCTGCTCGAACCGATCGAACCGAAGCTGCGCTTCATGGATGCCTGGCGCGCCGTCGCCATCGGCATGATGATCAATAACGTGCTCCCGGCACGCGCTGGCGAGCTGGCACGTGCCTACGCCGTGTCACGTGAAACGCGCACAATCTC
The DNA here is from genome assembly GCA_014379355.1 of Gemmatimonadaceae bacterium. Lineage (GTDB taxonomy): Bacteria > Gemmatimonadota > Gemmatimonadetes > Gemmatimonadales > Gemmatimonadaceae > JACMLX01. Next base: position 5,785 of record JACMLX010000198.1, read on the forward strand.
GTTCACGAGCGCACTCGCGTCGATCGCGCTCGATCGCGTGTTCGACGCGCTGATCGTGTTCGCGCTGATGTTCGGCGCAATGCTCGCCCCGGGATTCCCCGCCGGCGCCACGATTGCCGGCCGCCCGGCCACGGCACTCATCGGCACGTGGGGCATCGCCGTGCTGGTGGTGGTGTTCCTGGGAGCGATCCTGGTCGCGTTTCGACCGACGATGGTGGTCGCGATGGCGCGCGCGGTCTGTCGCGCCGTGCTGCCGAAATTCGAGACCCGCATGGTGACGATCGTCGAGCATGCGACCGCCGGCTTCGCCGTCATGCGCAGTCCGTCACGTTTCGTCCGCGTGGTGGCCTGGACGGTCGTGCACTGGCTCACGAACGCTCTCGCATTCTGGATCGCGTTCCGCGCCGTCGGCATCACGGCGCCGTATTCCGGTGCGCTCTTCCTGCAGGGACTGATCGCCATCGGCGTCGCGATTCCATCGTCGCCGGGGTTCTTCGGCCCGTTCGAGGCGTTTGCCAAGGCCGGACTCCAGATCTATGCCGTGCCGGTGACGCTTGCCGTCACGTGGGCCGTCGGATTCCACCTGCTGTCGTTCATTCCCGTCACGGCGCTCGGTGCGTTCTATTTCTCGCGGCTTGGCCTGTCGCTGAAGGAACTGCGCGCCACCGCGCGACAGCCGGCCGATGCCTGACCGTCTCGAATTGCTCGCGAGCGTCGACGCCTGGGCGAAGATCAATCTCGACCTGCGCGTGCTGGCGCGCGAGGAGACCGGGTTTCACCAGCTCGAGACGATCTTCCAGCGCATCGCACTGAATGATCGCGTCCTCGTGCGCGTGCGCGATGGCGCCGGCATCACGCTCGAATGCGATGTGTCGGTGGGTGTGCCGGAAGAGCAGAATCTGGCGTGGCGAGCGGCAGCCGCGTACCGCCACGCGGCGACGTGGCCCGCGGTGGATCGCGCAATCGCAATCACCGTGCACAAGCAGATTCCCACCGGCGCAGGGCTCGGCGGCGGCAGCGCCGACGCGGGCGCCGTGCTGCGGGCACTCAATGCCCTCAATCCGGCGCCGTTGTCCCGCGATGCGTTACTCACCGTTGCCGCGACGCTTGGTGCCGATGTGCCGTTCCTCGCGTCGGAAACAGTGCGCGCGCTGGCGTGGGGTCGCGGTGAACGGATGCTCGCGCTGGATGCACTTCCGCAACGCATCGTGCGCTACGCGGCGTTTCGCGACGGGGTGAACACGGCGTTGGCCTACCGCGAACTGGCGACCGCACGGACCGATGGTCGCATCCCCTCGGCCGGCAGCGCGCTGCTCGATCGGCACGATCTCGGATCGTGGGCCGACCTCCAGCGCTTCGCACGCAACGACTTCGAGATTCCGGTGTTCGCCACGCGCCCCGACATCGCCGCCGTGCATGCATCGATGATGAACGCGGCTCCGAGCGCGCTGGTACGCATGTCGGGCTCGGGAGCGACGATCTTCGCGATCACGAACATGCATGCCGACGAGTTTCACGCAGCGGCACGGACGTGGCCCGATGATGGCAGCGTGGAACTCCGGCTCGCCGTGACGCTCGAGACGGTGCCGCCGGTCCAAATCTTGTCCGCCCCATCGGGCCCCCGTTAGCCTTCGCCGAGCGAATCGCTGCAGAACGTCGTGCGATCCCCGATCGTCTAATGGCAGGACAGCGGCCTTTGGAGCCGTGAATCGTGGTTCGAATCCACGTCGGGGAATGCAGGGTCCACCAACCAACGAGTGCGTGACGCGCCGTACCACAGACATTCCGGCGCAGCACTCCGCCCGAACGAGCATCGATCTTTCGGCCGTCGCGCGCACCTACGCGATCGTCCTGCGCATCGCGTACCTCGGCTGCATTGCGATCGCGACGTTGTTGCATCTCGGCTTCGATCCGTCACTGGCACACGCGGTCGACCGACTGCAACGCGCCATCGAGCCGACGCTCGGCTTCAAGGATATCGTCGATGCCGCGCGCAACGTCGCGCTGTTCCTCGGCTGGGGCGCGACGTGGGTACTGACATCCGAGGCGCCGACGCGCCGTCGCGACGCGCTCGTCGCGACCGTGACCGGCATGCTCGCCAGTCTGTCGGTCGAGTCGGTGCAGCTCTTCTCCGCGTTTCGCACCGCCAGCGTGATCGACGTGGCCACCAACACCGCCGGTGCGCTGCTTGGTGCCCTCGCGCTCTGGCTCATGGAACGTCGCGCAATTGGCGATATGCGACGCGGCACGATGATCGGCATTCCAGGCTGGCTGCCCGCCAGCGCGTTGCTGCTGACGGCCTTCGGACTGGCGTTCGCGCCATCCAGTCGTGCGTCGTTGACTGTGACGTGGGTTTCCTCGCCGTCAGCGCGGGCGCGCGCCGTGTCGGAGATGGCGGCCATCGACGTGCCGTGGACCGCGTTGGCGACCGATGCATGCGCGTGGCTGATCGTCGGACTGTTCGTCGCCGTTGCGATCGACGATCGCGCGGGCCGCATCCGCTGGAGGCAACTCATTGCCTGGCTCGTGCTGGTCCCCGGGCTGATCGTGGGCGCTCACATCGGCCGCGCAGCGGCTGGCCTGATGCGCGAGGCGTCGAGTGAGATGGTGCAGAGTGTCGGAGCGGCAATCGGGCTGTTGCTTGGTCTGCTCATCGTGCCCCGGTGGCGCGCCGCGGTGACGGCCCGATCGACTCGAGCGCTGCACCTGGCCATGCTGGCAGCGGCGTTCGGCATGCTGATGACCTGGACCCCGGCCGGCTGGGCGGCACGCAGCGGAGCGACGGCGTTCTCCTGGCGCCAGCTCGTTCCAATGATGTCGCTGTTCCAGCGTCAGGATCTCTCGAGTGTCTTCCTGGTGCTGCAGAAGGCCGGACTCGGTGCGGCGGTGGGCGCATGTCTGGCGTCGCGCAAACGGGTGGGTGAGCCGCGCCCGGGGCTGAGGGCGGCCGTGCTGTACGCCGCGGTGCTCGAGCTCGGGCAGGTTTTCGTACCCGGCCGGTATCCCGACGTGACGGACGTGCTGATCACGGGATCGGCTGCCTGCCTCGTCGCGGTGCTCATCGAGCGAGCGGATCATGGTGCACGCGAGTCTGTACACCTGAGTTCGCGGCCTTGAATGGCTGCCCCTGAGCCGGTAGCTTTCAAGGCTCTGCCATATGGACACACTGCCGCTGGCGCCTGGCGCCAAGATCATTTCCGGGACCGCCAATCCGGCGCTGGCCGACGAGGTCGCACGCCATCTTGGTGTCGAACTCGCCCGAACCACGGCGACCCGCTTCAGCGACGGTGAGATCTTCGTCCGGATCGATGAAAACATCCGCGGGTCGGATCTGTTCATCATCCAGTCCACGAATCCGCCGGCGGACAACATTCTCGAAATGCTGTTGCTCATCGACGCGGCTCGCCGTGCCAGTGCGCATCGCATCACGTGTGTGCTGCCCTACTTCGGCTACGCGAGACAGGACCGCAAGGACCAGCCGCGCGTCGCGATTGCCGCAAAGCTGATGGCGAACATGATCCAGGCTGCGGGCGCCGACCGCGTCCTCGGCATCGATTTCCATCAGCATCAGTTGCAGGGCTTCTTCGATGTGCCGGTCGACCATCTCTATGCCGCACCGGTGCTCACCGCGCACTACCGCAAGAAGGACCTGAAGGACCTGGTGGTGGTGGCGCCGGATGTCGGTGCTGCCAAGATGGCTCGCGGATTCGCCAAGCGGCTCGACGCATCGCTCGCGATCGTCGACAAGCGGCGTCCGCGGGCGAATGTGGCCGAAGTGGTGAACGTCGTCGGTGATGTGGCGGGGCGTGACTGCCTCATCGCGGACGACATGATCGACACGGCCGGCACGATGACGGAAGCGGCACGAGCCTTGAAAGAGCTCGGCGCGGCGGACATCTACGTGTGCGCGACCCATGCACTGTTGAGCGGTCCTGCCAAGGAACGATTCGATGCTGCACCGATCAAGGAAGTGACGGTGACCGACTCGGTCGCCATTCCCGAGTCCCGCAAGCCGCATCAGCTGCACGTGCTGTCGGTCGGCGAGTTGCTGTCGAAGGCCATTCGATTCACCCACAGCGAGCAGTCGGTCAGCTCGCTGTTTGACTGACGCCGCGCGCGTCCCCGAGGAGTTTTCAGATGTCTACTGCCACGTTGTCCGCCACGCTTCGCTCCGAATCCGGCAAGGGCGCCGCCCGCGCGCTGCGCCGCGCCGGTTCCGTGCCGGCCGTCATCTACGGCCACAAGCGCGAGCCGATGTCGCTCGCCGTGCCGACGCGTGAGCTGGAGCGCCTCCTCGAGCGCGTCTCGGCCGGGTCGACGGTCGTCGAGTTGAGCATCGACGGGAAGGTGTCCCGCACGCTCATCCGCGAGATCCAGAAGCACCCGTTCAAGAAGCAGCTCGTGCACATCGATTTCCAGGAGCTGGTGGCCGGCGAGAAGATCACGGTCAGCGTCCCGCTCGTGGTCGTGGGCGTGTCCATCGGTGTCCGTTCGTTCGCCGGCATTCTCGACCAGACGATGCGGGACCTCGAGGTGAGCGTCGATCCGTCCGCAATGCCGAACCACATCGACATCGACGTCTCGGAACTGAACATCGGCGACTCGATCCACGTGCGCGACATCGTGCTGCCGGCCGGCGTCACGGTGCTCAGCGATCCCGATGCGTCGGTGGTCGTGGTTGCGGCACCGAAGGTGAATGCGACCGACGCGGCCGCGGATGCAGCGGCTGCGACGGCAGCTGCCGCCGAGCCGGAAGTGCTGCGCGCCAAGAAGCTCGCGGACGACGCGAAGTAATTTCCACGGTGCGGAAGCGGGGCGTTCTGTGGTCATCCGCAGAACGCCCCGCGTCCTTTTCCCGACATGAAAGTTTTTCTCGGCCTCGGAAATCCCGGCAAGGAGTACGAGCGCACACGCCACAACGTCGGCTGGTGGGTGCTCGATCATCTCGCGCGTCGGTGGAACGCTGATGGATGGAAGAAGGACGGCAAGGCGATGGTGGCGACGGCTCGCATCGGTACCGACGTCGTGAAGCTGGTCAAGCCGCAGACATACATGAATCTGAGTGGCGAAGTGCTGAAGCCGTTTCTCAACCGGCCGGGTTGGGACGCCGCACAGGATCTGCTGGTGCTCGTCGACGAAGTGGCACTGCCGTTCGCGACCATGCGCACACGGGCGAGCGGCAGCGCGGGCGGACACAATGGACTCAAGTCGGTGCAGGCGCATGTCGGATCGACCGGATATCCGCGGATGCGCATCGGTATCGCACCGTTGCATCCGCGCGCGTCGGTGGGTGATCTGTCCGGATACGTGCTCGGCCCCTTCGGCCGTGAGGAATCCGAGTTCATGGAGGCGGCGATGCCGCGCTTCGGTGACGCCTGCGAATCGTGGGTCCGCGACGGCCTGACCCTGATGATGAATAAGTTCAACGCGGTCGCGTGAGATTCGTGCTGCGCCTTCCCTTCTCCTTCCGATCCATCCCGTGCTGAAGCTCGGTATCGTTGGTCTCCCGAACGTCGGCAAGTCCACGTTGTTCAACGCCCTCACGGCCGCCAAGGCGGAGGCCGCGAACTATCCGTTCTGCACCGTGGAGCCGAACGTCGGCATGGTGGAGGTACCGGACAGGCGGCTCGATGCGCTCGCGATCGTCGTGCAGCCCAAGCGCACGGTGCCTGCCGTGGTGCAGTTCGTGGACATCGCCGGCCTGGTCAAGGGCGCCGCGCAGGGTGAAGGGCTTGGCAACAAGTTCCTCGCCAACATTCGCGAGACCGATGCCATCGTGCATGTCATCCGCTGCTTCGACGATGACGACATCACACATGTGATGGGCAGTGTCGATCCGGTCCGTGACCGCGACGTGATCGATTTCGAACTCTGTTTCGCGGACATCGGCAGCGTCGAGAAGCGTCTCGACAAGCAGTCACGCATCGCGAAGAGTGGCGACAAGGACGCCGTGGCCGAACTGCCCGCGCTGCAGAAGGCGCTCGCGACACTGCAGAATGGCGTGCCGGTGCGCCGCGCCGGGTTGAGCAAGGACGAGTTGTTCCTGCTCGAACCGCTCATGCTGCTCACGGTCAAGCCCGTGCTGTACGCCGCGAACGTCACCGATGACGAGTTGGCGACCGGCCACGGCAAACATGTCGATGCCTTGCGCGCGGCGATCGCCGCATCGGACGAAGTGGCGGACGTCGTACCCTTCTCGGCGCGCATCGAAGCCGAGCTGGCCGAACTGGCACCGGAGGAGAAGGCGGAGTTCCTCGCGTCGCTCGGTCTCGAAAGCGCCGGTCTCGATCGCCTCATTCACGCGGGCTACCATCTGCTCGGGCTGCAGACGTACTTCACGGCCGGTGAGCAGGAAGTGCGCGCGTGGACGATCCATCGAGGCGACACGGCGCCGAAGGCAGCCGCAGTGATTCACACGGATTTCGAGAAGGGCTTCATCCGCGCCGAGACGGCCGGCTACGACGATTTCGTGCGCCTGAAGGGATGGAAGGGTGCGAAGGAGGCGGGCGCCGTGCGATCCGAAGGCAAGGAATACGTTGTGCACGACGGTGATGTGCTGCTGTTCCGGTTCAACGTCTGATGCGCCGTCGTTTCATCTTCACTGGTCGGGACGCGACATGACTCTGTTCGCACTGCTGCAGGACGCCGCCGCGGCGCCGCTGCCCTTCTTTCGCACACTGCCGTTCTACAAGAACATCCATCTGCTCGGCATGTTCCTCGCCATGACGTCACTCGGCGGCATCGCGATTCACGCGGCGAATGGCGGCACGAAAGCGACCAGCAGCACGCGCATGCTGACGGCGAGTGTGTTCGGGCTGGGCATGCTGCTGGTGCTGGCGGGTGGATTCGGCCAGGCGGCGCGCCTTGGCATTCTCGCGAACGGATTTCCCGGCTGGATGATCGCGAAGATGGCGATCTGGGTCATCGTCGGTGTCCTCGCAGTCCTTCCGTATCGCTTTCCCTCGCTCGCGAAGCCGATCTATCTGCTGGTGCCGCTGCTCGGCGGGTGCGCCGCGTATCTCGCCATCTGGCACGGGCTCTGACGGTTCCGCTGGTGCACGCATGTGAACATGCGGAGCGCACCACCGATGATGTCCGTCTCGCCTACTTCTCCTTGATGCTCACGACGTAGCCGCTGCGATCCCAGGTCATCAGCATGCGATCTCCCTCGATCGTGACGGTGAAGCGTTCATCGGATTTCGTGCGAGGTGCGAGCTTTTCGATGGCGATGCGCGCGACATCCTTCTTCGAGTCGTACGCGGTGCCCCACTGACCCGTTTGCGCATTGACGATCAGCAGGCTCTGGCCGGAGCTCGGGTACAGCCACAGCGTGTAGAAGCCTGCGTCGATCGGCGTGCCGCCGATCACGAGCGTCTTGTCCGTGCGGAACTGCGCGGCGGCGTTGGCGCCGAAGCGCCACGTCGTGTCCATCGGGACAAGCGTGCCCCAGATCTCCCGGCCACGCATGGCAGGACGGCCATAATCGAGCGTGATGTGCGCAGACCCCACCGTTGCGACGAGGGTGTCACGCGAGGAGGCCGCGCCCATCGACTGCCCGGCCGCATCGCGCGCAGCCCAGGCTGCGGCGATCGCATCGATATTCACCGAGGTCCACGGCGTGACGACGAATTTCTGCGTCGTGAGCGAGCCGTCGCCACGCGCGATGCGACCGTCAGTGTGCACGCGATATCCTGTGCGGAAGCCGCCATTCACGATCTCGACGGAATCGGAGGAGATCATCCGAATGTCGGCCTTGCTGGCGGTCGCTTGCGCCCCGAAGCCGATGGTGTGGACGTCACGCCCTGCTTTCGCCAGCTGTATCATCTGCTGGGCGAAGACATTCGATGCGCCGAATGCCGGCATCGTGCCCCTCGGCACGGCGCTTCGCAGCGTGACAGCGGCTCCGTTCTGCTGAATCTCTCGCATCACGCTGTCACCGGAGAACGTCATCACGAGCGGCACCGAGCCCGTCGCGAGGGGGGAACCGTCCGCTTTCGTCGTGACCTGCGAGAACCTGGCGACGCTGCCGTCGGCATTCAGTGCGATCGAGTAGTGCGTGATGGTGGCGAGCGGTGCGCGCCGCAGCAGCACGCCTTCTCCCGTCATTCCGCTTCGGGTGAATCGCTCGACGAAGAGAGTATCGGTGCCGAGTGTGCTGACGAATCCCGTCACCTGCGCGTGCAGCGTGAACGGCACGGTCGATGCGAGCGGTGCGACGAGCGTGGCAACGGAGACCAGCGACCGGAAACGGAGGGGCATGAGGAACTCGTGGGATCAAGGGGATCATGCGGCAGGCTGCGGCAGGCGAAGCCGCCCATATCTTACGGTCTGGACCACGGCGAGACAGTCCGCAGGCTCACGCGGGGCGCCCTTCCGGATCACCCTCATCACGCACAGATCACATGCGCACGAAGGCCTCAGCCCTGCTCCTGTTCGCACCCGTGCTGCTCGCCGCACAGCCGATCGCCATACCGGGCAACAACGCGGCGATACGCGCCTCTCTGGCTACGCTGCGTACGGACAACGCATGGACGCTCGAGCAGCAGGCGTCGATCTGCGAAATCCCGGCACCTCCGTTCAAGGAGGCCGTGCGTGCGGCAGAATTCAAGCGCCGCCTCGAAGCGCTGGGCATCACGAATGTGCGGATCGATGCGACGGGGAATGTGATCGGTGAGCGCGCCGGCATCGGCGGCGGGCCGACGGTCGTCTTGTCGGCACATCTCGACACCGTGTTCCCCGAAGGCACGGATGTCCGTGTGAAACGCGACAGCACGCCGGCGGGTGGCGTGCGACTCACGGCGCCCGGCATCGGTGACGACTGCCGCGGACTGGCAACGGTGTTGTCGATCGCGCGCGCGATGCGATCGGCCAACGTCCGGACGTCGGGCATGGTGTACTTCGTCGGCACGGTGGGCGAGGAAGGTCCCGGCAATCTTCGGGGAGTGCGCGCGCTGTTCACCGGCGAGTTGAAGGGCAGGATCGACTACTTCATCTCGGTCGATGGCACGGGCTTCGGCGCCACCAGCGGCGCCGTCGGCAGCAACCGGTATCGCGTGTCGTACAAGGGACCCGGGGGACACAGCTACGGAGCATTCGGCATGCCGAACCCGATCCACGCGATGGGTCGTGCGATCGCGAAGATGTCTGACCTCACCGTACCCGAGAACCCGAAGACGACCTTCAGCGCCAGCGTCGTGCACGGTGGCACGTCCGTCAACTCGATTCCGTACGAGGGCATCGTGGAAGTGGACATGCGATCGGAGAGTGCCGCGTCGCTCGCCACGCTCGATGCGAAGTTTCAGCTGGCGATCCGTGACGCATTGCGCGAGGAACTGGCGCGCTGGCCGAAGAGTCGCGTCCCGCTGACGATGACGATCGACACCATCGGCATCCGCCCCGCCGGCTCACAGCCCGACAGCGCGCGCATCGTGCGCGTCGCGGTCGAAGCGGGCAAGGTGCTCGGCTTTCCGGTCACGCCGCAGGCATCGAGCACCGACTCGAACGTGCCGATCGGACTCGGCATTCCCGCCATCACCCTCGACGCCGGCGGCCGCAGCAGTACGGCGCATTCGCTGACCGAATCCTACGATGACGGACCGAACGGATTTCTCGGGCCGCAGTACGTCCTGCTCGTCCTCGCTGCTCTGTCCGGGATCAAGTAGCGGCTTGACCCTTTTCACGCGGGGCTCGCGAGGAACGCGAGGAAGTGCAGATTGTTTGTCACCGTCAGTGCCTGGCGTAAATCCCCAGACGAACAGTGTTCGCGCGGCGACGCGGGGACGCGGGGCGGTCGCTTCGAAATTCGCCTTTCCGCTTACGATGGAAAAATGCACTGCTGTTGGAACTGCGCTTGCGCATCGCAGTTCCAACAGCATTTTCCGGTGAGTGCGCCATGACTTCCATCTGACGAACCGAAGTCTCCGCGCCCCCGCGCGAACACTGTTCGCTCCTGATTTGGCCTCGCTGTTCCAAGAGTTTTTTGAACTTCCTCGCGTTCTTCGCGAGCCCCGCGGGAAAAGTGTTCGCGAGCCCCGCGCGAAAAGTGTTCGCGAGCCCCCCGCGAAAAGTTGAGGCGCCGAACGACTCAAAGGAGCCGACACGCGCGCCGCAGCGATGAGCTATTTCGTGAAGTCCTCGAACCGCTCATTCCCGATGCGGTACAGTCGCCAGTCCTTGTAATCGAAGTGCCACCACTCCGCGTCGTACACGTGGAAACCTTCGGCTTCCATCGCGGCGCGCAGGATCTCGCGCAGGGCGCGCTGCCGGCTCGTGCCGCCGGGATATTCCGGATACGATCGATCCGACATTTCATCATATCCGCCGGTCGTGACGATCGGTTGTCCCGTACGCCGATCGTACATCGTCAGGTCCACCGCGCCACCCCGATTGTGCCGTGAACCGGACGCGGGGTCGGCGACGAATTGATGCTTGTCGGACGGCGTACCGTCCCAGAACATCTTCGTCACGTACCACGGGCGATAGCCATCATGAATCAGCAGGCCGTAGCCCTGCGCCGCGAGTTTCCGGTGCGCGCGGACGAGCGCCTCCGCGGCGGGTCGCTGCAGGAACGCGCGCGTCTGCGTGTACATCGGCGTGCTCAGGAAGTTGCGATCCGAGGCGTATCGGATGTCGAGATGAATGGAGCTGTCGAGTGTCACGAGTTCCGTCAATTCCGCATCGCGGAACGTGCCCGGCTCCTCCGGTGGCCTCGCCGCCAGCGCCGTGGCGAGCAACTCGCGGAACGGCTTCACCGGTGTGATACGGAAGATGCCACCGTCCTCGCCGACCCAGCTGCGTCGCCGGAAGTCGATACCGGCGGCCGTCGCGCGCGACGCGCGGCCCGCAGCATTGCGTGTGAACACGATCCGCTCGCCTGCGTACAATCCATACGACGGAAAGGCGAAGACGTGGTTCGACACCTCAGTCAGCGGATACTCGAAGAACCACTCGATCAACGCACTGAGCTTTCCGTTGCGCTCGAGGATGTACAACACGTCGTGATCCCATCCGTACTCCCCGATCAGCCCGCGCCATCGCGCCGGGATGTCGGGTGGCAGCGTCGCCGCGACACGCTGGCGTGCGAAGGCGTGCCCGCCGATCACGAGGGTGTCGCCGGCCAGCCACATGCGACGACCGAACGACACGCCGTCATCCGCGACCAGCGTGTCGCCGTGCAGCGTGCGCAATCCGTTCTGGATTTCGAGAAATGGTGCAGACACGACCACGCTCGAATCGTGCACATCGACCGAGACGGTCGAGTCGCCCGAGCCGTACGTGCCGGCGAGACGCGTCGCGATCGCGAGTGATACCGGCGCGTACGACACGAGTGCCGGCAGCGGCGTGCCCGCACGGGCGGCGCGCATCAGGCGCAACGCTTCGTGTGCCACGCGCGAGGTGAGCGCGTTCATGCCATCCTTCGCCGCGCTCACGGCCACGCCGAGCTTCTCGTCCGGCATCGCCGAGAGTTGCGTCGCGAACCCGTAGATCGCGCCGCCGTGCTCCACCACGCGTGCGCCGTCGAGTGTGCCGAGCCCGAAGCCGATGCCGCGTCCGCGCGTGGCACCGGCCGGCGCGAACTGCGGCGTCCACATGCTGTCGAGGGTTGCCGACCGGATCACGCGACCGCTCGCACCGAGACCACCCGCGAAGAGTGTGCTGATGAACCGGCCCAGGTCCGGCATCGTCGCATACATGCTTCCCGCGGGCGCCATGCCCAGTGCGAAGGTCGGCGCCGGGAATGTGCGCTCGTGCAGCGTCCACATCAGGGCATCCGGCACATGCGCGCGCAGCGCCGGTGTCAGCTCGAAGGCGCTTGACGTCAGTCCCATCGGTTGAAGCACAGCCGCTTGCAGGTAGCGTGCGAACGGTGTCCGACTGCGCTGCTCGAGCAGGTAACCGACCGTGGCGATGGCCGCATTCGAATACTTCGGGGTCGTGCCCGGCGCGTACACGAGCGACGTCGCGTTGAGACTCGCCACCGTGGAGGCGAGCGTCGGAGACCTGTCGTCGAAGTAATGGCCGACCGGCGGCTCGCGCACGAGTCCCGCATAGTGCGACATCAGCTGCCGCAGCGTGATTGCCGTACCACTCGTGTTCCTCGGCCGGAACGTCGGCAGGTAGCGTTGCACCGGCGCATCCAGATCGATGATGCCACGTTCGACGAGCTGCATCACGCCGATGTCGGTGAACAGCTTCGAGACCGAGCCCACGCGATACACCGTGTTGGCCGTGGCCGGCACGTTGCCTTCCGCATGTTCGACACCGAAGCCGCGCGACCACACCACCGTCGGGCCGTCGACCAGCGCGATGGACAGTGCCGGAATGCCCTTGTCGCGCATCTCGCGCTCGATGAACACCGAGAGCACTCGACTCACGTCCGCATATGCATTCGCGGGTCCGATCACGTCCGCCTGCTGTGCGCCGACCGTCGGGGCAACTGCGAGGACCGTCGTCAGCAGCACGCGAGTGAGCAGAGCGCGAAATGAAGCATGTCTCACCACTGGCCACGCTCACCGAACGTCGTGATCACCTTGCCCAGTCGATCAGCGGCATTGCGCCAGTTCGTCTGCACCGCGCGCTGCGCCGCATCCGCATCACCGACGCGAATGGCACGGATGATCGCCTGGTGTTCGCTCACCGACGGTGCGATGCCTCGCGAGAGCAAGCTCACATACAATCGCTCGTACCGCTCCGCCTGCGGCTTGACGACATCGTGCAGCGCACGCAGTCGCGGTCCGGCCGCCGCAGTGACGTAGCCGCGATGAAACGCCTCGTCCAGTTCGTAGAGCAGGTCATGCTTCGGTTGCCGTGCGCGCGACGCACGCTCGAGTTTCGTGTTGGTGGCCGTCAGGACCGCCGCCAGCTTCGTGCGAGCCGCATCATCCAGCGCCGCTGCATATCGCGCCGCCAGTCCCTCGATCTCGGCGACGATCGAGAACAGCTCCAGTGCATCCTCGTGCGTCATCGGTGCGACGGTGGGCCGCGATTGCTGCAGCGACGGGGCATCGACGATATACCCCTCCTGCTGCAATCGCTGCAACGCGCCCCGCACAGGCGTGCGACTGACGCGGAGCTTGCTCGCCACATCGGTCTCGACGATGCGCGATCCCGGCGCAAGCTGACCGCGCACGATCAGTTCACGAAGCGTGTGATACACGAGCGTCGGTCGCGCGCCACGCGCCAGAGCCGCGGCCGCCTTCATCGCGCCCGCTCCACCGCACGCCAACCCGGTCCGCGCACGATGCGACCCGGCCTGGCACCGGTATGCTTGCCATTGTCCCAGACACGAACGCCGTTCACCAGCACCGTCTGGACGCCGACGGAATGCTGATGCGGCGCCGTGTACGTCGCCTTGTCGATCACCGTCGTCGGGTCGAAGATCACGACGTCGGCGAAGAATCCCTCACGCAGTTGCCCGCGATCGCGAATCGTGAGGCGGTTCGCCACCGCCGACGTCATCTTGCGGATCGCCTCCTCGAGGGACAGCACCTGTCGCTCTCGCACGTAGTGTCCGAGGATGCGCGCATACGTCCCGTACGAACGCGGATGTGTCAGCCCCTTCGCGGAATCGGGATCGAGCCCCTCGGCATCGGTCCCGAACTTCATCCAGGGCTGGCGCATCTGCATCTCGACGTTGGGCTCGGACATCATGAACACCAGCATCCCGACGCGTGCGTCCGTGGCAAGGAGCAGTTCGACGACGGTGTTCGCCCAGTCCTTCTTCATCATCGCAGCGATCTCGGAGATCCGCTTGCCCTCGTACTGCTTCATCTCCGGCTTTTCGTAGCCGGCGGTCATGATGCCGCTCGGTGTCGCGAGACTGCACAGATTCTCCCACGTGTTCTTCGGCGCCAGCATTTCGGCGATGATCTTCGCGCGCGTGGCCGGATCGCGGAGTCGTTCGAGCAGCTTGTCACCTTCGGTCGCCCACGGTGGCGTGCACGCGGCCAGTGAGGTACCACCGGCTGTGTATGGATACATGTTCGCCGCGACATCCTGTCCCGCAGCGCGCGCCGAGTCGATCCGGGCGACGGCCTGTGCCGCCTTCGGCCAGTTGCGCACGCCGCCGGCCTTCAGGTGGTAGATCTCCACCGGCACCTGTCCTTCGCGTCCGATGCGCATCGCTTCGTCGATGGCCTCGAGATAGCCGTCGGCCTCCGAACGCATGTGCGTGATGTACACGCCACCGAACGGCGACATCGCTTTCGCCATTTCGACCAGTTCCCCCGTGGTCGCGAAGTTGCCCGGCGGATAGATCAGCGCACTTGCCACACCGAACGCGCCGTCACGCATCGCATTGGCCGTGACGACGCGCATCGTGTCCAGTTCGGCCGGCGTCGGTGCGCCTTCGGCGTAACCCTTGGCATACACGCGCACCGTGGCCGCGCCGAGGAACGAGCCGACGTTCACCGACACTCCATGCCGTTGCATCGTCGTCAGCCAGGTGTCGAAGCCGTGCGGGCCCGTGAAGGCATTGACTGCGGTCGCCAGAACCGAATCATCGTGGGTGCGGACCTGCGCGAGGTTGAGTTTCTGCATCGCGGCGTTGACCGGCGCGGGTGTGCTGCCTTCGCCGAGAATCTCCGTCGTGACGCCCTGCGACACCTTGCCGGCGCCGCGGCCGTCACCAACGGTGAAGCCGACCACCGACTGCCCCTGGATGTCGATGAAGCCGGGAGACACGACCTGTCCCGCCGCATCGATGCGCGCCGTCGCGGTGGCGCTGGCGAGCATCCCGGCCGGCGCGATCGTCGCGATGCGCTCGCCCCGGATGCCGATGTCCCCCGCGAACCAGGCGTTGCCGGTGCCATCGATGACGCGCCCATTCGCGATGACGATGTCATACGCGCCGGGCGGTGCCGTCGTCGCCGTGGCGGCGCTGGAGACGCGCGGTTGTGCCTCGCCGCCGGCGAACTGATCGCGACAGGCGGCCAGCGGCAACAGGCC
>JACMLX010000199.1 GCA_014379355.1 Gemmatimonadaceae bacterium
CCGCCCGCACCGTGCGACGCGACGCGCGCAGGATCGGGAGTGCGGCGGCAAGCAGCGGTGCGCCGATACCCAGCCCGAGTGCGACGACGTAGATCCACCCTGGAATCGCCAAACTCTCGAGTCGCAGGTTGAGCAACGTCGCCACGAGTCCGATGAACTGCCGTCCGAGCAACAGGCCAATCGGCACACCGAGCAGCGTGCCGAGCACGCCGAGTGCCGCGACGACCGCGACGTACAGCGCGCTGATCTGGGTGCTGACGGCACCGATGGCCTTCATGATCGCGATGTCGCGCGCCTGCTGTGCGAGCCATGCACTGATGACCCCACTCGCCAGTACGGCACCGAGCACCAGCACGAGCAGGCTGAATGCGAGCAGCATCACGACGATCGCATTCATCTGCCGCTGGTGCGGGTGCTGCTGCGGTGGGGGAATGCGAACCTGGTACACACGCTGGCCGGACGCGATGAGCACATCGGCGACGCGACGCGCAGTCCGCTCGATCGCGGAGGGATCCGTCACGCCATCGCGCACCACGAGCTTCAACACGTCGAGGGGTTCGCTGACACCGAGTGCACTCAGGGTCGCGCTCGTGACGTAGCCGTAGACCACCTGCTCCTGCCATGCCGGCGCCACGCCCGGGTCGTGCACGATCGCGGCGATGGGGATCGATCGGCGACCGATACCAGCCAGGTCGATGTTCACCGCGCGACCGACGCCGGCATGTGTCAGTTCGATGGCACTGCGTTCAATGGCGAGCGAACCATCCGGCGCGGGCCATCTGCCGGAGTCCGGATGCAACGTGTTGATGCGCAGCGAATCGAACGACGGCACGACGAAGAGCAGCAGCGGCAGCCACTCGCCGTTGCCGACATCGATGCGCGCCATCAGGGTGGACGCCAGTTCCGCAGCGGCCACGTTCGGCACATGGCGCACGGCGTCGAGCGTGGACGCTGCCAGGTTGCCACCGATCGCGAGTTGCGCCGACGCCGGATTCGAGCCGATGTAGCTGCGCGGGACCTCGCGATCGAGCACGGCCCATGTCGTGAGCATCGTGACCACGGCAGTCAGGCTGACGGTCAGTGCACCAACGACCATCGTGAGACGGCCGCGTGCCGCGTTCACATCGCGCCACACCTTCACCCAGCGTGTGCTCACGTCAGTGCCGCGACGCAGGCGCCGGTGTCTTCGGTCACGACGCCGTCACGCAGGCTGATGGTGCGCGTGAAGTAGCGATCGAGCTCGCGTTCGTGCGAGACGGTGATCACCGTCTTGCCGTCCTCCGCCAGGCCAGCGAGAAACGCGAGCACGACGTCGGAGGTCACGGAGTCCAGATTGCCC
Organism: Gemmatimonadaceae bacterium; assembly: GCA_014379355.1. GTDB lineage: Bacteria > Gemmatimonadota > Gemmatimonadetes > Gemmatimonadales > Gemmatimonadaceae > JACMLX01. Next base: position 1,340 of record JACMLX010000199.1, read on the forward strand.
GTCGGTTCGTCCGCGACGATGAGGGGTGGATCGGTGGCCAGTGCGCGCGCAATCGCCGCGCGCTGTTGCTGGCCGCCGGACAGATCCGCCGGCACCTTGTCCGCCTGCTCGGCGATCTCGAGGCGCTCGAGCAGTGCCAGAGCGCGGGCACGACGGTCACGCCGCGGATGGACGTTGCAGAAATCCATCGGCAGCATCACGTTCTCCGCGATCGTGAGCGTCGGCAGCAGCTGGAAGAACTGGAACACGATGCCGACGTTCCGGCCCCGCCATGCGGCGAGACCTTCCTGCGACAAGCGATGAATGGCGTGCGGTCCGATCTCGATCGTGCCGCTGGTCGGTGTGTCGATGCCCGTCAGCAGGTTGATCAGCGTGGTCTTGCCGCTGCCCGACTTGCCGACGACGGCGACACACTCGCCGGCCGAGATGTCGAGCGAGATCGCGTCGAGTGCCACGAATCGGCGGGCATCGGCCCCGTACGATTTCGACACATTCCGCAATCGGACGAGCGGGTCAGTCATGGAACGCTGCAGCACACTCCAGCTCCTTGTTGCGAGTCATGGAGTCGAGCATACTGCTGCGGTGCCCGGCACGCCCGCACAAAATGCCGATTTCTGTTCGGTTTCGAATAACCGCGTCACTTCTGTTCAGGAACGCCTGATGCCCATTGCTGGCAAGGCCGCCGACAAGCGCGTCCAGCGCACGCGTGAGCTGCTCCTGCAGTCGCTCGTCGCGCTGATCGGGGAGCGCGGCTACGAGCGCCTCACGATCCAGAACATCCTCGACCAGAGTGGTGTGGGTCGCGCGACGTTCTATGCGCACTTCGAGAGCAAGGATGCACTCATGGAGCTGAGTGTCGCCGGCCTGCGGCAGTGGCTCGCGCACGAAGCGATGTCACGGCCGAACGAGCGGCTCGGGTTTTCGCTCCCGTTCTTTTCACATCTCGACAGCCATCGCCATATCTACCGGATGACGGTGGGGCGGCGCGGAGAGGTGACTGTCGGTCGGCTGATCCGGCGCATGCTGCGCGAACTGACGGAGGCCGACCTCGCAGCGCACGCGTCGCGCGTCAATGGCGCGATGCCCACCGAGCTGGTGACGGAATACATCGTCGGGGCGCTCTGGTCCACGATCGTCTGGTGGATGACCAGCGAATCGGAACTGGGCGCGGCCGAGGTGGATCAGCATTTCCGGCGGCTGGCGTTCAGCGGGATTCCGGAGCCAGCGACGCGCTGACAAAGAACACCTTTCACGCGGGGGCCGCGACGGACGCGGGGAAGTGCCACGCTTTACTCATTGCGGCGTGTGTTCTTCTTTGCGTTCCTCGCGGGCCCCGCGTGAACAGTGTTCGACAGAATCGCGATCCAATCGTCAGCCGATCGGCGGCTTGACCTTCGGCTTGACGAAGACACTCGGGATCCCGAGCCCCTGTAACATCGCATTGAACTTCGCGATGTCGTCCGTCTCGATCTGCTCGAGAATCCTGAGCTGCACATCGAGCTTGGTCGAGAGATCCGTCAAGATCTCGCCATGCTGCTGCGTTGGTGGGTACGCGCCTGTCTGCACCTGCGAGTTGAGCGTGATGAACCAGTTGTAAAGCCGCACCGGCTGGTCGAGCGTGCACTGATCGACGTGACACCCCGTTTCGTACAACTCGCCACGCACACTTTCGAGCTTGACGCGTGCGGCCTTCGCCGCGTCGGCAACCTGCCTTGCGTATGGCTGGTCCTTCGTCTGTGTCACGCGCGCGTCGAGCTGTGTCTGCAGGTCCTCCAGTCGTTCGACTCGTTCCACCAGTTCATTCAGCCGCGCGCGCACCCGCATCGCGGCGTCGAACTGCGCGGTCAGCTCGACGGTGCTCGACGTGGAGCGCGGATCGGCAACGACGGCGAACTGTTTCGTCAGCGTATCCGTCCCGACGAGCAGGCGCACCGCATATGTGCCGGGCGGCACCCGAGGACCGGCGAGGCTGCCTTCATCGATCACCGTATTCCGCATCTCCTTCGCGTCGGGATAACGCAGGTCCCAGAAGAACCGATTGGTGCCCGGCCTGATACGTGGGATGGAATCGGCGGCGTAGTAGCTGACGCTGTCCGTGACGACTTTCTTCGCGGCGATGCTGTCGCCCGTCGCACGTGTGGAATCCGCGCTGTTGTCCGCAACGAAGCTTCGGATGACCGTGCCCTTCGCATCCACGAACTGCACCGTGACGGCTGTCCCGGCAGCAGGAGTCGCCTTGAGCCAGTAGTCCACCAGCGCCCCAGGCGGCGGATTCTCACCCGCGGCACCGTCGCGCTGCCAACCGCCGCCATCCCAGAGCATCGCGGTCGCAGGCTGGAACAGGTGCACGGCCTTCCGCATCACATCAGGAGTCATCTCGCGCAGTGGCGACAGGTCGTCGATCACCCAGAACGCGCGACCATGCGTAGCGGCGATCAGGTCGTTGCCATGAACCGTCAGGTCGCGCACGCTGACGCGCGGCAGGTTGAGTTGCAGGGGTTGCCAGTTCGCACCGTCATCCATGCTCACCCAGACCCCGATTTCGGTGCCGGCGTACAGCAGGCCTCGACGCACCGGATCCTCGCGCACCACACGTGTGTACGCGCTGGCCGGAATACCGGTGATGATCTTCGTCCAGGTCTTGCCGTAATCACTGCTCTTCCAGAGATACGGCGCGAAGTCGTCCTGCTGATAGCGATTGGCCGCGACGTACACCGTCGCCGGATCGTGCGGTGACGCGTCGATGTGTGCGGTGCGCGTCAGTCGGCCGTAGCCGGGCGGCGTGACGTTCTCCCACGTCGTGCCTCCGTTCCTCGACAGGTGCAGCATGCCGTCATCCGAGCCGGCCCACAACACGCCCTTCGCCTTCGGCGATTCGGCGAAGGCATAAATCGTCGCGTACCACTCGGCGCCCGTCATCTCACCATGGATCGGTCCGCCCGTGCGCAACAGTGTCTTCGGATCGTGCGTCGTCAGGTCGGGCGAGATCTTCTCCCAGCTCGCGCCTTCATTGCGCGTGCGCCAGACGTGCTGCGACGTGACGTAGAGTGTCTGCGGATCATGCGGCGAGATCAGGACCGGAAACGTCCACTGAAAACGCTCAGGCACATCGCCGGCAGCCCAGCCGTCGTAGTTGCGCAAGCCGACCGAGATGTCGCGCTCCTGTCGGCGGCCGTGATCATAGCGCGAGAACGAGCCCATGTAACATCCGCCGTACGTGATCAGCGGATTGCGCGGATCGACGGCCACAGTGGCATTCTCGCAGCCGGCAGGGCTGTAGTAGTCGCGCTCACCGATCAATCCATCGTCGCTTCGACTGGCGATCGACACCGGTGAATTGTCCTGCTGCGCGCCGTAGATGCGATACGGAAACTGGTTGTCGGTGGTGACGTGGTAGAATTGCGCCGTGGGCTGGTTGTAGATGCTCGACCAGGTCGCGCCGGCATCGAATGAAATCGTGCCGCCGCCGTCGTTCGAGTTGATCATCCGCTTCGAGTCCTTCGGATCGATCCACATGGCGTGGGTGTCGCCATGCGGCACTCGGACCCGCGAGAATGTCTTCCCGCCGTCGATGGACCGGAAGACACCCAGATTCATCACGTAGACGGTGTTCTCGTTCAGGGGATCGGCGGCGACTTGCGAGTAATACCAGGAGCGCACCCAGAAGCGAGGGTCGGTATTCATGCGATCCCACGACTCTCCGGCGTCGTCGGAGCGGAAGATGCCGCCCGACGAGTCGGGGGCCTCGATACTCGCGTAGAGGCGACGCGGATTGGCCGGCGACACATCGAGGCCGATCTTGCCGAGGGGTTTCGCCGGAATGCCCGGGCGGAACGTGAGTTCGGTCCATGTGTCGCCGCCGTCGACGGTCTTCCAGATGCCGCTACGCCCACCACCGGAGAGCATCGACCATGGCGTGCGCTGGAACTTGTACATCGACGCGTAGAGAATGCGCGGATTGGATGGATCAATGGTCAGGTCGTTCGCGCCTGTCGAATCATTGATGAACAACACCTTCTTCCACGACTTTCCGCCATCGGTCGTGCGGAACACGCCACGCTCGGCGTTCGGCCCGAAGGCGTGTCCCATGGCGGCGACATACGCTCGATCCGGATCACGCGGATCGACGATGATATCGGCGATCTGGTGCGAGTCGGGCAGGCCGAGTCGCGACCAGGTGGCGCCGGCATCGGTGGAGCGATAGACGCCCGTGCCCGGCGTCAGGTCTTCACGCAGCTGGGATTCACCGGTCCCGACGTAGATGACGTTCGCATCCGACGGCGCGATGGCCATCGCACCGACCGATGAGATGTCCGACTTGCCATCGGTGATGTTGCTCCACGTCTGCCCGCCGTTCACCGTGCGCCAGACGCCCCCGTTCACGCCGCCGAAGTAGAACACGAACGGCTTGACCGGATCGCCGACGACCGCGTTTGCACGGCCGCCGCGCGTCGGGCCGACGTTGCGCCACCGCATCGCCTTGAACGCACTCGACGTCGCGGTGGGCGAGGAATACAAGTCGCCATCATACGCCGGTGCACTCGAGGCGCGTGCGGTGGTTGCGGCACGTTGGGCGAGCAGCGGAGCCGCGACGAGCGTGAGTGCTGTCGCGAGCGCCGCTGTGACGGCGGGGATGAGGCGTTCAGACCGCATAAACGATGGTCAGGAGAGAGGAGTCGTTGGCTCAGGCTCTCCAAAACTTCTCCCGTGAAACGCATCGCGGGAGGGCCGCCGCTCATTTTTCGAACTTTCGGGGCAGCAGAACCAGAAAGAGGCGCCGCGAATCTTCTCGCGACGCCTCTCTCACATTACGGAACTGCGTTACCTGTCAGGGCGTCACGACGATCGTCGAAACGCTCATGGCGGGCATCGCATACGATGTCGTGTTGCTGGTGACCACGAGATCCGCCTGTCGGACCGGGGTCGACGAGGCACCACTGAGCATGTACACGCGCGCCTTGGTCAGCCCACTCACGTTGGCCAGCGAAATGCTGGCGACCTTCGGGGTCGTGGTCTTGTTGATGGCGACGAGCACCACCTGACCTGCGGCGTTCCGACTGGCGTAGACGGAGCTCGACGCGTTGTTGGTCGTGGTGGCCCTGAGGCCAAGATCACCGAACGTGCCACCGCTGCCGTCGTAGTTCCGGAACATGCGGAATGCCGCGAAGATGTACGCGTACGCCTTGTTGCCGTCACCGCCGTACGGCGCGGCCCAGATGCCCGCGTTGGCCCAGAGCGCCGCCGCGAACACGCCTTCCCGACCGAAGATGCCGAGGACGTCAGCCTGTGCGATACCACCGGAGATGTCACCGCCGCGACCGTAGTAGTACTCGGTGATGGCCAGCTTCGTCCCGGGATAGTGCGCGGCAACCTGATCGCGCAGTCGCGGAATCAGTCGGATCGGACCAGCCGTCACGTTCGTGACCCAGCTGCCGTCGTTGTACGTCGGATCCCAGAGCGACCGCGGTGCCTGAACACGTGCCTGGATCATTGCACTGTCCTGCAGCGCGTAATCGTTGCCGATATCGCCGTTGGCCGTGCCGTTCTGCGGATAAAAATGCGCGTCCAGCACATCGAGCAGGCGCCTGCCTGCCACGCCGCTGGCCGCCCGCATCCGATCGAGATACACGTCGAAGAAGTTCTGCGTGCCATAGGCCGGATCCGCGCTCGGGTACCGTCCGAGTGTGGTGAGACCGGTGTACGTGGCGGTCGCCGGACCGAAGACCATCGCATTCGGCAGCACGGACTTCACCGCGTTCGCATACTCGGCGCTGAGGTCACTGAAGCCCGCGTAGGTCTGGATGCGGAGCGTGGCCGGATTGTCGTTGTAATCGCTCTGGATTTCCTTGTGCGTGAACTGCCAGAGATCCGGCTCATTGTCGAGCGAGAAGAAGACAGGGGCCGTGACGTTGGTGGAACGGCCAGGATAATTCGCCTCGAACCAGTTCACGAATTCGTCCTGATACACGACACCGTCAGTGGAATTCGGCGTGAGGCTGAATGCACTGCCCTTGGTGGCTCTGCTGACCTTGAAGCGCGTGGCCAGTCGCGTGGCGCGGCTGGCATCCGACGTTCCCACATTGCAGTTACAGGCATCGCCAGCGACATATCCGATGAGCGGAATGGTCGCCATGAAGGCCTGACCACGCGCGAACGTCGGCGTTGCACGAGCGCGAACGCCCTCGCCGGGTGCGGTGGAGCTGCTGTACAGCTGGTCGTTCTGGAAGTTGTAGTCGCTACCGGCGTTGCTGTAGTTGTTCTCCCAGTTGTACGCCGTCGCGCGATTGCCGCCGTTGCGATTGAACGTCATCTCTGCGGGTGGCGTCGCACCGGCCCACGTCTCGGCCGTATTGTTCGCGCCGTAGATGAAGCGCGAGATAGGGAACGTGGCGCTCGCATCGACCGCGAACGTCACATCGCTCGGTCCGGTCGGCGTGGGCGGTGGCACGACGACGACACCACCACCACCGGTGACGGTGATCGCGCTCGTCGCGGTGTAATAGCCATAACTGGCCGTGATCGTGGCGGTACCGGCAGCAACACCGGTCACGAGCCCTGCACTGCTGACCGTTGCAACGCCCGCAGCGGATGATCGCCACGCGGGAGCGGTGGTCAGGACGCGACCTTTACGATCACGAATGATGGCGGTGAGCTGCGCAGTGGCGCTGACTGCGACAGACGCCGTGGCAGGCGACACGCTGAGTCGCGAACTGTTGACTGCGAGTGATGGGGAGGCGGGTTCAACGCCGCTGTTGTCCGTGCAACCAGGCACAAACGCGACGAGCGCAACAAGCGCCACCGCGAGTGTGTGTGTGTACTTCCGCATGCCGATCTCCGAACGAGGGTACCTTTTCACCGGGCGGCCCGACTGGCATGGCGGCAGTCCTGCAGACTGCGATCACGGTAGCCTCGTAGCTTTGCGTCCCCGGTTTTCACCGGGTTTGCCCTTTATCACGGCCTCTGGACGGGAGGAATGCGCACAAAGACGTAGTCTAGAACGGAACTACAGTTGAATTGACAAACTGCGGCGCCGCGTTCTCAACGTCGATCGCGCGAGGGTGCCCGGTCGCCTGGTGGCGCAAGCACCGTGCCATGCGATCACATTTGGAATGGCTAAGGTACGCGCCGCTCGAGCTCGGTGTATTCCCCTGCGATGAAGTAGCCGAGCGCGACACGGGAGGGACGCGATACGTTGGCGACATTGCCGCGGACGCTGCTGGCGGGGACGCCGAAAGGCGAGCCATCGTTGTCAACCTGTTGCGACAACGTCAGATAGAATCGGTACGCCTGCTCCGAAATGGAAAACTGCCTGACGCGAATCAATTGGCCCGCGCTCACCGACCAGCCATCATAGGGTTGGAAATTCCGGACCGGCGACCCATTGAACAGTTCATCCGATGCGATGACGCGACTGTTCACCTCACTGTCGGGCGAGACCAGTCGCCTGCCGTCGATCCACTGGTCCCACAGGTAGAAGTTCTTTGGCGTGCCGGGATCCTTCGCGGCGATCGTCGCGCGCAATGTCGGACCTGGATTCAGCTGCCCGAAGCGCGGACGAAAGAAGAGCGAGTCCATCTCCACACCGGCCTGCATGCGTTCGGTGGCGCGGTACTGATCACCGCTCCACGCGATTTCGAGCGTGTAGCTGCGCCCGACGTCGAGTCGCATCGCACTGGCGCGGTACACCCCGGGTTCGGCCGTCGACTCGGCGAACACGGTCTTGCCGCCGGAGTCATCGACGACATCGACGGTCGCACCACGCACCGCTGATGGCGTCACCGTACTGAAGACACCCTGCGTCGTGCTGAGGCGAATCTGCTGGTCAGCCGATGCGGCGCCCTTCTCGCGCTCGAGGCGCGCTTCGACCACCAATCGCGTCTCCGATGCTGGTGCGTTCACCGTCACGACGCGCTCACAGGCGGTGGCGATGACGGACACCAGCGCGGCGGTGATAAGGCGCAACCCGCGACGAAACTCAGAAGTGGAAGGCATAGGACACGCTGGGGACGATGCCGAAGATCGACGTCTGCACGGCTTCCGTGACGAGTGCGTTGTTGGTGCGTTGCCGGAAGCGCAACGACTGCGCATTGAAGCGGTTGTAGGCATTCAGCACGCCGAACTGCAGCTCCCCGCGTCGATACTTCCGCGTGGCACTCAGGTCGAGACGGTGGTAGTTCGGCAGTCGACCACCGTTGCGCGACCCGTATTCGGTCACGAGCAGACCGTCGAGGAGATACCGCGCGGTGGGAAAGGTGGTCGGCAGTCCGGTGGCGAAGGCGAACGTGGCACCGACGGTCCACTTCGGACCGAGCGGTCGCAATGCAACGACGGAGAGGTTGTGTGTCTTGTCGAACGGGCTCGGATACCATCGTCCGCCATTGATGCCGCCACCGATCGAGACGCCACCGTTGCCAGGCACCGTGAATCGCTGTTCCGAACGCCCGAGCGTGTAGCTGATCCAGCCTGTCACCGTACCGGCGGACCGTCGTGCCAGCAGCTCCAGTCCGTACGCCCGACCATTGCCCTGCACCATCTGCGTTTCGATGCGCGGATTGAGCAACACGTCGGCGCCGTCGATGAAATCCACGACGTTTCGCGCCGTCTTGACGTAGCCTTCGACACTCAGTTCGTACCGATCGCGAGTTGCGCTGTAGCCGATCGCGTACTGATCGGCGACCTGCGGCTTGATCCACGGTCCGGCAGGTTCCCACACATCCAGTGGGCTGATCGAGTTGGTGTTCGACACCAGCAACAGGAACTGTTGCGTGCGGGAGTAGCTGGCCTTGATGCTGGACGCGTCGGTCACCATCACGCGACCGGAGATCCGCGGCTCGAACCCACCGGCCGACGAAATGCGCGAGCCGCGTCCGACGCGTGTACTGTCGCGCACGACGCCGGGCTCATAGCGACCGAGCGTGGCGGAATACACGACGGGTGCATCGTCGACATAGGAGTACAACGTCGCCGGTCCCCGGCGCGCATAGCCCGCGTACCGCAGACCGTATCGCACCGACACGCGCGAAGCGAGCTGAATCTCCTGGCCGACCCACGCCGCCGGCATCAGTGTCCGGCGCTGCTGCACACTGCGCGCGGTATACGCATTCTCGGCGCCAATCGGCGTCAGGTCGCCGGGCCGGATACCCTGGTCCGTCACCTCGGTGCCGAACTCGATCGTGTTCGTCGGGGAGACATACCAGGTCTCGTCCAGTTTTAGATTCACGCTTGCGATGCGTGACTTCCAGACGATCGAGTCCCGCGTGCCGGTCACGATGTCGAGGCCGTAGTCGTAGTCACCCCACGCCGCAGTCACCTTCGAGAACAGCCGACCGCTCACGGCCTGGTTCCATCGCAGCGTGACTGCGCGATTGCCCCAGCCGGCACCGAAGTCACCGCCGCCGGAGAAACGATCCCGGCCCAGATAGCCGGAGAGCAGCAGTGCGCCGCCGGCGCCGAGCCGCACGTTCGTCTTGGCATTGATGTCGTAGAAGTACGCACGTGCATTCTGGATGCTCGTATCGCTCGACAATCCGGTGAAGAGGTCGGCCCACGATCGACGCGCTGCGAACATGTACGATCCGAGCTTTCCCGGCAGCGGGCCTTCGAGCAGTCCACGTCCGGACAGCAGGCCGATGGACGCGGAGCCCGTGAACTCGTTGCCGTTGCCTTCCCGCTGGCGCACGTCCACGACCGACGACAGCCGGCCGCCGAATTTGGACGGAATTGCACCTTTGTACAGCGTCACGTTGTCGACCGCGTCGGCGTTGAACGTGCTCAGGAACCCGAGGATATGGCTCGGGTTGTACACGGTCGCCTCGTCGAGCAGAAACAGGTTCTGGTCGGCCGCGCCGCCGCGTACGCTGAATGCGGTCGACGCGTCACTCGACAGGGAGACGCCGGGAAGCAGTGTCAGGCTGCGAATCGGATCGGGTTCGCCGAGCACGGTCGGCAGCAACTTCACGGCCGCAAGGTCGAGCCGGACCACGCTCATGTCGGGTGTGCGCGGATCGAGGTCGGGGCGATCGCCCTTGGCATCGGCCTGCACCGTGACGGCGGCCAGCGTGACCTTCCGCGTCGGCAGCAGGATGTCGCGCGCGACGCTGGCCGTGATGGTGAGTGCCGTGTCGAGCGGCGCATACCCGATCGCACGAACGCGCAACCGGTGTGCGCCGGGCGGCAACAGCAGCGAGTAGAATCCGTCGTCGTTGCTTTCGACACGAATGGCGTCATTATCGACCACGAGCTGCGCGCGCCGAAGGACCTCGCGACTGGCCAGGCTCCGGACGTATCCACTCAGGCGCAGACGCCCGCCCTGCGATGCGGCGAACGCGTCCAGCGAGCGCTCGGTCGGCCGCCGCGCAATGACGATCTGTCCCGTCGGGCTCACCATCGCACGAAACGCGGTACCCTGCAGCAGGCGCTGAATCGCGTCGCGCGCCGGGACATCGGTGACTCTCAAGTCACAGAGCGCATCCATCCCCGGATGTGACGGGTCGGTGGCGAACGACACGTGTGACTGCCGCGCGATGTCGAGGATGATGCTGCCGAGCGCGCGCTGCGTCACGTTGACCGTGACGGCGGCAGCAAGCGGTCCGGTCGTCGCGGATGCGTCTGTCAGGGAGCGGTAGCCCGCCGGCAGATCCGCATCGGCAACAGCACGGGTCTGTGCGCCCAGTACTGCTGCCGCACACAATGACAGCAGCACGCCATGCACCACGCGGCGACTCATCGGATGATCGGGGTGAGAGTGAATGCGCGGCCGCTGGTGACGACACGCAGGTCCAGCGAGAGCGCGATCGCGTTGAGGATTTCATCAAGCGATCTTGCGGCGAAGCGCGCCGTCAGGCGTCGATCGGACAGCGACGGATCCGCGCGCAGATCGACGTCGAACCGCCGGCCGAGGGCAGGAAGCACCTCGCGAAGCGGTCGGTTGTCGAACGCGAGCTGACCGCGCGTCCATGCCATTGCGACGTCGGCATCAGTCGTCACCTGCACACGTCCGGACGGCATGAGGCGGCCCAGCTGTCCGGCACTGAGCACGGTGGTGCGCGCGTCACGCGGGTGCACCGTGTCCATGAGCGCCACGAGCCCCTCGTCCACCGCGACTTCCACACTCGCCAACTCCGGCCACGACCGCACCACGAATCGGGTACCGACATCCTCAGCCACCGCGTCACGCGTCGTCACGCGAAAGGGGCGTGTCGAATCGTGCACGACGTCGAACAGTCCCTGACCCTCGAGCGCGATGTCACGGGTGCGCGACCCGAAATTGGCCGGCCATGTCGCACGGCTGCCCGCCGCCAGTGTCAGCCGCGTGCCATCCGGCAGCGTCGCCGTGACATCCTGACCGCGCGGTGCCACGAGTTCGCCACCACGCGTTATCCGCCACGTGGCGACGCCACCGATCACGACGACCAGCGCGGCCGCGACTGCTGCAATGCGTCGTACCCACGGGCGGCGCTGCTCTATCGGACGCTCGGCCGATCGCCGCGCTCGCCGATCGGCGAGATCATCGTCCAGAGGCGCGGCGATGCGGGCTGAGAGCCGTCGCCACGATGCGTCGGAGTCGACGAGTTGCGCTGCACCGAGAATGTCGCGCGGCATCGTGCGCAGGAGTGCTTCATCCGCAGGACGCGCCGAGAGCCAGGCCTCCACTCGCGCGCGATCAGCCGGCGAGAGCTCGTTGGCGAGATATCGGTCCAGCAGCAACGGGTCGCGCGAGGGTTCGTCGGTCATCGTGGCGGGGTGAGGTCGCGAGTGAGACACGCGGCCAGCACAAAACCCCACGGCGATCCGACTTCAGTCGCCTGCCAGCTCCAGCCGCAGCGCCTTGAGGCCACGACTCAGCTGGTTCTCGACACCTTTCGTCGAAATGCCGAGCGTGCTCGCAATCTCGCTGTAACTGAGACCGCCATGCCAGCGCATCTGCATGATCAGCGCGCAGCGCGGTGGCAGGCGATTGATCGCAGCCTCCAATTGTGCCTGACGCTCTGCGTCCTCGAGGAGTGTGTCGGCCCCCTGTGACGGACTGAGTGCGCGCAGTTCCTCGCGCCCCTCCTCTTCCGTCCATCGCGCTTCCACCGCATCGCGGCGGCGGATGCTGAGCGCGCGGTTGCGCACCGCTGCGTAGAGGTACGCCGGCACACTGCCCGACACCCGCCAGTCGGCACGTGTGCGCCACAGCTCGAAGAAC
>JACMLX010000200.1 GCA_014379355.1 Gemmatimonadaceae bacterium
CGCGCGGCAGCGCCGCCGATTCCGGTGCAGTGGCGGTGGACACGACGACGGTGGTATCGCTCGATCGTGGCGCCTGTCACGGCACCTTCCCCATCTACACGGTGTTCGTGCAGGCGGATGGCGGTGTGCGCTTTTCCGGAGCACGCTTCGTGCGACCCGTCGGAACGGATTCGACACGCATCACCGCAGCCGAGGTCGCCGCGCTTCAGGCGGCGTTCGCGGCGCGTGAGTTCCGGCGCGTGCCATCGACCATCGAGTACGACTCACCGGGCTGCGGGGCATATGTCGCCGACCTGCCGACCGTGGAATTGACCGTCAGTGGTGAAGGCGGTGCGCATCGTGTGCGCTGGGACGAAGGGTGCCGCGATCATCCGCGCATGCTCGACACACTGGCGCGGATGGTGGATTCCGTCAGCGGCACGTCACGCTGGACCACAGTTTCGAGACCATGACATGACTCGTGCAATTCTGGAAAGGCTCGCTGCGTTTCGCGCAAGCACGATGACCGCTGCTGCACTCGTGGCGCTGTGCGCAGCGCCCGCAATCGCCGGCGCCCAGGCGGCGGCGACCGACGCGAAGGAAGCGCGTTCGACCAGCGCCGAAACCCGCGCGCAGACTGACTCGCTCTCCATGTATTTCGCGCGGTCGCCGAAAGGCAAGCCGGCGGCGCTGTCCGTTGGCGGAAAGGTCGCCTCGCACGCACGCAAACTCGACGGCAAGCATGAACACCGTGCATCTGCAGCGCCGGTCAGCACACCACTTCCGACGCGCGCCCGCACGACGAAGCCGTAACGCGACCACGCGTGCGGAACAGGCGTATCACTGATCCGCACGCGCTGAACGTCAGCGGGAATCGTTGGTCAGGGGGTCGGTGATCGGCTGCTGCGCCGGCGGCACTGCTCGTCGCGACTGTTCACTCGTGCCGGCCGAGCCTTCTGAAATTTCGGTTCGGAAAGTCCACGCGCCGATACCGCGACACACCTCGTGCCGATCCCAGACGGCGATCGACTGATTGGCAAAGCCGACATGGATCTCATCGCCGCGGACCGCCACGCGTGACACGCACGCCGTCACCACCGGTTCGGTCCAGCGTCCGCTCGAGACATCGAGCACCCGCACGCGCGTGCGGGCCTCCGCGCGGGACTCGAGGGTGTCGAGCACCATCAGCAAGCTCGGGCCGATCCACTTCACATGCTTCGCCTGGTTCACCGTGTACCGCGCGCGATGAACGCCGGTGTGCGCGTCGAAGAGCGAGATACACTCATCACCGAGCACCGCAACGGACGGTGACGCGGCCCACGTGTCGACATCGAGCTCGCTCGTGTTGTCGAACGACATCGAGAGTTCGAGCGACACATCCCACGCCTCGGCGGCGGGCTTCCGGCCATCAGCATCGGGCCGCACTCGCGCGCTGACGAGCGTCGACCCGATCAATCCGATGGCGCGATCGCCGGCCACGACGAGTCGCGAAAAGCGCCCGTGCATCTTCGTCAGGCGGCGGCGCAGCCCGATCGACTGCGCACCATCGAGCACTGCGACGCGTCCATCGTGCATGCCAAGCAGGAAGCCGTGATCCTGCCACGGTGCGATCGCCGTCACCTTCCCGGCGTCGACCGGACGCCACTCGCCATCCTTGCCGGCCACGAATCCATCGAGCAGCAGCGAGCGCGCAAAGCAGGTCGCCCCATCGCGCGCCAGCCAGATCTCCGTGAGTCGCGATATGTCCCACTCGCTGCGATGGCCCGGCATGGTCGTCAATGGCTCGAGCATCGACACGTCACGACGCACCGAGTAGAGCACGTTGTCGCTCTCGCACAAGCCGCCGCTCGGCTGGAGGCTGCAGAACACACCGCGCGGAGATTCCCACGAATGCCATTCCGGCGCGATGTGCTCGCGCAGCGGAATCGCTGGCGTCGAGCGTGAAATCGAGAGTGCGGCGACGCGCACCCATTCCTCGGTCGTGCGCAGTGTACCGTCGGTCTCGCACGCATGCAGCGCCGCCACGTCCCAGGAAAACGCCGTGACGAATTCTCGGAGTGACGCGACCGGTGTGGAGTCCGCGACGTGCAGGTCGGCCTCCAGGCCCACATCACCGTCCACGAAGCGCACCACGCGCAGGTTCTTGGTGAGGCTGCCCGCGGCCCACCGGTGCAACACGGCCGGGACCGTTTCGCTGAGACGCGAGCGATAGACGTCATCGCGCTGCCACACCACCTGGGCGATCAGTCGCTCTGGCGAGATCTCGACGATGAATGGCGGGCAGCACGGCGCGGCATCCGCGTCGCCGAGCGTCAGGCCGGCGACACGATACGACATCGGCAGGCCGGCGTAGCCGACGGCGTCACGCGACTGGGCAGACCCGTCGAACATCCAGCTGAAGTCGACGCGCGTCCACGTGTCGATGGCTGACAACTCGCCGCCGAGCAACTGGAATACGGTCGCCCCGGCGTCGTTCAGCGTCTCGCTCGTGCGGCCGTCAGGATTCAGCATACAGATGCAGTGACCGTGGTCGTGCACTGAGGTGAGCAGACGCTCGGCAAGCGAGCCCGGGCGACGCGACGAATCGTGCTGAACACTAACCGGGCGCGACGAGAGACCGTGCCCTTCCTTCAGGGCGGCCTCGTCGGGAACAGGCTACACGGCCGCTCGACGGTTTGTTAGGGCCGCCACATGAAATATCAGGTCCGGTGCGGTTACCGATACCCCGCCGCCTGCAGCTCGAACAACTCCGCATACCGCCCCTGCTGCGCCAACAGCTCGGCGTGCGTCCCGGCGCTTTCCACGCGGCCGTCCGCGAGCACCAGGATCCGGTCCGCCATCCGCACGCTGGAGAACCGGTGCGAGATCAGCACGCCCGTGCGCCCGTCGCTCAGCTCCTTGAACCGCTCGAACACTTCGTACTCCGCACGTGCATCGAGCGCGGCCGTCGGCTCATCGAGAATGAGCAGCTGTGCATCCCGCATGTAGGCGCGAGCGATGGCGACCTTCTGCCACTCGCCGCCGGACAGATCGACACCCTTCCGAAACCGCTTGCCCAGCGCCTGATCGTACCGTTTGGGCAACTTCGCGATCACCTCGCTGGCAAGGCTCCGGTCCGCCGCCTTCTCGATGCGTGCCTGGTCCCCGCGCGCCTCGATGCGACCGACGGCGATGTTGTCGCCGGCGCTCATCGCATACCGCACGAAGTCCTGGAAGATCACGCCGATGTTGGCGCGCACATCCTCCAGATCGAACTCGCGCATGTCGTGCCCATCCACGAGGATGCGGCCTTCATCCGGATCGTAGAGTCGCGCCAGCAGTTTCACGATTGTCGTCTTGCCGGCGCCATTCTCACCGACGAGCGCGAGGACTTCGCCGGCCTTCAACGTGAAGCTGAGGTTGCGCACCGCCCAACGCTCCGCGCCGGGATACTGGAAGCCGACATTCTCGAACTCGATCCCGTGCTGCAATTGCGCGGGGAACGGACGGGCATCCGGCGGCGACTGAATTTCGGGCATCACGCCGAAGAACGAGAACAGGTCGTCGAGATACAGCGCCTGACTCGCCGTCTGCGTGAACCCGATCAGCAATCCTTCCAGCAGGGTGCGCAACCGGCGGAACGAGCCGGCGAGAAACGTCAGGTCGCCGATCGAGAATTGGCCGGTCAGCGTGCGGAACACGATCAGCGCATAGGCCACGTAGTAGCCAAATGTCCCGAGCGCCGTCAGCAGGCCACCCCAGCCTGCACGGCGGATTGCGAGTTGCCGATTGGCGAGATAGAAATCGCCCGCCAGCTGCTTGTATCGGTCGATCAGGAAGCCGTTCAGCCCGAAGATCTTGACTTCCTTCGCCGTCTCGACGCTGGCACCCGTCTGTCGCAGGTAGTCGAGCTCACGACGATCGGCCGTGCGCGAATACGCGAGTGAATAACTGCGCTCGTTGAAGTACGCCTCGCCGAGGAACGCCGGAATCAGCGCCACGAACAGCAGCACGATCAGCCACGGCGCGTAGGCCACCATGCCGATGCCGAAGCTGATGATCGTGATGAGGTCCTGCGCCTGCCCGAACAGCTGGTTCATCAACGTCATGCGGCCGGATGCCTGGCGACGGGCGCGCTCCAGCTTGTCCTGCTGCTCACTGTCCTCGAAATCCTCGAGATCGAGCGTGGCGGCATGCTCCATCAGCCGAACACTCGTCACGTTCGAGAACTGTTCGGACAGCAGCGAGTCGAACAGCGATACCAGACGTCCCAGCACGTCGGACACGACGGCGAGTGCGAATTCAGCGCCCAGCAACAGCAGCAGCCGCTCGGACGTCACGGCCGTCAGCCATCCGGTGATCGTGATGGGCGACCCGCTGGTCGCACTGCGCACCATCACTTCGTCGATGATCAGCTTGCCGACGTACAGCGAGACGACGGGCAGCACGGCGCGGACCAGGCGCAGCAGCACCGTCCACATCGTGAGCGGCTTGCTGGTCGTCCAGATCAGCGAAAGAAACGGCGGGATGTTGCGGATCGCGCCGAGCCGCTCCTTCAGCGATCGCGTAGGCGGTGTGGATCCACGGCTGACGGGGTCAGCGACGACGGTCGGACGGCGCGGCGGCATGCCGCAGCCTACCTACACCAGACGATCAGGGATACTGGCCGACGAGCGAGGCGGCGCGGGCGACGGAGAACAGGCGACGGGATGCGGCAGCGGGGGCGAGTGCTCGGGCATCATCCGCGACGCGGCGCCACTCCGACAGATCGAGCGGCGCCATCGGCGCCGACAGCCCAAGTTGCGCCGCCTGGCGCTGCAGCAGCGAGGCGCAGGTGCGCAGGCTCTGCTTGAGCTGTGCGCTGGCGTCGTACCGCGCCGTGGCATCGAGCCATTGCTGCAAGGCGCGCAGCACGAACGCCAGCGTCGCTCGACCCGTGCGGTCGAGCGGATCGATCAGGTCGATGACGCGCTGCGGAAGCTCCGGACGCAACGTCGTCTCGCACCGGTGGAGTCGGCGAAGGATACGACGCTGCAATACCATCTCGCGGGCGGACCACAGCTGCACGGGCATGGCGACGTATTCCGTCCACGCCTCGAGCCAGTCGGCAGTCAGCCGCGGGTCGATCGGACTCGTGAGCGTCGTGTTCGGCCAGCCTGTATGACACAGTACCAGCCACGCGACGCGCTGCTCATCGCGAGCCGCGACGGCGATTCGCAGGACCGCTTCCCCATCGTCGCACATCGTGTCGATCACGGCGGCAAGACGCCCGGCCCGACGTCCGATGTCTGCCCGAGCCACATCGGCGTCGCGTCGCGACTGTTCCACGTCGGAATTCATGATCGCGCCAGCAAGGACGGTCACAGGCGATTCAGCACAGGCCCGATCAACGTGGATGGTACCGCCCGAGGCGTCCGCGCCCCTGGTCCGGTACATCGCAACGCCAGCGGCAGCACGCCGCGTTCTGTCCGAGGCGCTCAGCGAGACTGCCGCGAGACGCACTCGAATCACGCGTGAAATATGTGCAGGGCGGCGCTGACTGGCCAGCGCCGTGCACGCCGGACACCTGCACGACGATCATCCGCTACGCCTGCAATCCGCGAAGGACCAACGCCGTCGCACGCCACGCACGCACATCCTGTGGCGCGAGTGGCGCACGCACACCAAGCGACCGCGCCTGATGGCGGAAGAGCGCAAAGCGTTCGAACAAGTCATTGCATCGCGTGACGGCCGTCGCGTGCAGCCTACGCGCATCGACACACGCGACGAGCGCATGCAGCGCGCATGACAACGTCGCGCGGCCCATGCCATCGAGCACGCCGACGACCTGCCACAAACCACCGGGCAGTGCCAGTCGCAGCGGTGCCTCGCAGATCATCAGCCGCTCCAGAATCCACTCGAACTTCTTCCTGTCCTGAGGCGTCGTGACCTCCAGCGGGAGCGACGTGAACTCCGACCACGCGGCCAGCCAGGCAAAGACAGGGGTCAGGTCGACATCGTCGAGCCGCACATCGCCGGGCCAACCGCGGTCGCAGAGCACCTGCCACGCCGACGCTTCGTCATGGCGGGCCATGGCCGCCCTAACCCGGTCGCGATCCACGACGTCACACGCCTAGTCGATCTGGTCTGCCAGTCGGATCGACGCCGGCACCGTCGCCGGCGGCTGGCGCAAGCGCTCGAGTCGCGCCTGCTGGGACGGTGTGAGCGGAGCCTGTTCGGTGGACTCGAGAGCCATGATCGTGGAGCACGGGGCGCTGCGATGCTGCGTGCGTCGAGTCGCCCGAGGGCTACGGCGCTGGGTACATCGCGGTCTGCCAGTGTGACGAGTGATCGTCGCGACCGGTCACGATTGCGAACCGCCCACGCAACCGGCATGTACCACACAGTCCTATTCGTGTCGGATCGCGTCGATGGGACTCATGCGCGACGCCCGCAGGGCCGGATACATCCCGAACACGAGGCCCACCACGACGGAGCTGGCCACCGCCACCAATACTGTCGACCACGAGAAACCGGCATGAAAGAACGGCGCGTGCGCCTGCACCCGGATGATGGCCGTCACGAGAAAGGCACCCGAGATGCCGAGCAGGACGCCGATCGCACTGCCGGCGCCGGAGATCGCCACCGACTCGGCGAGAAATTGCAGCAGCACGTCGCGTCCCCGCGCGCCGAGTGCCTTGCGCACACCGATCTCGCGCGTGCGTTCCGTGACTGATGCGAGCAGCACGTTCATGATGCCGACGCCGCCGACCACCAGTGAAATGCCGGCGATGGCGCCCATGAAGATCTTGAAGATCAGGATGCCCTGCTCCGTCTGGGCGAGGCGCATCTTCTGCGTCTGGATCTCGATCTTGCGCAGCCGGGTGGCGAAGCGCTGCGCAGCCCAGTCCTCGGCGGCGTTGCGCAACGCTTCCACGGCTTCGATGGACGGTGCGCGCAACATCATCGTCGTCGGTCGCGGCGCTGTAACGGCCGGGAAGACCTTCGGTGCGGTGACGAACGGCACATACGCCGCTGACGCGGTCTCACCTTCGTATGCGGCCAGCGTGCCGAGCACCGTCAGCGTGGTGCCATCGATTCGCACCAGACTGCCGACGATGCGACGCGGATCTCGATCGGGTGCCAGTTCCTCGGCGAGCTTGTGACTGAGCACGATCACCGGCGCGCCGCGCTCCGCCTCGGCGTCGGTGAAGAATCGGCCGTCCGCGAGTTCGAGTGCGTGGAACTGATCGGCACGCGACAAGACGCCCGACACGGTGGCCGCGCGTCGCCTGTTCGTGCCGGGATTGTCGATCGTGAGACCGGCACTCACCACCAATGACATGCCGCGCGCGCCGGTCGCCGTCAACGCCTCGGCCGCGTCGTCCGGTGAGAAGACCGGATAGTTGCGCACGGGCACCCACACGCCGTCGACCTGCTCCGTCGTCTTCGGCGTCAGCATGACCGTCTGCACACCGGTGAGTCGCTCCGCCTGACTTCGTGCGGCGGCCTGCATGCCGTCGCCGAGCGACAGCACCGCGACGAGTGACGCGACGCCGATGATCACGCCGAGTGTCGACAGCAGTGTGCGCAGCGGATTGGCGAACAACGCTTCGCCGCCGATGCCGAGGGCGGTGGTGGTCGGATTCGGGTGCATGCGTGGTGCGGCGAAGGCTGGACGAGGCGGTGGCGGGACAGGCGGTGGTACGCGAGCAATCGATGCCGGGTTTCTGCCGGATTTGGCAGGCCAGCGAGACTCTGCGCACAAGTGCGCGCTCGCTATGTTCCCGCCGGACCCTACCAGGAGCGCACGACGTGGTTCAGGCCAGTCCCAAGACGCAGACCAACTACGACGTGATCGTCGTCGGCTCGGGCGCCGGCGGCGGCATGGCGGCATACCAGCTGGCGGTGGCCGGACTCAAGGTGTGTGTCCTCGAAGCGGGGCGCAGCTACGACCCGGTCCGCGAGACGCCGATGTTCAAGCTGCCGCGTCAGGCCCCGCTGCTCGGCGCCGGCACGAAGCACAAGCCGTTCGGGTTCTTCGACGCGACGGTGGACGGTGGATGGGATGTGCCCGGCGAGCCCTACACGAACGCACCGGGCACCGACTTCAAATGGTGGCGCGCACGCATGCTCGGCGGCCGCACGAATCACTGGGGCCGCATCTCGCTGCGCATGGGCGAGTACGATTTCAAGCCGAAGACGCGGGATGGCCTCGGTGCCGACTGGCCGTTGTCGTATGACGACCTGGCGCCGTACTACGATCGCACCGAGATGCTGATCGGTGTCTACGGCGGCGACGACAATCTCGAAAACACGCCCGGGTCACCAGCCGGTGTGCTGCAGCCCGCGCCGGCACCACGCGCACCCGAGCTGTTGACGAAGAAACATTCGGCGCCACTTGGCATCCCGGTGATTCCGGCGCATCTCGCGATCATGACGCAGCGTCAGGATGCGGACGTGCTGCCGAAGAAGATCCACCCGAACAATCCTCTCGCGCAGAAGGTGCTCGCGCAGTCCATGCGCCAGCGAGCGGCGTGCCTGTGGGCGACGCCGTGCGGGTGGGGCTGCTCGGTGAAGGCGAATTTCCAGTCCACCACGGTGCTGTTGCCGCCGGCGATGATGACCGGCAACGTCGACATCGTGCCCGATGCCATGGTGCGTGAGCTCATTCTCGACGCCAGCGGGAAGGCGACGGGGGTGCACTACATCGACAAGACGACGCGCACCGATCGGCAGGTGAAGGCGCGTGTGGTGGTGCTCGCGGCGAGTGCGTGCGAGAGCGCGCGCATCATGCTGAACTCGAAGAGTCCGCAATTCCCGAATGGCGTCGCCAACAGCAGTGGGCTGGTCGGCAAGTACCTGATGGATACGGTCGGTGCCGGCATCGGCGGGCAGATTCCGGCGCTCGAGAACCTGCCGCCCCACAATCAGGACGGCGCCAGCGGCATGCACATGTACGTGCCGTGGTGGCAGTACAAGGAGCAGCTGGCCGGCAAGCTCGGATTTGCGAGGGGCTACCACATCGAATTCGGTGGCGGTCGCGACATGCCTGGTCCTGGCATCTTCGGTGGCCTCGAGAACTTCACCGACGGTGCGTACGGCAAGCGATTCAAGCAGGAAGCACGCCGCTACTACGGAAGCTTCATGTATTTCTCGGGTCGCGGCGAGATGATCCCGAATGAGGACTCGTACTGCGAGATCGATCCGACCGTGGTGGATCAGTGGGGCATTCCAGTCCTGCGCTTTCACTGGAAGTGGTCCGAGCACGAGACGAAGCAGGCGGCGCACATGCAGAAGACCTTCGCCGAGATGATCGTCGCGATGGGTGGCAAGGTGCAGGGCACGGTGCAGACCGATGGCGCGAAGGCGATAGCCAACGGCGGTGAGATCATCCACGAAGTCGGCACCTGCCGGATGGGAACCGACCCGAAGACCTCCGTGCTGAACCAGTACTGTCAGTCGTGGGACGTGAAGAATCTTTTCGTCACCGATGGCTCCGTATTCGTGTCGAACGCCGACAAGAATCCGACGCTGTCGATTCTCGCGCTGGCCTGGCGGACATGTGATCACATCCTGGCGGAAATGCAGCGGGGGAACATCTGATGCGTGACGAACAGACACCGCCGCCCGCGTCGATGGATCGGCGCGACGCACTGAAGGTGATGGCGGCCGCCGCAGCGACTGCCTCGCTGGCCGACGGATTGCTGCCATCGGTCGCCGATGCGCAGCAGGTTGTCGGGCCCGGCGGAAAGGCGGCGCCGAGACCGCGAACTGCAGCCGCTCCGGTGCCGCCGAAATCAGGACCGCGTGGCACGATCACCGATCCCGATCTGCTGAATGCCAAGGCGACCTGGCCGCGCCTGCTCACGGCAACGGAACTGGTCACCCTTGCGGCGCTCTGCGACATGATCATTCCGGCTGACGACACGAGTCCGAGTGCGTCGGCGGTGGGTGTGCCGGCGTACATCAACGAATACGTGAGTGCACCGTACGACTGGGCCGAGCGCGCGCTGGTACGGGTGCGTGGCGGGCTGACGTGGCTGGATGTCGAGAGCGGAAAACGATTCACGAAGCGCTTCATCGCGCTGACGGTCGCGGAAAAGACACAGATCTGCGACGACATCTGCTACTCGGCGAAAGCCAAGCCGGAGTTCGTCGCGGCTGCACGCTTCTTCGATCAGATCCGGGACCTGACGGCGAGCGGATTCTACACGACCGACGCCGGGATGAAGGACCTGCAGTACATCGGGAACGTGCCGCTGGCGAAGTGGGATGGGCCACCGGCGGCGGTGCTCAAGCATCTCGGGCTCGTGTAGCCGGACGTCTACCGATGGTGGGGAGGAGCGTCTACTCCCACCCACGATCGCTGTGTTAATGATCAGCTCGTTTGCTCGATGCGCGAGCGACTCATGCATTGGCCCATTTCGTGCGTCCGCGCGATGAAGAGTTTGGTTTCTCTTCTCTCTCTTACGTATCGACATGGGCGACGCTGCTCATTTCCCTGCTCCAGCCCGACTGGTTCGCCTGGCACTTCTTGCCGGTCTCACCGCCTGCGGCGATGCCGCGGCGACCGAGCCGATACCGCCGGACACGGAACCCGCAACGTCCATCGCACTCCTGACGCCATTCGACGCCGCCGCGCCATTGGAGCGAAAGGCGAACGATAGCCTGCCGAGCTCGCTGCTCGTACAGCTGCGCGACGCGTCGGGGCAGCCGGTGAAACAGGCCGGGCGGATGCTGACGCTCACGGTCGTCGAACCGAGCGGCGTTGCCAGCACGCGAATCCAGATCCGACGAGGCAGTGCGACAGCCACGGATACCGCCGGCGTCGCTCGCGTCATTGATCTCGTTCTGACGGGGCGGACCGGGGATGCGGTGCTTGCCGCCAGAATCGACACGCTGCCCGCGGTGACATTCCCGCTGCGCCTGCGTGTTGGCGGCCTGTCGCGCAGTGCGTCCGCGGTCGCGATGGCACCCGACAGCGTGCCGGTCGGCGGTGCATCGCAGGTGACGATCATGCCGCTCGATGCCGACGGCAACAAGCGAGGCGCTGGCGAACAAGTGACGGCCGCACTGGACGGCGACCAGGCGCTGGCCACGGTGAGCGCGTTCACCTTCGTCCCCGGCGATTCGTCGTATCGCGGGACGATCACGGTCAACGCGCCTGCCGCGCCGCGCGCGCTGCGCGTGAACGTGAATGGCGCGCAGCTCACCACGACGTTGCTGTTCACCGGCATCCAGGCCGCCGTTCCGCCGTCGCCCGCCGTTGCATTGCGCATGATCACGCTGCCCGGAGATACCATCGGCGGCTATCGCACGCTGAGCGGCGCAGTCTGGACAGGCGTCGCCGTGCAGCTGGTCGATGCGAGCGGAGTCGCAGTCCGACAGGCTGGCGTTGCGGTGAGCGGCAGGGCGACCAGCACCGCCGGCCAGACACTCCCGAATGCGACGCTGACGGGCGGCAATACCGTCAGCACCAATTCGCAGGGGCAGGCGACGTTTGCCGGCATCGCGCTCACGGCGCCGTCGGGTGCCGCCCGGATCCGATTCGAGTCCGGCACGCTGACCGCGACCGGATTTCCGGTGCAGGTCGTGGCCGGCGTGGTCTCCAACACGCGCAGCACCTTCACGGCGACACGTGACTCACTCTACGTCGACAGCACCAGCCAGCTCGCCGTCGTGCCACGCGACGCCGCGGGCTCCGCACTAGGCAGTGGCGCGTCGATCGCGTTCGCGCTGAGCGGCGGCACGAGCGGCGGCACGTTCACCGCCGCCACGTATCAGGCCAGTGATTCGTCATACCGCGCCACGTTCACGGCCGTCGCGCGCGGCACGGCATCGACGCTGCGCGCGACAGTGAACGGCACCGAGCTCGCGACGACACGATCGATGACGGTCGTCGTGCAACCAGGTCTCGTCGTCGCGTCGAGTCCCGTCACGGTCTCTCCGGCCGAGATCCCGGTGGGCGGAGTGTCACAGCTGACCGTGACGCCGCTCAACGGCGCCGGAGGCAAGCTCGGCGCAGGACAGGTCGTCAGCGCCGTGCTGAGCACAGGCACTGGTGTCAGCGTGGCGACGGTCGGCGCGATGACTTACAGCAGCGCCGATTCCTCGTATCGTGCGAGCATCACCGGCGTGACCGTCGGCACGGCAGCGACAGTCACCACGACAGTGAACGGCGTGGCGTTGACGACCGCGCCACCACTCACGGTGTCCACCAACGCCCCACCGAACACCGCAACTGCGCTCGCGATCACCGCGGTACCGGATACGTCAGGCGGCGGTGCACTGGTGCAGAGCGGCGCGATCATGAGCGGCGTCACGGTGGTGCTGCGGAACGCGACGGGCGGCGCAGTGGCGCAGGCCGGCACGGCGATCACGGCCACGGCGGTGCTGAGTAATGGCACCACTGCATGGGCGGGAAGCACGCTGCAGGGCGGTGGTCCGCTGAGCACCGACGCGAACGGTTCGATCGTCTTCCCTGCCCTGCATTTGAGCGCGATGGTCGGCAGTGGTCGCATCAGGTTTTCATCGCCCGGACTCGCGCCGGTCACGTTCCCGGTGCGTGTGCGCGCGGGCGCGTTCTCGTCCGGCAACAGTCTCTTCACGCTGGCGCCGGACACCATCCCCGTGAACGGCACCAGCACGGCCGTCGTCACACCACGCGACGCGATCGGCAACAAGATCGGCAGCGGACAAACCGTCACGTTTGCGCTGGGTGTCGGCACGAGCAACATCACGATCGCCGCGACATCGTTCACCGCCGGTGACTCGACGTATCGCGCCACGCTCACCGGAACGACGGCCGGCACGGCGCGAACGGTGACGGCGAGTGTCGCAGGCACGGCACTCACGACGACACGCCCCCTGACCGTTTCCCTCGCGCCATCGGCGGACATCACCGCGACCGTCAACGGCAGCTCGACGTACGCGATCTCGCGCTTCATCTACGGCGGCAACTTCATCACGCAGGGCTGGGATGGTGCTATGCCACCGGTCGAGATGACGTTGAATCGCCTGGGCGGCAATCGACTGACGGCATACAACTGGGAGAACAACTACAGCAACGCCGGAAAGGATTTCAACTACCAGAACGACCAGTACCTGAGCAGCTCCACGACGCCCGGGGCCTACGTGACTGGATCCGCGAACCCGACGTTCGCTCGCGGGCAGGCCCTGATGGTGACCATCCCGATGCTCGGCTACGTCTCCGGCGACGCAGCGGGCCCTGTCACCATCACGGATGCGGATCGGGCCAACCGGCTCGCCACACGCTTCAAGGTCAGCCGCGCCGCCAAGGGCAGCGCATTCACGACGTCGCCGAACAGCTCCGATGCGTTCGTGTACCAGGATGAATTCGTGAACTGGTTCGAGACGAACTATCCTGGCCGCACCACGAACCCGACGGCGCCGGTCTTCTTCCTGCTCGACAACGAGCCGGACATCTGGTGGGAAACGCACAAGGAAATCCAGAGCGACATCAACGACAATCCGGCCACGCGACGCCTGTCGACCTATACGGGCTTCAGTGATACGAGTGTCGTGTACGCCAGGGCGATCAAGAACGTCCTGCCGAATGCGCTGGTGTTCGGACCCGGGACCGCCACATACACCGGCATCCAGTCGCTCGGACGGTATCCCGATGTCGACCCCGTGTATGGTACGCAGAACTTTTTCGATGTGTATCTCGATCGCATGAACGCGGCCAGTACCGCCGCGGGCAGGCGGCTGCTCGACGTGCTCGACCTGCACTTCTATCCGCAGAATGGCACGCCGAACGGGGCGATCTCGGACGACTACGCGCCACAGGATGCCGCAATGGCGCAGGCACGCGTCCAGGCGCCTCGCTCGCTCTGGGATCCCACGTACAATGACGGCAGCTGGGTGACCGCCGCGGCCGGTGGACCGATCCGCCTGATCCCGCGACTCCGCGACCAGATCGCTGCCCACTACCCGGGCACCAGGCTCTCCATCACCGAGTACTACTACGGTCGCGGCGGCGATATCTCCGGCGGTATCGCGCAGGCGGATGTGCTGGGCATCTTCGGGCGCGAGGGTGTGTACGCCGCGACGATCTGGCCGATCGGCGGCATCTATGCCCCACCGTACAACGGTGATGCCAACAGGACGTATGCGTTCATCTTCGGCGCGTTCCGCATGTTCCGGAACTACGATGGCGCCGGTGGTGCATTCGGTGACACTGGCCTCGCGGCCACCACGTCCGATGTCGCCGCCAGCTCGATCTACGCGAGCCGCACGACGTCGGGAAAAATCGTGCTGATGGCCATCAACAAGACCACGGCGCCGAAGGTCACGCGCATCACGCTCACGGGCGTCGGTTCACCGACCGGGGCGCAGGTGTACGTGATGCAGGACGGTACGCCGAATCCGGCACGGCAGGCGGATGTCACCATCAGCGGCGGCGTGCTCACGTACACAATGCCGGCCATGAGCGTGAGCACGATCTCGCTCACGCCGTGATGCACGTGATGCTGCGTAGTGGAGTCGGTGACGCTGCGAGTGAATGATCGGCAGGAAAGCACTGCGCACGCCGAATGTGCAGAGCTTCTTCAGCGTCGCCGGATCGGTGTCAGTTCCACCGTTCTGATTTCCACCGACGCGCCTTCCGACTGAATCGCGATCCGGCCGCGATCGGCCGTCGCATTCGTGCCACGATTGACGAGCGTGCCGTTGACCCACACCGTGATCGTTCGGCCGACGGCTTCCACGACGATGCGGTTCCATTCGCCGAGCGGCTTCTCGCGACCGTCGACGAGATGTTTGATGCGTCGGCCCTTTCCTTCCGTGATGCCCCATTCACTGCGCGGGCCACGGCGGGCCACCATGTCCGGCACCCTGATGTCTTCCACGATGCACCAGAAGTCGCCCGCGTTGCCCGACTCCATCTGCACCTCGATGGATTTCGGGAACATGCTGTAGAGTGCGCGCGGCGTCGAACCGTGGATCAGGACACCCGCATTGCCGGCCTTGGCCGAGAATCGATATTCGACCGCGAGCCGGTAGTTGCGATACACCGAATCGCTGATCAGATGCCCTCGCGGTTCGCCGTCCACGATGAGCAATCCGTTCATCACACGAAACGGTGACGCGAGTCCCGGCGTGGTGTCGGCGGCCGGAACATCGGCGTGCCAGCCGGCGAGATCGACATGATTGAACAAGGGCCGCGCCTGCGCCGGGAGCGCCGCACCGGCAATCGCCGTGCAGATCAGCGGAACGACATGTCGAGTGCTGCGCATTGAGCGTCGTCGTGAAGGGAAGATGACCGCCTGTCCGTGCGTTGCCTGCACCACTACTCCGTCCGACCGTACACCGCGACCGACTGCGGCATCATCGCGAATGTGAACGTGCCATTGCCCGCGCTCCAGCGAGTTCCCGGTGTCACCCACAACTCCGTGTACTCAGCACTGTTCGACAGCCCCGTCAGCGTCACCGATGCTGCGCCGGAACCGACGTTGATCGCAACCAGCGTCTCCTCGCCCTCGTACGATCGGCGGAATGCGAGCGCCGTGTCGCTGATCGTGACAGCCTCGTAGTCGCCGAGTGCGAGGCTGGGACGCGTGCCGCGAAGTCCCAGCATCGCCTTGTAGAAGTGGAAGATCGAATCCGGATCCGCTCGCTGCGCGGAATAGTTGTTCCATTGCAAGTTGGCCGATGGCGCGCGGAACGGTGTACCGGTCGTGAATCCGGGACTGCCAGCGTCGTCGGTCCAGCTCATCGGCGTGCGCAGGCTCGCGTCCGCACTCATGCCGCGACCGGCGGCCATGCCCAGTTCTTCGCCGTAGTACACGAATGGAATGCCCGGCTGCAGGAGGTACATCGCTGCGGCCAGCTTCATCATTGCACTGTTGTAGCCCAGCTGATCCATCGGCCTCGTGCCGGCGAAGGCATCGTGATTCGAGAGGATGGTGGAGATCCAGGGCGGCGCCACCGGGGGGAATCCGGCCACCAGTCCCAGCGCCCTGCTGTCGCCGCGGGCGGCGGCAATCATGTCGTGGTGATGTCCGAATGCGAACGCGCTGACGTCAGGGCGCGCCTGTGCGAAGCCGATCGGATCGGCGGGCGACTCGCAGACCATGAAGCGATTGTCGTAGGCATCGAGCACGCGCCGCAGTCCGGCCACGATCGCATAACTCTCCGGCTGATCCTGGAAGCGGACGGCATCGTTCTCGATCAGGTTGCCGACGGCGTCGAAGCGAAATCCGTCCACGCCGCGATTGAGCCAGAACCGCAGGTTGTCGTGGTGCCAGGCGATGACCTCGGGGTGGCGGAGATTGAAGTCTGGCATCTGGTCCCAGAATGCGCCGAAATACCAGCCGGTGACGTCCCGGTGCCACGGATCACCGCCATAGATACTCCATCCGGCCGGCTTCTGGTCACTCCAGAGATACCAGTCGCGAAACACGCTTGCCCGGTCGCGCCGCGCATCCATGAAGGCGGGATGCGCGGCGGAACTGTGGTTCATCACGTAGTCGAGAATGATGCCGATGCCACGGGTATGCGCGGCGGCGATCAGCGCGTCCATGTCGGCGAGTGTACCGTATGGCGTTTCGATGTCGCGATAGTTCGACGTGGCGTAGCCGTGATCGTGGTCGAGGCTCGCCATCACCGGCATCAGCCAGAGCCCCTTCACACCGAGCGCCTTCAGGTAATCGAGGCGCAGGATGAGGCCCTGCAGGTCACCGATGCCGTCACCATCGCTGTCCTGGTACGCACGCACGAACACTTCGTACATGCCACCGAATTGCCATCCGGCCGGCAGGGTGGACCCGGGATCGACGACCGGGACCGGCGAGGTATCGAGTATCGCGAGATCGGGCATGCTCCCAAACTATTCACGCGACGCCGACGCGCTCCTTCCTGTCGGATGCCGACACCGTCCACGCGCGCGGCGCGGCCGGTTCCCGGTCGCGTTCTGCGGCGAGGTACGCCTCGATCTCGTGCGAGGGCATGGCCTTCGCGAACAGGTGCCCCTGCGCCTGCGTGCATCCAAGCGCCGTCACCCACGCCAGCGTCTCCTCCGATTCCACACCTTCGGCCGTCGTCTGGAAGCCGAGTCGCGCCGACATGCCCGTCACGGCCTGGATGATCGCGCTGCGATGCACATGTGATGCGCCGCCACTCACGAACGAGCGATCGATCTTGATCTTGCTGACGGGAAAGCGCGTCAGATAATTGAGCGAGGAATAGCCGGTCCCGAAGTCGTCGAGTGCGACGCCGATACCGAGCGCCCGCATCTCCGTCAGGAATCGCAGCGTGTTCGCATCATTCGACAGCAGCAACGCTTCGGTGATCTCGAGTTCGAGGCGATCGGAGGTGATGCCACCCAGCAGCACGGCATCCTTCACCACCTGCGACAGGCGCGAACTGCCCAGCTGCGCGGGCGACAGATTCACGGCGACCTTCACAGGCGCGGGCCACTTCCCCGCCTGACGGCATGACTCGCGCAGGATCCAGTCGCCGAGGGGCACGATCGTGCCGGATGATTCGGCGATCGGGATGAACGCATCGGGCGACAGGAGCCCGCGCGTCGGATGCTGCCAGCGCACAAGGGCCTCGAACGCCACCGTGTTCCCACTGCCGGTTTCGATGATCGGCTGGAAATGCAGCACGAACTCCTGGCGACGCAGCGCCTGCAGCAAGTCATCCTTGATCGTGCGGCGTTCTTCGGCGTCGCGCAGCATCAGGGCGCTGTACCGCATCGCCGTGCCGCGCGCCGTGTCCTTGCCGCGATACAATGCGACGTCGGCGTTGCGAATCAGCTCATCGACGGAGTCGCCATCGTCCGGGCCGAAGGCAATGCCGACCGTCGCACCGATGGTCACGCGCGAGCCCTGAATCTCGTAGCTGCGCGACAGGCGCTCGATCATGCGCTCGGCCAGTGCGTGCACTTTCTCCGCGGTGCTGTTGCCATGGAAGAGCAGGCCGAACTCGTCACCACCGAGTCGGCCTACGATCACGCCCTCATCGGCAAAGCGCAGCAGTTCCTGCGATACTTCACGCAGGACCACGTCACCGGCGGCGTGACCGAGCGTGTCATTGACCGACTTGAAGTAGTCGAGGTCCAAGCAGCCGATGGCGACGCGCTCACCCGACACGCGCGATGCGAACAGCACGTCGGCGGCGCGATCACGAAACGCCGTACGATTCACGAGGCCAGTGAGGATGTCCGTGCGCGCCATCCACGCGATCTCGCTCTGCGCGCGGCGCACGTCGGTGATGTCGGCACCCACGCCGCGCCAGCCGAGGATGTCCCGGGTTTCGCTGAGCATCGGGCTGGCGCTGAGTGACCACCAGCGCGTCATGTCCGCGCCGGGCGCCGCGACTTCGAGATTGCGGAATGGCTTGCCGGCGCGCACGCGACGCAGGAGTTCCGCGCTGCTGTCTTCGTCGACGAGTTCGAGCAGCGACGTCCCGTCGAGTGCGACGTCACTGACGCCCGCCACCTGCGCGAATCGCACGGATGGATTGACGATGCCGAGCGATTCGTTCAGCTCGAACAGCCAGTCCGACCCGTTCTCCTCGAACTCCGCGAGGAGGAGGGCAATCACGTGGCGACGTTCCTCGAGATCGGCTTCGGCACGGAACCGATCGACGAAGAGACGCGCCGTGCCAAGCACGCTGCGCATGACCGTCGCGCCGTAGGCGATCAGCAGCACGCCGAGCAGGACGCGATGCGCGACGTCCGACCGAAGCACTCCGATCATCGTGCTGGCGGCGAGGATGGCGACGTACGTCATCGCAGCCGGCGGGACGGTCGCGAGGGCAAAGCCACCCGCGCAGATCATGCCCGTCGCGACGGTTGCGACGACGAGTTGTTCCGGCGCGCCGAGCCTCGGGAACCACACCATCGGAATGATGCCCCATGCCAGAGCGAGCAGCGCGGCGTGAATCGTCGCGCGTCGGAAGGCGCGCAGCGATGCCGTGGTCCTCGGCATACGCGAGCGGCTGCGCAGATACGAATTGAATCCGAGCAGCGAGAGCGCCAGCGGCAGTATCGCCCACGCGGCAAGCGCGAACGGATTGGCGACATCACGCAAGGCGATGAGGATCACCGTGACGGTGGCGACGTTGACCGCCATCGTCAGCGGTGTGAAGCGGAAGATGGCCTGGATCTGCGCCGCGCGAACGCGTCCGACCATCAGCGGTTCTGGCGTCCGTCTTTCGGCGGGAGCGGCACTTCGGCGGCGGTCGCGCGCGATGCGTTCGCGGGCGTCCGGATCCTCACCACGTGGGCTGTCGTCCTGATGCACCACGCAGAGGGTTGCTGAAGGAATGATCTGTCGCGGAAACGGAAGATTCCGGCAATCACGCCTCGGCCCGCGCCCCAAGGTCTCGAGGGTCGGAATCGCGCGGCGTGCTCACCACACACTGGGGGAGGAGACGGTGTTCAGTCGCCACGCAGGAGACGACCGGACTCGACCGTAGTCACTCGGTCCGACTGCGCGGCCGGTGCTCGATTCCGCAACAGGCGCACCACCTGGCGTGCGGCATCCTGTGGCGGGGTCGCAGTCTCCGCGATTCCCGACACCACGCGGGTGATGTCGTGGTCCACCGCGCCCGTGGTCGACCACCGAGAACCGGCGGCCACGGTGACGTACACCGACATGGTGTCGTGGCCGGTGCCCGGGCGCTCACCGAGAATGTGGACGATGGCGCCGATCTCCTCGCGGCCTGCGAAGAGCACCTCCCC
The DNA here is from genome assembly GCA_014379355.1 of Gemmatimonadaceae bacterium. Lineage (GTDB taxonomy): Bacteria > Gemmatimonadota > Gemmatimonadetes > Gemmatimonadales > Gemmatimonadaceae > JACMLX01. The sequence goes on from JACMLX010000200.1 coordinate 19,652, forward strand.
GATGCGATAGCCGGCCCTCACTCGCCCGCTCCGGACGACCAGCACGTCGTCGGCTGCCTTCCAGGCCGTGCCGGACAATTCAGCGCGCAACATGTCGATGAGCGGCAGCAGATGGCCCGCCGCCGATACCGCGAGTGCGTTCAGGCCATCGGACACGACGATCTGCAGGTTCAAGCCGGTGCCGCGCTTCTCTCGCAACGATGCGACGACGTCATGCGTGCGAGCGGACAGCGCCTCGCCCGTCGTCGGGTGGAGGATATAGTCCTCCCGCGATTGCGACTGCGTTTCGAGCAGGATCGCATCGGGAATCGTGCGCACGAATTCCGTCGACAACGTGGCCCACAGGGCGAGTCGTGCATCGTCGGTGATCGACCGGATCTGTCGCTCGAGATCGGGCGCGAGATCCCATGCATTCGTCCCATGACCCTCGGCGAGAAACACACCGCGCTCGCGCACCTCGGCCATCTGCCGCGCGCCGTCGGCCCGGATGATGTGTTCCGCTCGCGTGTCGCCGCACCGCTGCTGGTACAGGACGAAGACATGCAGCGGATCGCCGAAATGTGGCCCGGGCGAACCATCGCAATCCATCGCGCCCAGCGACTCGAAGAATCGCTGCATCGGCGGATTCACGCTGCCGCCCGATCTCGCGCGCAGCCGCACATGATCCTGAAATCCCGTGGTGAGGTAGCCAAGCATCGGGTCCACTTTCGTCGGTAGCGCCATCAGGTATGCGGGCTGCGCGGGCTGCAGCTGGTCGAGACACCAGTCGAGATCATCGAGGGAGATGTCCATGTGCAGTGTGGCACAGACATCGAGGCCGATGGTGAGACCGTGCAGCTTGCCCATCACCAGATCCTCGAGACAGCAGCGCACGAGTTGCTCACGAGTGCGGAACACTTCCGGGCCGATGAAACCGGCGACGTCGTTGACGATCACCCAGGGCTGTGTGACCTCCCAGGGGCGGTCGGGATTCGCCGCCCGTCTCGCCGCGTCGACACTCGCGGTCAGCGCGCGCGCAAAGCCGTATTTTCGTGCCTCGTGAACGACCATGTCCACGCGGTGCCCGTGGCCATTCGTGAAGTCCGCTCCCTGCCCCGTCTCGAAGTAGAATGCGAAGGGCCCGGTGCGCGTTGCTGCATGGGCGACCATGCTGTCGACGCTGATGTCGAACGTCCTGTTTGCCGCATCACTCCCGGCGATGCTCTGGAACCAGAGCGCGGTACTGCCCGGACTCGTGCGCTCCACCTCGGCCTGCACATCGATGTGCGCGAGCACGCAGTGCGGCAGTACTGATTCGAGCTCGAACGTCCGGATGACATCCTGCAGCGTGTGCTCGACGAGCGCGACCGACGCCGGATCACTCGACACCGGATTGGTGCCAAGCAGGACGTCGCCGACGCCGTAGCTCCAGCCGCTGAACACCTGCCAGCGAATATCGTCGGGATGATCCGTCGGAGAGTTGGGCTGCAGCCGTGCACCGAGGAAGCCGGGCGCACCGATGCTGCTGCCGGGCAGTGCGTTGCTGATGCGTGCGCTGACACGTGTGAGCTCGTCGTTCGACATCAGTTTCACCAGGCACGCAATCGCTTCGCTGGAGAGATGTTTCGTCAGGGCCCGATTCGTGTGCGGATCGCCGTGGAGGAGCAACGTCACCCAGTCGCCGAACGTGTCGGCTGCGATGAGCTCCATGCCGACCGTGTCGAGCGAGCCGAGTAGGAGGCGACCGAGATCGTCGTCGAACAGTGGCGTCTCGAGAAGCACCGCGGCGTGGAAGTCGCCGACACGCGTCGCGCGAAACAGCGCGCGCGCCATGGTCCGGGTCGCGTCGTCGGGCGCTGCGACGCCGATCGCCGCATCACCTTCCTTGAATTCATTCGCCGCGCCGAGCAGCTGCGCGAGGCGTACACGCGTGAGGCCACCCGTGCGCTGCAGATACGAGAAGACGTCCTCGTACGTCAGCGCCTCACGCATCCAGTCGTGTGTGCCCACCACCGCTCGTCGGGTCGACGACGTGTCCATCCGCACCTCTCGGGACTGGTCAGGAGGCTCCCGCGCGACCGCGGGGAGGCGTTGCCGGAAGGAAGCTTCGCACAACGACCCTGACCGACACAAACAGGACTGCCGGGGGCCGCGCCGGCTGGTTCAGAGCAGGCGCTACCCTCGCCAGGTCGGTTGGCGGGGTGTCGCCCACCCCGCCGGGTTGCAGGTTCGTGCGCCGCACGGCAGAGTCAGGAAACGGCTGCGTGAGAATATTGCGCGTCAGCTTCGGTTTCTTCGGTATTGACCGCCGCGCACCTCGGCGCGGCGTTGCCCGACCCACTCTGTGCCCCGGAGTTTGTCATGCGCTCACCACTGCTGCGTCTCGCCGCCGGCCTCCTACTCCTCGCCGGATGCGGGAAGAAGAAAGACGGCCCGACTTACGACACCCGCGGCGCGATCGAGAAGCACAGCCCGGTGAGCGACGTGTTCGCCGTCGCGGAGACGCCTGGAGCTTCCGTGCGCACCAACTGAGCATGAAGCGGTAACCGTGACCCGCTGCCGCCGCTGATGGTGGGGCAGCGGTCACGATGCGCGTTTCGTCGACGTACGTATCCTGTGCAATCGGGACACCCGATCGACGTGCGAATGTCCTGCTTCTCATGGCGCGTAGCTCCCGCCGACTCGAAAAGACCAGACGTCCAGACGCCGCGTGTACAGCACCGAAGCGAGCGGGATCCCATTGTTGGTCACGAGGCCCTCCCGTTTCCACGGTACGCTGCCGGTGTGCGTCCGTCTGGCCTCGACGTCGAGACGCAGACCACGACCTACCGCGACTCGAACGCCGGATGACAGCACCGCCATTGCCACCGTCGCCTTGCGATCGGCGAGCGGCGTATACCCGTCAGGCCGCGATTCCATCGACGGGAATGTGTCACGGGCAGGCGTGCGTGTACCGAGCAACTCTCCATCCGACGTGGCGTTCATGCCGCCGATCGCAAGGTGCGCATACGGCGCAACACGACCGATCTGCGCGCGGATTTCAGGTCCGACGGTGAGCGAAATCGACGCGTTGACGCGATAGTCGTTGAACTGCGCGTAGGAGCCGGGAAGGATGTCGCGGATGTCGGTCGAGAATGTCGAGTGTCGCAGCGACAGGACGGCCAAGTGCAACACCACCACCTTCCACATCCCCGCACGTGGTCACAAACTGCGGTGAGCCGCGCGAGACCGCGACGTCAGGTGCCTTCGGCGCCTCGCAGCGTCACGCTCAGGTGCGAACGATCCGCGACCGAGAGCGCGAGCGGACCGCGCCGTCCGAACTCGATCACACTCACCGACCCCGTCGGACACGCGAAGCGAAACCGGAATCGGCCGACGTCCACGCCGAGCAGCGTGCAGAGGAGCGCGCGGATCGAGGCCTTGTGTGTCACGAAGAGCACATCGCCGTCGTCGACCGCCTGGGTCACTTCCTCGACCACACCGAGCATGCGACGGGCGAGCGCGATCGCCGTCTCTCCATCGGTCGGTGCATTCCATGCCGGATCTGCGGTCCACCGCACAAAGTCGTCGTGGAACTCGTGATCCACGACATCGGCGCTCAGTCCGTCCCAGCGGCCGTAGTCGATCTCGGTGATGGCGGCGCGCGTCTCGAATGAAACACGGGTACGCGCCGCGATGATGCCCGCCGTCACCTGCGTACGCTGCAACGGCCCGGCGTAGATGCGCTTCCATTCGGTCGACGCGTACGCATCGGCGAAGGCCTGCGCCATCGCAATGCCGTCCGGCGTCAACTCGGGATCGAGATTGGCGCCGCAGAAGACGTTGTCGCGACTGGTCGGCGTCTGGCCGTGGCGGAGCAGGTGGAGGCGGAGTGGCATTGGCGAGCGAAAGGGGGAAGGACCGCGGCAGGCATTACGGGAAATGTCACTTCCCGCCATCAATCGCAAACGCCAGCAGCTCCGCGTTCTCACCACCGCCCGTCGCAACTACGACATACTGCACGCCGTTCGCGCCGCGATAGGAAATCGGATTGGCATACCCTCGGCCTGCCGGCAGATCGAACTGCCAGAGCACACGTCCATCGCGTGTGTCGAGCGCATAGAGCACACCACCACCGCCGGTCGCGAACAACAGCCCGCCTTTCGTGACCGTGCCGCCGGGCGCACCCGCCACACCGAGCGGTGGCAGCGTCACGTTCTTCAGCAGCGGATGTTGGCGGATCGACGGCGTGTCGCCGAACGTCACGTGCCACAACTGCCGGCCGGAGTCGAGATCGATTGCCGTCATGGTCCCGTACGGCGGCTTGATCAGCGGCAACTGCTCGGGTGGCGTGTGATCGGCCATGCCCGAATCGGGATCGGCAGTGACTCCGATGCTGCTGTGCACCAGGTCGGCCGTGTACTCGAAGCCGATGGTGTCATTCGGCGTGCCGCGTTGAATGCGATAGAGCGCAGGACTGTTGGTCGCCTTCACGAACAGTGTGTGCGTTTCCGGATCGTACGACGTGCTGCCCCACCCTGCGCCGCCGATCGACCCGGGCATCGTGATGGTGCCCTGCAAGGACGGTGGGGTGAAGATCGGGCCACTGCGGTATTGCGCGAACACACCGCGAGCGCGCTGCTGCAGTTCCGGCGTGAAGTCGATCAGGTCGGCCTCGGTCACGGCCTGCCTGGCGAATGGCAACGGGAGCGTCGGCATCGGTTGCGTCGCCGACGCGAGTTCGCCGGGCACATCACTCGCGGGCACCGGACGCTCGACGATCGGCCAGATCGGCTGTCCGGTCACACGATCGAAGACGTAGATCCAGGCGGTCTTCGATGGCACGGCCACGACGTCGCGCGGCCGCCCTTTCCACGTGATCGTGGCCAGCACCGGCGGTGCGGGTGGGTCGTAATCCCACAATCCGTGATGCACGATCTGATAGTGCCAGATACGTCGCCCCGTCCGCGCGTCGAGCGCCACGACCGACTCGGCGAACAGGTTGTTCCCCTTCCGCTCACCGCCATACCAGTCGTTGGTGGGCGTCGACACGGGAAGGAAGAGCAGCCCGCGCTTTGCGTCGAGACTCATCGGCGCCCACACGTTCGTGTGACCCATGTACGAGTACGCGCCGTTCTCCCATGTCTTCCAGCCGAATTCGCCGGAGTCGGGCACCGTGTGAAAACTCCACACACGGCGGCCCGTCACCACATCGAACGCCTGCACGTCGCCCGGGGGATCGTTGCGGTAGCGCAGGCGGTCGCCGACGCCGTTGCCGACGATCACCACATTGCCATGCACCACCGGTGGAGACGTGTTGGTGTAGTGCGCACGATTGACGCGCCGCCTGAGCTGAGCGGTGAGGTCGATCTCACCGTTGCGGCCGAACGACGGAATGGGTTTGCCCGTTGCCGCATCGAGCGCGATGAGTTTCCATCGCGCGTTGATGAACACACGTCGCCCCTGCGTGCCGGACCAGGTGGCAACGCCGCGATGCACGAAGCCGGTGCCGTTCGACGGCTGGCCCAGCCGCCAGACTTCAGGATCGAACTTCCACAGTTCGCGGCCCGTGCGTGCATCGAGTGCGGCGACGGCCGCGTACGGCGTACTCACGTACATCGTGTCGTTGATCACGACCGGTGACGCCTGGAACAGTCCGGGCCGCGCGGCCTTCTGGTCCGGACCACCAGCGACGCTGCGCTCGCCCGTGTTCCAGCGCCACGCGAGCGACAGCTTCGCGACGTTCGTGCGATTGATCTGCGCGACGGGTGCGTACCGCATCGCGCCGGCGTCACCACTCGGCGAGGGCCAGTCGACGCGCTGGGCGGCCACCCTCGCCACTGCCGGTGATGCCAGCGTCGACATCACGAGGAACGCAGCTGACGCGGCGCGGAGCCTGACGGGAATCGGTGAGCGCTTGTTCATGCGGGAACATCGCACCGGGCATCGCACCGCGCGATGCCCGGTGCCGCCCTCACGGCACGGCGTCCGCCGCCCGTATCGGTCGCTTCTCTTCGAGCGTGTTGAGCACATCCCGCCAGGCGAACTTCCTGCCCGAGTGACGGACCCAGTAGTCCATCCACGCCATCTCGGCCGTCGCCTTCACCAGCTGGTTGCGCGCATCCGGGATGCCGTGTGTGCCGCCCGGATACACGAAGAACTCGGTCGGGACGCCGAGCCGCTTGAGCGCCATGTGCAATCCCTCGCTCTCCGGACGCGGGACGCGCGGGTCACCATCGACGACGTGGATCATCGTCGGCGTCTTCGCGTTCTTGATGTAGGCCGCCGGCGACTGCTTCCACCAGTGCTGCATGTCGTCCCAGTACATCTTGTCGCCGAGATACCACTGCCGGCCGCGCTGCGTGTCGCTCTCGCCGTACATCGAGATCCAGTTGTACACACCGGCGCCGGTGGAGATGGCCTTGAAGCGGTTGGTGTGCGTGAGGATCCAGTTCGACCAGTGACCGCCGGCACTCCACCCGAGCACCCCCATCTGCGTGCTGTCGACGAGGCCCGTGCGGATCAGGTGGTCCACACCGGCCATGATGTCCTGGTAACCTTTTGTGAAATAATCACCCTGACTCTCGATCTCGAAGCGCTGGCCGTAATTGGTGGAGTTGCGGTAGTTCGGCATCAGCACCATGTAGCCGGCGCCCGCATACACCTGCGACCCGTAGCCGCCATTGAAGTTCAGCACATCCGCGGATTGCGGACCGCCGTGGATCGACACGATCAGCGGATACTTCGTCCCCGCCTGATATCCGATCGGCTTCACCAGCACGCCGCCCACGGGTGTACCACCCGCACCGCGCCACGTGATCTCCTCGACGGCGCCAAGTGCCAGTTCGCGCGTCCAGGGATTGGCGTCCGTCAGCTGCGTCCAGGCGCTGCGCTCGCCGAGCTGCGCGGCCGTCGCGACCGTGAAGATGGTTGACGGTGTCTGCGGATCACTGCGGGTGACGAAGATGCGATCCGATTCCTCGTCCTGCGACGCACGCAGGCTGGCGCGATCGGCCGTCACCACGCGGACACGATCGGCGGCAACATCGAGGGCCGCCACCTGATCGGTGGCCTTGATGCCGACGTTGAAGTAGATGGTCGACGCGTCGGGCGACCAGAAGCCGATTGTCACCGGGCCATCGAACCCCGCGCCCAGCTTCCGGAATGCGGTGCCGCGAGCCTCGACCGCGCGCACGTACACGCGCAGGTTGTGCCGCATGACGAACGCGTCCGGCGCCGAGAACGCGACCGTGCGACTGTCCGGCGAGAAGCTGACGGCGCTTTCGGTGATCTCCTTGTTCGTCGTCAATCGCTCGACCGTGCCGGACGCGACGCTCAGGAGATACACGTCCGCGAACTCGTTCTGTTCGAGGATGTTGCGCTCGTAGCGATCGACGCTCAGGCCGTGGAATCCGATCCACTTCCCGTCCGGCGAGATCGTCATGTCACCGACGCTGTAGGTGGAATCACTCGTCATGCGCGTGGTACGCCGTCCGTCGAGATCGAGCGCCCACAGGCTGTAGAGCGGCGTCTCCATGTTGCGCACGCGGACATCGAACCGCTTGTCGAGGCGCGCCTTCTCGTCCGGATCGATCGTGTCGGCCGCCGCGAAATAGATGCGGCGGGAGTCCGGTGCGATGCGCCAGAGTCCGACACCAGTCGCGTGACGCGTGAGTTGCGTCGCACTCGCCACCCCGCCGGCCACCAGCGCCGTCACCGGCACAGCGTACAACTGTTCCTGCGTAGCCGAACCGGAGCGGTAGATGAGCCAGCGTCCGTCGGGCGAGAACGCGAACGTGCTGACGCCGTCGCGCGCGTCGGTGATCCGGCGCGCTTCGCCGCCATCGGGCCGCATCATGAACAGCTGCATGCCGACGCCACCCGCTCCGCCACCAGCTGCTGCGGGGAAATACGGCATGCCGGGACCGGACGTCGGCAGCGTGCTGCCGCGACTCGCTGCGGCGGCGCCAGCCGGCGGTGCATCACGATCCGAGAGGAACACGAAGAACTTTCCGTCACGCGCCCACGCGGGATTGGTCTCGTTCTTCTCGCGTGTGAACGTCAGCTGTCGGGTGCTCGCGACGCCTTGCGACGTGGAGACCAGGTAGATGTCGGACTGTCGGCGCGCCTCCTTCCAGTCCGGCGTACTGACCGAGTACAGCGCCCACTTGCCATCGGGACTCGGCACGGCGGCGCTGAACTGTTTCATGTTCTGGGCATCGAGCCACGTCATCGGTCGTGGCGCATTCGCGGCCGTCGGCTGCTGTGCGACGAGCGGCAGCGGTGAGGCGATCAGTCCGGCCGAGGAGAGCGTCAGGAGGGTGACTCGACGCAGCAGGAGACTCGGGAAAGGCATCGGCGGGTGGGCGAGTATGGGTGTCGAGCGGCGAAAGCGTCGAAAAGTCGGCCGGATTCGCTACGCGCCGACGCCATGCGTCGTTGCGCGACCCTCGTCGAGCCGTGGGGCGGCGAACGGCGCGCCGGCACCGGGCCGTTGGGGTGACGCAATTTCTTCACGCGAGCGGATAGTTTGTGGTGCACCCGCGTCCACATCGAATCGTCGGGTCTGGCCCGCTCACTCTTTTTATGCCCGCACGCCCGACGAAGACGTCGTCCTCCGCCAAGAAATCCACAGCCAGCGTCCGGACGTCGAGATCCCCGAGACGGACCGGTGGTCAGGGCGATTCCGCGCTGTCGTCCATGCCCACCGGTCGGGCGGCGTATGCCGACACGCGAAAGTGGCTCGTCGCACAGCACGGTCTCACATGCGCATACTGTGCGCGCAAGGTCACCGCTCGTGGGCTGACGCTCGATCACGTCGCACCGCGCCGCGGCATGACCGCCTACGACCGGCGCGACAACCTCGTGCTGTGCTGTCTTGCGTGCAACATCGAAAAGGCCGACAAGACCACGATGGCGTGGCTTCTGGCAAAGCGCAGCCGGGCGGTGAACCTGATCCGGTTCGGCACGCATCTCAGCCAGCAGCTGGTTGAGATGGCGCACGACCTGGCAGGACCGGGGGGAGTCGCGCTGGCAGCGCGGCTGTCGGATCCGGATTATCCATATTCGGACTGAGGGCGGCGCTTCCGCATCATTGACGCTGCAGTGCAGCGCCGCACACTTCGTCCATTCACCGAACGACGCCGGCACACATCCAACAACTCGAACTTTACAAAGATGACGGTGACAGACGCGCGTTCAGGGCAACCGATTCGAAAAGGCAGGCTGGGGCGCGTCGGATACAGCATTGCGTGCCTCGGGTGGCGTGGTGCGCTGGCGGAGCTGGCCAAGCGTCCGGACAGCCCGGAGACTGACGCAGAATTCGACGCCATGCATGGCACGAACACGGCCGGCTCGGTCGAGCCGGCCGATCTCGGCATTCGGGATGCCGACACCGTGAGGAAGGCGATCCGCTACCTGCCCTCCCCGCTGCGGGTCACGTCGTGGATGCTGAACGAAATCGGCGTCGACCCGGCACGGTGCTCGTTCGTCGACATCGGCTGCGGCAAGGGGCGCGTGCTGCTGGTCGCTGCGGAGCGACCGTTCCGGCACATCGCCGGCGTTGAAATCTCCACCGAACTGGCGGACATCGCGCGATTGAATACGCAGCGGTACAGGCCAGCTTCGAGCCGGGTTGGCGCCATCGCCGTGTCCAACAGCGATGCGCGCGACTTCGAGATGCCGTCCGGTGATCTCCTGATCCACATGTACCATCCGTTCGATCCCGCGATCAGCGCCGCGGTTTTCGCCCGACTCGCCACGTCTGCCGACGCTCGGCCTCGTCGGGTCAGCGTCGCGTACCTGACGTACACACACTCGGTTCCGGCAGTCGCCGAGATGTTCTCTGCCATCGGCTGGCTGCGGCTGGTGCGGTACGAGGAATCGATCAGCGGCCGATACAACTGGCTTTTCTACGACGGTTCGACGCCCGGATAGGCGTCGCTCCCGAGCGTCGGGAGCCAACTGGACGTCTACTTCTTCGTCAGCTCCTCGAACACCGCCCGCACGAACCGATCGTGCCCGCCCGGCCACTCCGTCGCGTACTCGGACGACACCTTCATGGCCAGCACCTGCTCGACCGTCTTGCCGGCGCGCACTTCCGCCTGCACTCGGCCGCGCACCGCGTACACGGCATCGCGCCATGCCTTCAGGCGATTGCGATCGGTGACGCGTCCATGGCCCGGCACGATCTGCGTCTGCGCAGTCGTCATGGCGTAGACCATGTCGGCCGCCGTGATCACACCATTCACGGAACCGCCACTCGAGAGATCGATGAAGGGCAAGCCGGTGTTGTTGAAGGCATCGCCCATGTGCACGACGTTCGCCTTCATGAAATACACGATCGCATCGCCGTCCGTGTGCGCCGGACTGACATGTGTGATCGCGATCGAATCGCCATTGACGTGAAATGTGACGCCGTCGGTGAACGTGATGACGGGCAACGCCGCATGCGGCGCGGCCGGCTGCCGCTGATTCATCGCGGCGACGAACTGCCCCGTCGACATCCGCTTGCGGACATTGTCCTGCGCCACGATCACCGCACCGGCGTTGCCGAAATTTTCGTTGCCGCCGGTGTGGTCGCCATGCAGGTGTGTGTTGATCACGAACTTCACCGGCTTGTCCGTCAGCGTCCTGATGGCCGCCACGATCTTCGGCGTCAGCGGCGCGAACTGATCGTCGACGATGAACGTGCCATCCGGCCCTGACGAAACGCCGATATTGCCACCCGCGCCGAAGAGCACGTGCAGGCCGGGCGCGAGCTGCTGCGTCCGCACTTGCACGGTGTCGAAGTTGGTCTGGGCAGACAGGGTCGTGGAGAGTCCGACGATGGCAAGCGCAACGAGTGATCGCATCGATGGGGCGGTGGGTGGTGGAAATGCGCTACGCGGTACGCGCCACGCCACGAAACTGTGTGGCGTACACAGGTCACGCCACCGCTCGTCGATTGCGTGGAGCCCACCACAATGGCTCGGCGCGCGCTTACGGCTTTTTCGCCAGCGACTTGAAGTACTCGTTCACCATTTCGCGGTACTGCGCGGGGACCCCTTCACCACCACCGAGCACCGGCCCGCCGGTTTCAGCGCTGCCGATCTTGCGCCGCAGCGCAAACTCGAAGGACTGCATCGACTCGATCACGCCTGCGCGCAGCTGCTGCAATGCCTTTTCGTCGCCGAGGACTGCGGCACCGTCAAGCGCTCCGAGACGTGCGATGGCACGATCCAGTTCACGCGTGTCCACCCCTGTTCCGGCGACGGCGCGACGGAGCTCCTGCGCTGCTTCACGACGCGCGCGTAGTTCACGTGACAGCTGCCGCGCCTCCTCGACGGTGAATGATTCGCCGCCATTCATTCGACCCGGCCCGCCCTGTCCCGCGCCGCCTTGCTGACCGCCGGCACGCGTCCCGCCATCGTCCCCGGGCTGTCCTTGTCCCTGCCCCGAGCCTTGTCCTTGTCCCTGACCGGAGCCCTGTCCTTGTCCGGTTCCCTGCCCCTGCCCGGAGCCTTGTCCCTGACCAGTGCCTTGACCCTGTCCAGCACCTTGACCTTGTCCTTGTCCCTGCGCCTGGCCCTTACCCTGCCCTTGACCGGCTGCGGACCCGCCCTGACCCTGCCCCTGGCCTTGCCCGCTGCCCTGACCACGTTGCGACGGCTTCGACCCGGCCTCTGACGCACCTGCCCCTCGCTGCCCGTTGCGCGAGGCCCCGTTCTGCGCGCGATCACGCAACCGATCGTCGAGTGAGCTGAGCCCGCGAACCAGATCACGGGCCTGTGCCAACGCACGCGACGATTTCTGCGCCGAGTCACGGCCGGCCACGGCCGCTCCGGCGGCGCTGTTCACGCGACGTTCGAGACTGTCGAGATCCTGCTGAATCGACCGTTCGAAACGCTGTGCATACTCATTCGACCCGCCGTTGCGCAGCACGTCGCGCGAGTACCGGATCTTGTCACCGAGGCGCGACTCACGAATCGCCTCGGCAGCGGCCTGCGATTCACGCGCAGCGCGCGGATTCGTCTGGCGATTCTCACGCGCAAGGCGATCGAGATCACTGGCCAATGCCTTCACGCGCTCCTCCATGCCCGTCTTGCGCTCATCGAGGCGACGCTGCCGCTCGGCGCGATCCGCTCCGGCGCTGGCCAGCTGCTCGACATCGCGCTGCACACCGCGCTGTTCCTCTGCCAGCGCACGCGCACGAGCCGTCGCGTCGCTGAGGCCCGCACCGGCCGCCTGATCACGCGAGTTCTCGAGTGCCTTGCGCGCCGACTCGAGTCGATCAGCCGCAGCCTGCCCGGCGCCTGCGCCACCTGACGCTGCGGATCTGCGCATCGACTCTGCCGCGCGCTTCATCTCCTGCGCCGTCGACTCCAGGTCCTTCGACTGCTGTTCGCGCGCCAGCCGCTCGAGCTGGCGCGCTGCAGCTTCCGTTTCCTCTGCGAGCTGACGCTGGGATCCGCCACCGGTGCCGCCGCCCTGCTGCTGCGCGCGCTGTCGCGCGAGTTCCTGCTGCTGCCGCGCTGCAAGCTGCTTCAATCGCTCGAGCGTTTCGTCGGTCTTCTGTGCGCCGCCCTGCTCGCGCGAGCGCTGAACCTGATCGTACTGATTGCGCATCTTGTCGGTCTCGAGCTCGAGCAGATCGGCCAGGTCGGACGCGTTGGCGCCACCACCGCCACCGCCGCCGCCACCTTGCTGCTGCATGCTCACCTGCACTTCACGGAACGCCGCCTCGGCTTTCTCGAGCCATTGGAGTGCACGCTGCTCCGGGGCCAGCGCGTCGCTGGTCCGGCCCTGCACCAGCAGCTCTTCTGCGGCCTTCATCTCCGTTGCCGCTTTCGGAAGCACGTCGGCGAGAATGCGGAAGCTCGTATCGGCGGCCTGCGCTGCCGGTCGTGCGACGCGCTTTTGCAGCGCTGCCAACTCCTCTCGCAAGCGACCCTGTGACAACAGCAACGTGCTGATGTCTCCACGCAGCGTGGACGGCGACGTCGTGGCCCGATCACGCTCGGTCTTGAACGTCGCAGCGACGATGTCACGCTGACGCTGCACGAGCGATCCCGGATTCATCTCCTGCTCGCCGCCACCACCGCCTCCGCCACCCTGCTGGTTCTGCTTGTACTCGCGGCTGAATGGGCGGATGGTGAGAAACTGGATGTCGCTGCCGCCCGACTTCGGACCGGGCCGTTGGTCGTTGTCGAGCGCGCGAGCGTAGTAACTGACGACGTCGCCCGCGGTGAGATTCATCTCCTCGAGGAACAGCGTGTGTGACGCGATGACCTCACGCGGCCGGACGCCGGCGCCCTCAGACAGCGTGATCGATCGCTCGTCGCCGCCATTGACGCGATAGACCAGCTCCAGTTTCCCGACGCCATAGTCGTCCGATGCTTCCGCCTCGATCAGCACTTCGTCGACGCTCGTCGGGCGCAGATCACGGCCGGGCTGCTTGATTCGCACGGTCGGTGCCGCGTCGTCGAGTGCATCGACGGCGTATTCCACGGTTCCACGCACGACCGTGCCATCGACGGCCCTCAATTCGACACGATAGAAGCCATCGCGCCGCACACTCAGACGCGCCGTCACGGTGGAGTCGTCGAGCCGCGCCAGCGGCACGATGGCGCCGTCGTCGAAGATAAGTGAACCACCGGAGACCGGTCGCGTCGCGAACACACGCAGCACCGCCGTCGTTCCGCCTGGCGCGGCGATGTCGCCGCCATCGTCGGTGATCTCGGGCGACAGATTCATGTACGGCGGATACCGCAGCTCGACACCGATGCGCTCGACGCCCGGCAGGTCCTTGACCGTCAGTCGCCCCGTGACCGATCGCACGCCGCCAGCCTCCGCGTAGTACTCGGCATCCTCCGCGACGTCGAGCAGTCGCACGACGAATGTGCCGGCCTTTGCGCCGATGCCCATCGGGACACGATCCCACTCTGCACTGGATCCGCGTCGAACCATCAACCCGACCGCTTCACTCTGGAAGCCGGCGAGTGACGCCGCGAGCTGCACGTCACTGCCACGCGCAACGACGAGTGATTGCGGTTCGAGTGCGATCGTGTACACCGGCGACGCGGCGGCGTCCTTCCAGGGCGACAGCAGCCGCATGGCTCCGGTGCGGAGGAATGCCGGACCGAGCACGAATGCGACAGACGCGATCGCGGCCACAGCCAGCGCGATCGAAAGCGCTCGCAGTGTCGTCGGTCGCTCGAGAAGCGGAACGGTCGGCGAAGTGCCGAGTCGTCGCGTGGCGTCGGCAACCAACCCGCGTTCGAGCATCGCCGAGTGGCCGGTATCGCCCTGTGCCCTGAGCGTGACGGCGGTGAGCACGGCGCCACCAAGTTGCGGCACGCGTTCCTCGAGATAGAGCGCGAGCCGATCATCCGGCAAGCGACGCACGAGCGGCCACGCGATCCAGCGTCCGACGACGATCGTCGTCACGAACGCGAGCACGACGCGCGCGGTCGTGATCGCGTTCACCGAGAATTTCGCCGCCTCGAGTGCGAGCGAGCCGAGGGTGAGCACCAGTACGACGGCGCAGACAGTGACTGCCATTCCGACGGCGACGTGTCGCAACCGCCAGCGCCGACGCGCCCGCTGCAGCAGCGGTGCGAGTGCGGTCGGGGAATGCAAGCGCGGTGCGGTCATGGCAGTCGCCTCCGGTCGGCGTCCGGTGAGGTGTGCACCATATGCTACTCCACTACCGGCGTTCGGGTGACTGCCCGCCTCGCGACGACACTCTCGGCGATCAAAAGCAGCGCGACGGCGAGCAGGAGGTACCACCACGTGGACTGCCGCGCCTCACGATCGGCGAGTGTCTCCGTCGCCGAGGCCGATTGAAGCACAGCCTGCGCGCCGGGTGCGGCGGTGAGCGCAGTGGTGAGACGCAGCGCGTCGAAGCTCGCAAAGTCGAGCTCCGCTGGCGCCACGTTGGCTGCGACCAGCAACGGGCGCGCACCGGGTGTGCCACCGGGACGCAGCTCGAACACGCCGGCTTCGGTGAGTTCCAGCGCCGCGGGTGTGCCGTCGCCGCCAACCGTGACGCGACGCCCGGATGGTGCGGTTGCAACCCATCGCGGATCGGTGCCCGATGCGGGCGCGAGGTCCGATGGTCGAATACTGGCGCCGATCTCGAACGCACGCGGATCGTCGCGCCAGCTGGCCGCGTACCGCGCCAGTTGTTGCACGAGCGGCAGGAACGCCGGCTGACGCGGCAGGTCGTTCCACACGCCGTCGAACGTCGAGCCGAAGGTCAGCACGCGACCACGGCCTACCGCATGTTCGGTGAGCGCGGCTGTGCCGTCGTCGAATCGTGCCAGCACGCCCGCCGTCGTGTCGATGCCGCGGAACCGGTAGAATCGCGCCGCCGACAGATCGCCCGCGCGCGCGCCAGCGAGCAGTGCGAGCGCCGGATGCCGCTGGTCCATCGCGCCGAGCACGGCGCCGTTCGCCGTGCTGCGATCGGTCGGTGCGCGAATCTGACCCGGGATCAGCACGCGTGCTGCTGCCGGCCACGATGCCGATCGCATCTGGTCACCCATCGATACTATCAGGCCGCCACCCTCGTCCACGAACCGCAGCAGGCGGGCCGCGCCGATGCCGGTCGGGAATGACCCATCGGCGAGGAGAATGAGCCGTCGGCCGTTCAGGTCCGACGCGCTGACGCGCGATGGCGTCCGGCTCATGATCTCGAAGTGTGGCGCGTCACCGATGGCGAGCGCCCGCGAGAGGAACGCGCCGCTGCGCCCCTCGATGACGAGCGCGGACAGCACGGGCGCCTGCTGCAGCAGAAAATGAAAGGCGTCGTCACCGGGCACCGCGTCGGCCGCCAGCACGACGCGCGCCGGCAGTGGTGTCGGCGGCATCGGCACGGCCGCAAAACTGACCGCAGCGCCGCCGTCACGCGGCAGGTCGATCGTGCGCGTCGTCAGTACACGTCCACCGACCTCCAGTTGGACGACGACGCCACGGGCGGCCGCACCGATGTTCGCGATGCGTGCACTCACGATCGCCTGCGCCGGGCCATCGTCATTGCGATCGCGTCGCACGTCCACCGACCGGACGGCACGATCCGAGACGGGAACGGCGCCGCTCACATCGACAGCGGCGAGTTCGGTGCCGGGCGCCATGCGCGAGTCGTCGCTCAGGTCCCACGCACTGCGCTGAAAATCGGACACGACGACGAGTGCCTTTCGCGGCGCATCACTGGCGGAGAGCCGCTGCTGCGCGAGCGTGATCGCGGGGGCGAGCCGCGTCGATTCGTCGCTCGGCTGCAGTGAATCGAGGCCTGCGCGAAGCTGCGCGGCATCGCTCGTCGCTGCCGTCACCGCATTGGCGCGGCGATCGAACGGCACGAGCGTCATTCGATCGCCAGGCGCGAGCGTCCGGATCACGCTGTCCACCACGGCCTTTGCGCGCACCCAGCGATCGCCGACACGCATCGAGAACGACCGATCGAGCAGCACGATGATCTCCCGACGCCGCTGATCCACGCCACCGATCACCGGACGCGGCCCGAACACCGGTCGCGCGAAGGCCAGCGCCAGCGCGATCACCGCCAGCGCGCGCAACAGGAACAGCCACGGATCCCGCAGATTGCGGCGCGAGGTGAACGGCGCCGGCGTCTTCTCGAGAAACATGAGCGACGGGAATGCCATCGGATCGCGTTTTTCACGCTGCACGAGATGCACGAGCAGCGGGACTGCAATCGCCGCCAGGCCAAGCAGGAACAATGGTGCGAGCACGGGCATCAGACCGCCGTGCGCAGGAACTCGCGCCGCAACAAGACGTCGAACAACACGCGATCGAGTGGCTGCGACGTGTCCACGAGGCTGTAGTCGATGCGCCCGCCGCCGAGCTTCGAACGCATCGACGTCAGGTGCGATTCCATCGCGGCCTTGTAGCGCTCACGCACCTTGCCGGGACTGACCGGCAACCGTTCCCCCGTCTCGAGATCGCGGAACGTCGTCGAGTCGGCGAATGGAAAGGTGCGCTCCGCCGCATCGAGCAGCTGGATGACGATGACGTCGTGGCCCGCGCCGGTCAGCGGGCCGAGTGCCCGCAACACGTCGGCCGCAGGCTCATACAGGTCCGAGAGCAACAGGAACAGTCCGCGCCGCGGCTGCGACTGCGCGATCTTTGCGAGAGGCCGGGCCAGTGCGCCGGTGCCGCTGGCCGTCGCTCGCTCGAGCGCGTGCAGCACGTTGGGCAGATGCCGCGCGGACGGCGGCACGATCTCACGCACATCATCGGCGAACGTCACCAGGCCGACACGATCGCGCTGCCGACGCGAGAACCAGGCGAGCGTCGCGGCGACCAGCTTCGCGTAACCGAGCTTGGTGATGCCACCGTGCGCGTATCCCATCGAGGCCGACACATCGAGCAGGACGGTGAAGTTCGTGTTGGTGTCGGCTTCGTACGTCTTGAGATACGTGCGCTCCGTGCGCGCATACACGCGCCAGTCGACATGCCGGATGTCGTCACCGGGCACGTAGGGTCGATGCTCGGCGAAGTCGGTCGAGAATCCGAGATGCGGTGACCGATGCAGGCCGGAGATGAAACCCTCCACCACCCAGCGCGCGACCAGTTCGAGATTGCCGATGCGTGACAGTGCCGCCGGGTCCAGCGTGAGCCGTTCGCTCATGTGGGCCACCGCGGCACGCGGCATCGACGCCCGCCGATCACGTGAGGCCCGCGCTCGGACGTGGCACCGCCGCAAGCAGGATCTCGACCAGCTTGTCCGTCGTGACCTTCTCGGCCTGCGCGTGGAAGTTGAGCAGCACGCGATGGCGCAGCACCGGCGCCGCGAGTGCCGCGATATCCTCGAAGCTCACGTGATAACGCCCGTGCATGAGTGCACGCGCCTTCCCGCCGAGCACGAGGTACTGTGCCGCGCGGACCGAGGCGCCGTAGCTGACCCAGTCCTTCACCTGCGGTGGTGCAAGCGGAGAGTCGGGTCGGGTCGCGCGCACGAGATGGACGGCGTAGCGCGCGACCGCGTCCGCCACCGGAACGCGTCGCACCAGCTGCTGATACGCCACGATGTCCGACGCCGTCATGACACGCGTGAACGTGTGGCGTTGCACGGCCGTGGTCTGCTGCACCACGGTCAGTTCCTCGTCCTCGGTGAGGTACCCGACCGTGACCTGAAACATGAACCGATCGAGTTGCGCTTCCGGCAGCGGATAGGTGCCTTCCAGCTCGATCGGATTCTGCGTCGCGAAGACGAAGAACGGCGGATCGAGTGGATAGGTGCGTCCCTGCACCGTCACGCGCCGCTCCTGCATCGCCTCGAGCAGCGCCGCCTGTGTCTTCGGCGGCGTGCGATTGATTTCGTCTGCGAGCAGGATGTTGGTGAACAGCGGGCCGGGAACGAACGCCATCCGACGGCGTCCCGTTTCGGCATCCTCCTGGATGATGTCGGTGCCGGTGATGTCGCTCGGCATCAGGTCGGGCGTGAACTGCACGCGCGCGAACTTGAGGTCGAGCACCTGCGCCATCGTGTGCACGAGGAGCGTCTTCGCGAGGCCCGGCACGCCGACGATGAGGCAGTTGCCGCCGGCGAACAACGCGATCAGCGCCTGTTCGATCACCGCTTCCTGCCCGACGATCAGCTTGCGCAACTCGGCGAGGATGGCGGTGCGACCATCGCGCAGGCGATCAGCGAGCGCGAGGTCATCGTCGCCGGCAAGCGGCACGGTCGTGCGGTCGGCAGGCATGATCAGTGGGTGAGCGCGTAGACGACGTAATTCACCGCGAGCTTGTACGCCTCGTTGGTGAGTGGGATCGGGAGCAACCCCTGGTCGGAGTATTCCATGTAGTCGCCGATGTCGTTGTTGAAGTTCGCGATCATGACGAGGCGTTTCGCCGGATCGTTGTCCTCGTACGCGCCCCAGAACTCGGACTTGATGCCGAAGTACGGATGCGACATGTCGAGATTGGAGATGCGGAAGAAGGAATCGAAGATCGGATGTGATGCGTCGATCTTCACCGGCACCAGCGTCGGGAAAGCCGTGCGCCACTTCTCCTCGAAGTTTTCCCAGTGGCGACCCGCGAAATCGTCGAAGATGACGAAGCCACCCTTGTTGACGTAGGCTTGCACACCAGCCAGTTCGGCCGGCGTCATGGTCCAGAAGCCCGGCTCGGAGACATAGGCGACCGGATACCGGTAGATCTCCTTGTCCGCGAACGACAGGATGTTCGATCCATCGAGCCGCGGCTTCATCGTCGACACTTCGTCGAGGATCTTCATGAAGTGTGTCTCCGACGTCGGATAGTCGTGATCCCATTTCAGGTCACGGCCGCCACCGAGCGGCTCGAACTTCACCCGCATGAACGTAAAGCGGCCGTCGTATCGCACATTCGGATTCGGCGTGTCGCCAGGTGACGAACGCCGACCGCGCTGCGCCGGCAGGGCGAGCAGCGGCAACGACACGAGGGCGACGATCCACCAGCGGTTTCGACGGGTCATGGAGTCTTCTTCGCGGGAGAACGGATCGTCAGCAGCAGGTCCTGCGCTGCCTCGAAGTTGGGGGCGAGGTCGAGGGCGCGCAGCACATCGAGGCGCGCCGCGGCGACATCGCCGGACGCGGCCAGCGCCTGTGCCAGTCGATAGTACGCATCGGCGCGGTCGGCGGGTCCCAGCGCCAGTACCGCACGCCGCGCCCGAATCGCCGTGGCCCACGCACGTCTGGCGAACGCCAGCTCCGCCAGCTGCGCATGCACCTTGCCGTCGAACGGATCGGCCACAGCAGCGCGTCGAGCGCAGCGATCGCTCCCGTCGTATCGCGCGCCGCCAACAACAGGCCCCCCAGCGTGATGTTCTCGTCGACCGCATCGCCATTGCGCACGGTGATCGCGGTGAGGGCGTCTCGCAGGCCGGCGGAGTCGCCTGTGGCCGCGTACGCGGTGACGAGGAAATGGTAGCCGCTGCCCGGCTCCGCCCACGCAGGGAACAGCGCGATGCCGCGCTTCGCTGCCTGCACGACAAGCGGCCACTGCTTCTGTTGCGCTGCCGTCGCCGCAGCGGTGAGCACGTCGCGCAACGGACCGGCCAGTTCCGTGCGTGGTTCGCCTGCCGCGTCAGACCGCACCTCGCCGCGGACCGCCGCAAATTCGCGCGCGAACTTCGCGCGAAACCAGCTGTCGAACGTCGAGTCCATCGCCGCCGAGTCGAGGCCGTACACGGCTTGCATGACCTGCGGCGTACGAGTTCCGTTGCGATACCCTGCAAGCAGCGCACGAATCCCCGGCATTCCCTTCCGGGCCTCGAGCATCTCGAACACGTATGCAGACAGCGCGTAGGACAGGATCACTTCATGATCGTAGCGCGGGTGCACGAATCCGTCGTTGAGGCGGCTCACCGGCCGCAGGCGACCGGCGCTGTACGCCGCAATCAGGGACGGTGTCACTCCGCCGCCCCATTCCGGACGCGCAAGACGCTCCTCGTACACCGACAGTC
>JACMLX010000201.1 GCA_014379355.1 Gemmatimonadaceae bacterium
ACGCGAGCCGTCGACGTCGTACAACTCGAGCACGGAGATGTCGTAGGTACCGCCGCCGAGGTCGAACACGGCGACCTTCTCGTCCTTCTTCTTGTCGAGGCCATACGCAAGTGCGGCGGCCGTCGGCTCGTTGATGATGCGGAGCACGTCGAGGCCGGCGATCTTGCCGGCATCCTTGGTGGCCTGGCGCTGCGAGTCGTTGAAGTACGCCGGCACCGTCACGACAGCCTTGGTGACCGCGTGGCCGAGGTAGTCTTCGGCGGTCTGCTTCATCTTCTGCAGGATCATCGCCGACAATTCAGGCGGCGTGTAGCGCTTGCCCTGCACCTCGACGGTCACGAGATCGTTCTGGCCCGCGACGACCGAGTACGGCACACGCCCCTTTTCGGCGGTCGCTTCGGACATCTTGCGGCCCATGAAGCGCTTGATCGAGAAGATCGTATTGGTCGGGTTCGTCACCGCCTGACGCTTGGCGATCTGGCCGACGAGGCGCTCGCCGTCTTTCGAGAAGCCGACGACCGAGGGTGTGGTGCGACCGCCCTCGGCGTTCGGGATCACGACCGGATCCCCGCCTTCCATCACGGCGACCACGGAGTTCGTGGTGCCAAGGTCAATACCAATCACCTTATCAGCCATTCGTTTGCGTCCTCAGGTCGTATTTCGATATCAGGCTCCCAGGCAGGACGCCGGAGCGATCGACGTCGCCGCACTCCTGCTACGCGGTCTGACGTGAGCGAGTGAGGGGCAAGAGCGAGACCGGGAATTTCTGCCGCATTGGCAGATAATTCCGATTCGGCTGGCAGTCGCGGCAACGCGCAGCCGCTCGAGCGCACGGCATCGCCGACCTCGCGAACGGGAGGCGTTACTTTCAGCATTCCCCGCCACCCACCCGCGAGTCATGTTCCCGATCGGCGACGAAAACCCGACCGACAACCGTCCGCTCATGACCTGGACGATCCTCGGGCTGATGGGTGCGACCTGGCTGCTGGTGCAAGGCGCTGGCGCCGACGGCACCGCACTCATCAAGAGCGTGTGCGAACTCGGCCTTGTGCCGGGGGAAGTGACGCGGATGGCACCCGTCAATCAGGCCGTGCCGATGGGTCAAGGCTGGGCCTGCCTGGTCGACCGGTCGCCCGTCAACTGGCTCACGCCCGTGACATCGATGTTTCTCCATGGCGGCTGGGGGCACCTGCTCGGGAATGCCCTCTTCCTGTGGGTCTTCGGGGACAACGTCGAAGACCTGATGGGTCCACGCCGCTTTCTGAGCTTCTATCTGGTCTGCGGGCTCGCCGCTGGAGCGCTGCATGTCGCGCTGTCACCGGCCTCACCCATTCCGACCGTCGGCGCGTCCGGTGCGATCTCAGGCGTGATGGGTGGATACCTCGTGCTCTTCCCGCGGCACCGCGTGCGCATGTTTTTCCCGCCGATCTTCTTCTTCCACTTCCCAGCCTGGCTGGTGCTGTTGTGGTGGTTCGCGCTGCAGGTGCTGGCCGGACTGCCGCAACTGACCATGCTGCACGCCGATCCATCGGGTGGCGTGGCAGTCTGGGCACATGTCGGCGGCTTCGTCGCGGGTGTGTTGCTCGTGCGACGGTTTGCGCTGCCGGACCGGCTTGCTCGCCGACTTGCCCGACAGGTTTCCGGTGGTGCGCGCGCCTACTTGTAACGGTCGCGTGTCAATTTCTGTAACGCCGCTCTCGTCTTCTAAGTTCCGCTGGCGCGTTGTGCCGACGGAGTTTTGTTGTCACTCAATTTCCTGATGGAGTTCTGATTTCGTGCGTCTGATTCCACGCGACGATCGCTTCTTCGATCTCTTCGCAGAGATGGCCGGTATTCTCGTGACATCGGCCAACACGCTTCAGCAGCTGTTTGCGGATCCGTCTCGTCTTGACGAGTTCCAGACCAATATCAAGAATCTCGAGCATCAAGCGGACCGGCTGACCGCCGAGGCGAATCGCAAGGTCGATACGACGTTCGTGACGCCGTTGGACCGCGAGGATATCCATACGCTCGTGACGCGCCTCGACAACGTCGTGGACCTGATCGACGGCTGCGCACGGCGCGCCCAGATCTACCGCATCACCGAGGCGCGCGACCCGGCCATACGCCTGTGCTCCGTGCTCGGTGAGGCCTGCGTCCAGATCCGGGAAGCGGTCGCCGCCATGAAGAAGCCGCAAATGGTCTATGAGCATGGCGTTCGCATCAAACGGCTCGAAGAACAGGCTGACGCGATCTATCACGACACACTGGGCAACCTGTTCGCCGGCACGCCCGATCCGTTGACCGTCATGAAATGGAAGGACCTGTACGACTCGCTGGAAACCGCTATCGACGAGTGTCACTACGTGTCGCTGTCGCTCGAGAGTATCTCGCTCAAGAACAGCTGAGTCGCCGTGATTGCGTACGTGATTGGAATCGTGATGGTCGCGCTGGTTTTCGACTTCATCAACGGATTCCACGATTCGGCCAACTCCATCGCCACCATCGTCGGCACACGCGTGCTGACACCGTTCAAGGCCGTGCTGTGGGCCGCGACGTTCAACTTCGTGGCACTCTTCACGGTCGGCACGGCAGTCGCGAAGGCGATCAGCTCGGGCTATGTGGACCAGAACGCCATTTCGGCGAACGTGATTGCCGCCGCATTGCTCGGCGCGATCATCTGGAACCTGATCACCTGGTGGTTCGGCATCCCGTCGAGTTCGTCCCACGCGCTCATCGGTGGATTTGCCGGCGCTGCGGTGGCGAGCAAGGGATTCGACGCGTTGAATTGGGGTCCCAAGTGGATCGAGACGCTCTCGGCGATCGTCATTTCGCCCGCCCTCGGCGCGCTGCTCGGCATGACGTTGATGGTGGTCGTCTACAATGGCTTCTCGTCGTTCTCGCCCGGCAAGGTCGACAAGTTCTTCAGGCCCGCGCAGCTGGCCAGTTCGGCGCTGCTGTCGCTGGCCCATGGCGGGAATGACGCGCAGAAGACGATGGGCATCATCGTCGGGTTGCTGGCCTCACCATCAGTGCGCAAGCTGTTCGAACCGTACACCACCGGCGTGCTGAGCGCGTTCTACGTTCCGGACACCAGCACGATTCCGCTCTGGGTGGAGATCGCGGCCTATTTCGCCATTGCGATGGGAACACTCTTCGGCGGCTGGCGCATCGTGCATACGATGGGCACGCGCATCACGAAGCTGCGCCCGGTCGGTGGCTTCTGCGCCGAGACGGGTGGTGCAATCGTGATCCTGCTGGCATCCAAGTTCGGCATTCCCGTGAGCACGACTCACACGATCACCGGCTCCATCGTCGGTGTCGGCGCTGCCAACCGGGTGCGGGCTGTGCGCTGGGGTCTGGCAGGCAACATCGTATGGGCCTGGATCGTCACGATTCCTGCGGCCGGGCTGCTTGCAGCCTTGAGTGCGCTCATCTTGAATGCCATTGTGGTAGTTGGCCGTCCGGGCTGATTGCCCGGACGACGGCGCTGGCGAACGAGCCGCGCCGACACTGTGGGGAGATCATGGCAACACGACGCAAGAAGCCCAGACATGGTGGCGACGCCGACGCCGATGCAATGGGCTCGGTGGGTGCCGCTGGTGAGGCGCACCTGTTCTTCAGTCGTGAGATGAGCTGGCTGGAGTTCAACGCGCGTGTGCTCAACGAAGCGCGCGACCCACGCACGCCGCTGCTCGAACGCCTCAAGTTCCTCGCCATCTTCAGCTCGAATCTGGACGAGTTCTACATGGTCCGCGTCGGCGGACTGCGTCGCAAGGTCAAGAACGGGCAGAGCGGGTATCCGCAGGAGCGGCTCTCGCCGGCAGAACTGTTGCTGGCGATCGAGAAACGCGTGAACGAGCTGCTGCAGTTGCAGCGCCGCTGCCTGACCGACGACCTCCTGCCGCAACTTTCGACCCATGGTGTGAAGCTGGTGACGATGAACGACCTGACGCCGGCCGAGTGGCTGGTGGTGGATGCGTTCTTCGAGTCGCAGGTGTTTCCGGTGCTGACACCGCTGGCGGTCGATCCGGGGCATCCGTTCCCGTACATCTCGAACCTGTCGCTGTCGCTCGCGGTCCGTGTGCGCGATCCGCAAACGGGTGCCGAACACTTCGCGCGCGTGAAGGTGCCGAAGTCGCTGGCGCGCTGGGTGCCTGCGGGCCGGCCCGGTCACTTCGTGCCGATCGAGGAAGTCATCGGCGTGAACCTGGGCGCGCTGTTTCCCGGCATGGAAGTCATGAGCTGGCATGCCTTCCGCATCACACGATTCAGCGATTTCGAGTTGACCGGTGTCGAGGAGGACGACGACCTGCTGTCGGTCGTCGAGCGACAGGTGTTCGAGCGCAAGTTCGGCGAAGTCGTGCGACTCGAGGTGCAGACCGGGATGCCGGAGGCGCTGCGCACGCTGCTGATGGAGGAGCTGCGCGACGAGGAGGATGCGCTAATCGTGGCGCTGCCGCTGACAGAGCGCGACGTCGATGAACCGGGCACACTGCTCGATCTCGGTGACATGATGTCGCTGGCCGGCATGATCGACCTGCCGGAGCTGCGTTTCACGCCATTCACCCCGGCGATTCCGGCGGAACTCGTCGACGCGAAGAATGTCTTCGACGCGATCCGCGAGCGCGACATCCTCGTGCATCATCCGTTCGAGAGTTTCCGCGACACGGTCGAGCTGTTCATCGAGCGTGCGGCACTGGACGAACACGTGCTCGCGATCAAGCTGACGCTCTATCGCACATCGGGTGAGACGGCCATCGTGCGCTCGCTGATCGAGGCGGCCGAGCGCGGCAAGCAGGTGGTGGTACTGATCGAGCTGCAGGCACGTTTCGACGAGGCGAACAACATCGCATGGGCACGCACACTCGAGAACTACGGCGTGCATGTCGTCTACGGCGTTCCCGGGCTCAAGACGCACACCAAGACGGCCCTGGTGGTCAGGCGCGAGCCGGATGGGATTCGTCGCTATGTGCACATCGGCACCGGCAACTATCACTCGCGCACGGCGAGGCTCTACACCGACCTCGGGTTGTTCACGTGCAGCGCGAGCATCGGCGCCGATGTGAGTGACCTGTTCAATGCGCTGACGGGGTTCAGTCGGCAGCAGCTCTACCGGAAGTTGCTCGTGGCACCGGCCAACATGCGCCTGCGCATCGTGGAGATGATCGATCGCGAGGCCGACCATGTGCGGGCGGGTGGCAGCGGGCGCATCATCGCGAAGATGAATGCGCTGGTCGACCCGGATGCGATCCTGGCGCTGTATCGCGCGTCTGCCGCCGGCGTGAAGATCGACCTGATCGTACGCGGCGTCTGCTGCCTGCGCGCCGGCCTGCCGGGGGTGAGCGAGAATATCACGGTGCGGAGCATCATCGGCCGATTCCTCGAACATTCACGCGTGTTCTATTTCGGCAACGGCGGCTCGCCGGAGTACTACATCGGTTCAGCGGACTGGATGCCGCGCAACTTCGATCGTCGCGTGGAGACCGTCGCGCCGATCGAGGGTCCGATTCTGCACGCGCGCATCGACTCGTTGCTGAACGTCTGCCTCCAGGACAATCGTCAGGCGTGGATGCTGCAGGCCGACGGCACGTACGTGCAGCGGCATCCGGAGCATGGCGAGCCTGATCGCGGCACACACGCGCTGCTGCTCGAGGATACGTGGGGCAGGGCCTGAACGGCTGACTCGCGTATCGCGGTGTGTCGCGCGGAGTCAGTCGTCCACGGCTGGACTCGTTCATCGATCAGGCGACCCCGGAGTCGAGCATCGCGAGTATGCCGCAGCCGTGCCCGTGCCCATCGCGACCGGCGGAACAATTCTCGACCAGTGTCGTCAAGCGCGCTTGCATCAGTGTCAGCTCCTGGAGCTTCTTTTGCACACGTTCCAGGTGCGTCCGGGCTATGCTCCCGACGTCTTCGCACTGCGACTGCGTCTCGCTGCTGTCGAGCGCAGTCAACGCGCGTACGTCGTCGAGGGTGAAGCCGAGGTCGCGCGCGTGCTTCACAAAGGTCAGGCGACTGGCGTCTGCGCGCGTGTAGCGACGATAGCGGCCCGTACCCTCGCGAGGCGCGCGCGGAATGACCTGTTCGCGTTCATAGTATCGGATCGTCTCCGCAGTAACGCCGACCAGCGTCGCGAGCTCCCCGATCGAGAAATCCGGGGCGGACGCAACAGGCTTCTCCCGCGTGCCGCCGTCGGAATGTGGTTGGCGGATTCCCATGCTGACCTCGTCAAGGCTTGACCTTGTGCCTGCTCGAAGGTGTATCCTGCACCATGCGCGTATAAACCGGATCCGCCGGTTACACGGTTGCCCTCACACGGAGGATACACCCTTGCACGATTGCACCGAAACCAGCATTCTGGCCTGCTGCTGCCCGACTTGCGGATGTTGCTGCGAGTCGGCACCCTGCTGCTGTAGCTGCTGCGACGACTGAGGCGTTAAGGTCGGCGAACTGTCCGGGCCCCGCGGCGACGCGCGGCCCGGATTTCGCTTTCCTTCCCTCAGCGCAAGACATTATGCTGTCACGACGCCGCCCCGAATTGCGGCGTGAGCCGCAGACCACCCATTCCGCTACCGCCGTGCGACACTTCGTCCGCCGCTCCGCAATCCTGACGGCTCTCCTGTTCGTCGCGACGCCGCTGTTCGCGCATGACATGTTCCTGCGGCTCGAGCAGTTTTTCGTGGCCGCGAATGCCACCGTGACCGTCCGGCTGTTCAACGGGACGTTCATCAAGTCCGAAAACTCCATCACGCCGGATCGCCTGGCCGACATCGCGGTCGTCTCGCCGTCGGGTCGCGCAAGGATCGATGTCGCGCAGTGGAACGCCGTCGGTGACACGAGCAGCTTTCCGATGCGCACGGGTGCGGAAGGCACCTATGTCGTCGGGGTGTCCACGAAGCCGCGCGTGCTCGAGATGAGTGGAAAGGACTTCAATGCCTACCTGCGTTCCGATGGCATTCCCGACGAACTGGCGGCGCGACGCGCGCAGAACCGGCTCGACCAGCGAGCGAAGGAACGCTACCAGAAGCACGTGAAGGCGCTGGTGCAGGTTGGCGCGACGCCGGGCACCGCATTCGGCACGGTGCTCGGATATCCGTCGGAGCTGGTGCCGCTCGAGAATCCGTACGCACTCAAGCTCGGCGCGACGCTCTCCCTTCGCGTCCTCGTCGACGGAAAGCCGGTGGCGAATCAGTTCGTGCAGTACGGTGGCCTGTCCGCATCGGGCGGACGCGTGGCGCAGCGCAACGTGCGTTCCGACGCCGCGGGCCTCGTGCGCATCCCGCTCGACCGATCGGGAACCTACTACGTGAAGTTCATCTCGATGACGCGCCTCGCGAATGATGCCGAGGCGGACCACGCGTCGAAATGGGGCTCGATCACGTTCGGGGTGAAGTAGCGTGCATGTTGCGCGACGCCTGGCGCCGGTATGCCTGCTCCTCGGGGCCCTGCCATCCGGGCTGCTTGCCCACGGCGTGGCGGCGGGCGACAAGGGATTCATCCAGCAGGTGAGCGGTGTGCTCCTGATTCCCTTTGCATACCTCGGCGCGAAGCATATGGTGACGGGATACGACCATCTGCTGTTCCTGCTCGGCGTGATCTTCTTCCTCCATCGCCTGAAGGATGTCGCGCTCTACGTCACGCTCTTCGCCATCGGACATTCGACGACGCTGCTGCTTGGCGTGCTGCTGCAGGTCGGCGTCGATGCGTACCTCATCGATGCCGTAATCGGCCTGTCCGTCGTCTACAAGGCGCTCGACAACCTCGGGGCATTCAGGACGTGGTTCGGCGTCGCGCCTGATGCACGTGCCGCGACGCTGATCTTCGGGTTCTTCCACGGCTTCGGACTCGCCACGAAGATTCTCGACTTCAACATGTCGGCCGACGGGCTCGTCCCGAACCTCGTCGCCTTCAACGTCGGTGTCGAGATCGGACAGGTGCTGGCGCTGAGTGCGATCCTGATCGCCATGAATCACTGGCGCCGCACACGGAGTTTCCGTCCGCTCGCACATGGCGCCAATGTGGCAATCCTGACCGCCGGTTTCGTGCTCGTCGGCTTCCAGCTCGCGGGCTATTTCGTCATGCGACCCACCACGTGAGCGATCCCGTTTCGGAACCGGGGACGCCATCCGCCGGATCCCTGCTGCGTTCCACGGGCATTGCGCTGCTGGTCGCTGGTGTGCTGCTGATCACGTGTGTGCTGCCGGCCGAGTATGGCATGGATCCGACCGGCATCGGCCGATTGCTCGGGCTGACGCAGATGGGCGAAGTGAAGCTGGCGCTCGCCGAGGAAGCGGCGAACAACGCGGCAGCCGAGGCATCGGCGGATTCGGTGATCGCGGCGTCGGAATCCTCCGGCGCTGACGTGGAAGCGGCGACCGTGGGTGACGCGGCGGTGCTCGCACCACGCGTCGACACGACACTCGTGACGCTGACGCGGAACATGGGCGGCGAGATCAAGCTGGTGATGCCGAACGGCACACGCGTGGCATACCAGTGGGCCGCGACAGGCGGCGTCGTGAATTTCGACATGCACGGCGATTCGACCAACGCGCCGAAGAACTGGTCAGTCAGCTACAGGAAGGGGCAGGGTGCCGCCGCGGACTCGGGCGATCTGGTGGCCCGGTTCACTGGCAATCACGGGTGGTATTGGCGCAACCGCGGGCGTGGCGACGTACTGGTGCGGTTGATCACGTCAGGCGCGTACGAGCGGATCGAGAAGCACCTGTGAAGCGCCGCGGACGGGCTGACGACGAAGTCGCGTGATGGTTCCATCCCGGACCGGAACGGTGCACGCATTCTGCGTGAAGCGCGCAAGGTGATGATCGGGAATCTGCACACGCCGTTCTCATGCGAGGCGGCGGTATGAGACGCAGACGAGTTCGAACAGTCCGCAGAAACGCGGTGCAGCATGCTGCATCAGCGCGCGCTGAAGGATGGCCACCGCTACTCGCGCCCACTTTTCGAGAGATCGTCACGAGGAAGGCGCGGGAAATGCGTTTGATGCCACAATGCATGAACGACCGGAACGACTGAAGACGTACGGGACAGTGTGCTGTCGCCGACCTGCGCTGCACGTGCCTGACTGGCGGCGCAACCAAAGGGCGACTTGCGCTCACGCTCCCGTCGAAAGACGATCGGGCTGATGAGTCGTTCGAAACGGTCGGGCCCGTCGGCGCCACGATCACTCGATTCTCAGAGCGCACGCATGCGTCGCAGCGTCATTGCCGCCAGCGGATTGCTCGCAGTCACTGCTGTGCTGGCCATCGCTGATGCAGATCCCGAAGACGAAGGTCAGAGGCAGCTATTTTCGACGCTGTCCGGCATTGGCGAGCCGACTTTCGTGTTTCTGCCCGGCATTGGCGCAACAACGCGATTCTGGAAATACGTCCTGACAACTGGCGCGGGTCCGGCCCTTGGTGGGCGACATCTTCTGGTCGATCTGCTGGGTTTCGGGCAATCACCAAAGCCATGGGCGACGTACGACGTCGCGCGACATGTGGCGGAACTGCGGCGCGTCCTGAAAGACGTCGGACACATCACCCTGGTCGGTCACTCGATCGGCGCGCGTCTCGCGATCGCTTACGCCGCGCAGTACCCTGAAGCGGTGGAACGCCTGGTGCTTGTCAGCCTTCCGTACTTCGGCGGTGCCGAGCGGGCCAAACATTTCTTTCGTGAGCGCGACGCAAGCGGCTGGATCTGGACGCATCTCGTCCCGATGGCGTTGATGTGCCTGTTCAGTCGCCGCCTCTTCGGATGGGCGTTCCGATATCTCATCACAAGCGTGCCGCGGGTAGTGGCGGAGGACCTGACGCAGATGACATGGCGCTCATCGACGTCGACGATCTGGGAAGTCATTTACGGCCACGATCTCGCAACAGACGTGCGCCGACTTCCAGCCGAGATGGACCTCGTGTGCCTGCATGGGGATCACGACGAAAGTGCACCGTTGGATCGCATGCATGAGTTGCAGGCCATGCATCAGAAATGTGTGATCCGCGTGCGGCATGGTGCGAACCACCAGCTCCCGCTGTTTCATCAGGCGTGGGTGCGCGCGCACATCGCGTCGGCCACAGTCGCGTGAACATGCCGGTCATCCGAATCACACCGCAGACGGAGTTACCGATGGACGAGCACGCGATGCACGGGCACACGATGGCGCCCGACATGCCGATGGGGCACGCGATGCCATCGTCATCAGCCAGCCCGCCGCCCGCCGGCGGCCACGGCGCGATCGCGATGGGTCACAACAAGCACGCCGGGCATTCGGTCGCGATGTTCCGCGACAAATTCTGGATCTCGCTGCTGTTGACGCTACCCACGCTCGTCTGGGGACACATGATGCAGTCGGCGCTCGGCTACACGGCGCCGTCGTTTCCCGGTGTCGCGTACGTCCCGGCGCTGTTCGGCACCGCGGTGTTTGCCTACGGCGGGTTGCCTTTCCTCAGGGGTGCGATCGGCGAGATCCGCGATCGACTCCCCGGCATGATGGTGCTCATCGCATTGGCGATCAGCGTGGCGTTCACATTCAGTGTCGCGGTGCTCTTCGGCTTTCCCGGCATGCCGCTCTGGGAAGAACTGGCATCGCTGGTCACGATCATGCTGCTGGGCCACTGGCTCGAGATGCGCTCGGTCAATCAGGCGCAGGGTGCGCTGGGGGAGCTGGCAAAGCTGCTGCCGGATATGGCAACGCGTGTCACAGGCGACGGCGCATCGGAGACAGTCGAGGAGGTTCAGGTGTCTGCATTGCGCGACGCCGATCTGCTGTTGGTCCGACCGGGCGCCGCGGTTCCAGCCGATGGCATCGTGCGGGCTGGTGACAGTGCAGTGAATGAAGCGCTCGTCACGGGAGAATCGGCGCCCGTGAAGAAGTCGCCTGGTGCCAGGGTCCTCGCCGGCACCGTGAATGGCTCAGGATCACTGCGCGTCGAAGTCACCGGGACCGGAACGAGAACAGCGCTGGCTGGCATCATGCGACTCGTCGAGCAGGCACAGGATTCGAAATCGCGTGCGCAAGTACTCGCCGATCGTGCCGCCTTCTGGCTCACGTGGGTCGCGCTCGGATGCGGCGCGCTGACGTTCGTGGTCTGGCTGGCGATCGGTGCCGGCGCAGCGACGGCCGTCGAACGGTTGGTCTCCGTGCTCGTGATTGCATGCCCGCATGCGCTCGGACTCGCCGTCCCGCTCGTCCTCGCAATTTCCACGACGCTTGGCGCGCGCAACGGCTTGCTCGTGAGGGATCGCACGGGGTTCGAGGACGCACGCAATCTCACGACGGTCGTCTTCGACAAGACGGGGACGCTCACGCTGGGCCAGCATCGCGTCGTCGCGACACGCGTCGTCGGTGACATGAGTGAAGGCGATGCGCTGCGGCTCGCGGCGAGTGTCGAGCACGACGCCGAGCATCCGGTGGCGCGCGCAATCGTGCAGAGTGCGATCGACGCGAAACTGATCGTGCCGGTGGCGTCTGGTTTCGAGGCGATTGCGGGTCACGGTGTGCGTGCGACCGTCGAAAATCGTGCGTTGTCGGTCGGTGGACCCA
The DNA here is from genome assembly GCA_014379355.1 of Gemmatimonadaceae bacterium. Taxonomy (GTDB): domain Bacteria; phylum Gemmatimonadota; class Gemmatimonadetes; order Gemmatimonadales; family Gemmatimonadaceae; genus JACMLX01. Next base: position 11,522 of record JACMLX010000201.1, read on the forward strand.
ATTTGCTTGCGCAACTCAACGTGCCGGCCACACCGGAGCTGGCAGCCTTCGAGGCCGATGCGGCGTCGAAAGGGCAGGGCGTGATCTACCTGATCGAAGGCGCGCGCGCGCGCGCGGCGTTTGCCGTTGCTGATGCGATCCGTCCCGAATCTGTGTCTGCCGTCGGCGCCCTGCAAAAGGCTGGCGTCGAGGTCGTGATGATGACGGGCGATGCGAAGGCCGTTGCCGACGCCGTAGCGAAGACTCTCGGCATCACGACGGTGTTGTCGCAGGTCCTGCCGCAAGACAAGTCGTCGCAGATCACCGCACTGCAGAATGCTGGCAAGCGCGTTGCCATGGTGGGCGATGGCGTGAACGATGCGCCGGCACTCGTCACGGCGAACGTCGGTGTCGCGATTGGTGCCGGAACCGATGTCGCCGTGGAAGCCGGTGACGTCGTGCTGGTGCGCAGTGATCCGCGCGATGTGGCGCGCATCATCACCTTGTCACGCGCCAGCTACCGAAAGATGGTGCAGAATCTGTGGTGGGCGGCTGGATACAACGTGGTGGCGATCCCGCT
>JACMLX010000202.1 GCA_014379355.1 Gemmatimonadaceae bacterium
GTCTTCGCGGCTGCCGGTGCCTTTGCTGGCACCGTCTTCGGTGCCGGGGATGGAGCGTCACCGACCGGTGCCGGAGCTGCGGCGGCCTTCGGCGCCTTGGGGGCGGGCAGCGCCTTCGGCGGTTTCGGGATCTTGAGCGCCGAGGAGGCGCGGACGGGCGCAATCTGCTCCACCGCCGCCAGCGCCTTCACCTTGGGCGTGAGTGGCTCGTCGCCGAGATCGTCGTCCAGACCGACTTCGTCATCGAGCCCCAGTTCATCGTCTTCGGCCGGTTCGACATCCTCGGTTCCCAGTTCGGCATCGACTTCCTCCTCGATCACCTCACCGGTGTCCTCCTCTTCATCCTCATCCTTCGCGGCGTCATCGGGATCGTCGAACAGCGACTCCCGCTTGCGCTTGAGCGTCGGCGTGAAGCCTTCCTCGTCTTCGTCCTCCTCCTCCTCCTCTTCCTCGTACATGGGATCGGAGTCGTAATAATCGTCTTCATCATCATCACGGCCACGGAGCCGAAAATTCACATCATCGCATTCGCCGAAACGCGGCATTCCTGCCTCCAACGCAGATAAGGGCCAGCAGGACGTGGAACTGGTGCACAGGTGACTGCACACAGTTGACCTGTGGTGGTGTCTACAAATCTCCCGTAGCCGGAATAACAGCGCCGCCACTGAACGTCAAGCAGTGGCGGCGCAATTCAGTGCACGGTGTTGCGAAGTGACGCCGTTCAGTCGCCGGCAACAGGGCTCGGATGTGGCGCCATCGACGGTGTCGCGAAGCGCTTTCGCAGGGCGACGACGAGATCATCGAGCAGCGAATACACCGACGGCACGACGAAGAGCGTGAGGAGCGTGCTGGTGATCAAACCACCGATCACAGCGCGCCCCATCGGCGCCCGCTGCTCCGCTCCGGCACCAAGCGCGAACGCGAGCGGCAGCATTCCGGCGATCATCGCGACCGTCGTCATGATGATCGGCCGCAGTCGGATGCGCGCCGCGGCGAGCAGCGCGGTGCGGGTATCGTCACCGTGCTCGCGTCGGTGATTGGCGAAATCCACCAGCAGGATGCCGTTCTTGGTCACGAGGCCGAGCAGCATGATGATGCCGATCATCGTCATGACGTTCAGGCTGCCCTTCGTGGCCAGCAGTGCGATCGCGACGCCGATGAAGCTGAGCGGCAGGGAAAGCATGATCGCGAGCGGCTGCAGGAACGATCCGAAGAGCGATGCCAGAATAAGATAGATGAAGACGACGGCCAGGATCAGCGCCTCGCCGACGAAACCCTTGGTTTCTGTCAGGTTCTGCACATCGCCGCCGAACACCGTGCGGTACCCGGCGGGAAGCCCCATCGAGTCGATCGCCACCTGCACCTTGGCGGCGACGTCACCGACGTTGTAGCCCGGCAGCACACCGGCGCTGATGGAGACCTGGCGTTCGAGCGACGAGCGCTCGATGGCCTGCGGTCCGATCCCGGCGCGGATGGTGGCGACCTGTCCGAGCGGGATCGTGGTGGCGAGCCCCGTGCGACTGTCGACGCCCGACCCGGGCACCGGCAGCGCCGACACGTCGGCGGAGGAGCGGCGCAGCGAATCGGGATAGATGACGACCACATCGTGCGAGTATCCCTGCGGATCTTCCCAGCGCGTGGCACGCTGACCGGTGAACAACGGCTGCAGGGTCGTGGAAATCGTGCCGATGCCCAGCCCGGCCGCCCACGCCTGCTCGCGATCCACCTGCACGTCGAGCTGCGGAATCTCGCCGTCGTCGCTGGAGTTCGGCTCCGCGATGCCGGTCACCGATTGCATGGTCCTGAGCACTTCGGCCGCCGCCAGCTTGAGGCGCGTTGGTTCCGGCCCCTGCACCTTCACATCGATCGGCTGGCGGTAGCCGCCGAAGATCGTCGGCGTGCCGGTGATGTTCGGTCGAACGCCGGGGATCCTCATCAGCATCGGACGCAGGACGGTCTGCAACTCGGCCTGCGACATGGAGCGCTGATCCTTCGGCTTCAGCTTCACCGAGACCGAGCCGCCACTCGGCGACCCACGGAATCCGCCACCGATGTTCAGGTACGTGGAGACGACCTCGGGGCGCTTCTCGAGCAGCTGCGCGATCTCCTGACCCTTCGCGATCGTGTAGTCGATGGCCGAGCCGGGCGCGACGCGATAGTTGACGCTGAATTCACTGCCGTCCACGTCGGGCATCCAGGTGAACCCGAGCTTCGGCACCAGCATGACCGAGCCGGCGACGGTGACGAGGGCCGCACCCAGCACGACCAGCCGGTGATTGAGTGTCCACGCCAGGCCGTTCGGATATCGATCCGCGACGCGCTCGAACCAGTCGTTGAACGCAAATGCGACGCGGCGGATCGGATTCCGCGACGCCCGAAGCGCCGCCTGATTGTGCTTGTCGACTTCCGGGTCGGGCCAGATGCTGGAGAGCATCGGGTCGAGCGTGAAGCTGACGAACAGTGACACCAGCACGGCGAAGGCCACCGTGACACCGAACTGGAAGAAGATCTTGCCGATCATGCCGCCCATGAACGCGACCGGGAAGAACACCGCCACCACCGCCATCGTCGTCGCGAAGACGGCCAATCCGATCTCGCTCGTGCCCTCGGACGCGGCATGTTCGTGATCCTTCCCCATCTCGAGGTGGCGCACGATGTTCTCGCGCACCACGATGGCATCGTCGATGAGCAAGCCGATCGCCAGTGACAGCGCCAGCAGCGTCATCGTGTTGAGCGTGAAGTTGAACGCCCACATGATGAAGAACGACGAGATCAGCGAGATCGGCAGCGCGAGGCCGGTGATGATGGTCGAGCGCCAGCTGTTGAGGAAGAAGTAGATGATGATGATGCAGAGGATCGCGCCGAGGATCAGCTCGTGCTGCACGCTGTCGAGCGAGTCGCGGATGCGCTGTGAGTCGTCGCGGATGACCTGCAGCTGCACGTCGGCGGGGAGCGTCTTCATCAGCGTCGCGACTTCCTCGCGCACCCGATCGGCGACTTCCACCGTGTTGCTGCCGGCGATCTTCTGCACCTCGATGGACACGGCCGGCGTGCGACCGAGATAGGCGGCACTGCGCTGTTCCGCGCTGCCATCGATCACCGTCGCGATGTCGCTGATGCGCACTGGCGCACCGTTGCGGACGGCGAGTGTGATGTCGGCGAATCGGGCCGGGTCGATCACGCGGCCCGTGACACGGATCAGCTGCTCGCGGCCGTTGCGGCGCACCCGACCAGCCGGCACTTCACGATTCTCGCGGTCGAGGGCGGCGATCACGACCGGCGGCGCGATGTTGTACGCGCGCATCGCATCGGGATCAAGCTGGATCTGGATCTGGCGTGTCGCCGCGCCGGTGATGTTCGCACCACCGACACCGGGGATCGATTCGAAGCGGGTCTTGATGACTTCCGTCGCGATGTCGGTCAGTTCACGCAACGGACGTTCACCACTCGTCATGGCGACGGTGATGATCGGTCGATCGTTCGGATCGAAACGCAGGACGATCGGATCCTCGATGTTCGGCGGCAGTGATCGGCGGATACGTGCGACCTTGGCGCTGACTTCCTGCTGCGACGCGATGACATCCACGCCGAGATTGAACTGCAGGCGCACCAGCGAGCTGCCTTCGAGGGAAGTGGACGTCACTTCCTTGATGCCCTGCACCGTGTTGAGCGCCTCCTCGATCGGCTTCGACACCTCGCGCATCACGACTTCCGGCGATGCGCCCGGATACGCTGTCTGTGCGACGACGGTCGGGTACGTGATGTCGGGATACTCGTCGATCGCGAGCCGGGTGTAGCCGATGATGCCCAGCACGACCAGCGCCACCATCATCATGGTGGCGAAGACCGGTCGCTTGATGGAGACATCTGAAATGATCATGATTTGCCGCCCGCGATGGTGACCTTGGCGCCGTTGCCGAGCGCGCCGACGTTGCCGACGATCACACGATCACCGGCTGCCACACCTTCCTTCACCTCGGCCACACCGGCGGCATCGTCCACGACGCCCAGGGTGACGTTGCGCTTCTCGAGTGCGCCGCCGGCAATGCGCCAGACGAACGGCTGTGAATCCGCACCCTGCGACTGCCGGATGGCCGTCGTCGGCAGGAGCAGCACCGATGTCCGACGCTCCCCGATGACGCGACCACTCACGAAGGTGTTGCCCTTAATGGCGCCCGTCGGATTCGGCACCCGCACGTACACCGTCACGCTGCGCGACACCGGATCGACGGTCGGACTGACACGCGCGACCTTCGATTCGATGGTGCGATCATCGAGACTGAGGCGCACGTTCTGGCCTGGCTGCACCAGGTTCGCCATGCGCGCCGGGACGTTGGCGGCGAGTTCGAGGTTTTCGTTGCGCACCAGCGTGAAGAGCGCCTGGCTGACATTCACCCGCTCACCGGGTTGCACCGAGCGGATGTCGATGATGCCGCTCGAGGGCGCGAGCACACGCGTGTCGCTGGAGACGGCCGATGCGGTGCGCAGGCGCGCCTCGGAGGCGGCAACGGCGGCCTGCGCCGCGATCACCGATTGCTGCGAGGCGCGGTTCTCCTGCTCGGCAATCGCACCGGCCTTGAACAGTGCGGCGGACTGTTCGGCGGCCCAGGTGGCGGTCTGCAACTGCGACCGTGCCGCTTCACGATCGGCTTCGGCACCGCGTCGCGAACTTTCCTGCTGGCTGGACTCGAAACGCGCGAGCACCTGACCGGCGCCGACGCGCTCGCCTTCCTGCACATAGACGGCGTTGATGTCCCCGTTGAGGCGACTGCGAATCTCGATCGTTTCGATGGGGCGCAGATTGCCGGACACCGCGACGGCATTTTCGATCACGCCGTTCTCGAGCGTCGCGACGTCGGTCGCCGCGAGCACGACACCACCGCGACCGCCTGGCGCAC
>JACMLX010000203.1 GCA_014379355.1 Gemmatimonadaceae bacterium
ATCGCCCGCGACTGTGCCACCGCCGGCGCGCTCGTCATCAGCGGGCTCGCTCGCGGAATCGACGCCGCCGCGCATACCGGCGCCCTCGCGGCGACGGGAGGCACCGCCGCCGTCATCGGGACCGGCATCGATGTCGCCTACCCCGCCGATCACCGCAGTCTGCAGCAACAGATCGCGCGTGACGGCCTGTTGCTCACCGAACAGCTCCCTGGTGCGCGCGCCACTCGCGGCTCGTTCCCCGAACGCAACCGGCTCATCGCCGCGCTCGCGCAGGTGACCATCGTCGTCGAAGCGGGGCATCGCAGCGGAGCACTGCTCACCGCGAAAGCCGCCGAATCGCTGAACCGCACCTGCGCCGCCGTGCCCGGAGCATTCGACGCTGGAGCATGCCTCGGCTCGAACGAACTGCTGCGCGACGGCGCGCATGTCATCGCCTCGGCCGACGACGCGCTCGCGCTGCTCGCGCTGGCACGAGCCGATGCGCCACACGCCTACCCACCGCCCAAACTCACCGAGGCCGAACGCGCGATCTGGGATGTACTGGGCGCCGCGCCACTCGATCTCGATCTCGTCGTCGAACGCGCCGGATGGGCGGCCGACGCCTGCCTCGCCGCCGTCACCACGCTCGAACTGAAAGGCCTCGTGCGCGCCACGCACGCCGGCGCGCTGCATCGAACATGACCAGCACTGCCCGGCACGTCTATGTGCACGTGCCGTTCTGCGCGAGACGGTGCAGCTACTGCGACTTCGCCATCGCCGTGCGCCGCGACGTGCCGGTCACCGAATTCGTCGATGCGATCCGCTGCGAACTCGTCGTCCGTCTCGGTACACCGGCCCATCCGCAGCCCATCGACACACTCTACTTCGGCGGGGGCACACCGTCGCACCTCGGTGCGGCTGGCGTGCACGCAATGCTCGACGTGATGCGCGAATTCTTCTCCTGGACGCGCGACGCGGAAGTCACGCTCGAAGCGAACCCGGACGATGTCTCGGCACCTGCGACACACGCCTGGCGAGCGGCCGGCATCACGCGCGTGTCGCTCGGTGCGCAGAGTTTCGATGATGATGTGCTGCGATGGATGCATCGCACGCACTCGTCTGAACAGATCGATCGTGCCGTCGACATCATTCGCGACACCGCGTTCGACAGCTGGAGCTTCGACCTGATCTTCGCAATTCCGGCCGACCTCCGTCGCGATTGGCAGCGCGACCTCGACCGCGCACTCGGCAAGTCACCGCCGCATCTCTCCCTCTACGGGCTGACCGTCGAACCCGGCACCGCGCTCGGCAAGTGGACGGAACGCGGTGAGGTCATGCCGGCTGATGAACACGCATACGAGGCGCAATTTCTCGGCGCGCACGACGCAGCCGTTGCGGCCGGTTTCGATCACTATGAAGTGTCCAACTTCGCAAAGCCAGGACACCACGCGCGTCACAATCGCAGCTACTGGCAGGGTGTGCCATACCTCGGCGTCGGACCGTCGGCGCATGGCTTCGATGGCACGACCCGGCGATGGAACCGGGCCATCTATGCGCAGTGGCTGGCCGCCGCGAAATCCGGCATGGATCCGGTTGCCGGTTCGGAACCGATCGGCGCCGGCGAAGAATCGCTCGAAGCGGTGTATCTCGGATTGCGAACACAGGACGGCTTCCACCTGACGCAAACGGATCTCGCCCTCGTGACGCCCTGGATCGCCGAGGGCTGGGCGGTGCTCGAGCGTGATACCGTCCGATTGACCCCGCTCGGCTGGCTCAGGTTGGACAGCCTTGCCGCCGCCCTCACTCCCGTAACCCGCTCCCGGTAGCTAGCTGTTCTGTATGCCTGCGCAACCAGAACTCACGGATCGCGAGCGACAAGTGCTCGAAGCAGTCATCCAGAGCTATGTGGAGACGGCCGAGCCGGCCGCGTCGCGCACACTCTCCCGCCGGTTCGGGCTCGGAGTGTCGCCGGCGACGATTCGTAACACGATGAGCGACCTGGAAGAGAAGGGATTTCTCTTTCATCCGCATACGTCGGCCGGCCGGATTCCGACGGATCTCGCCTACCGGGTCTACGTCGATTCGTTGCTGCGCGCGCCCGTCATCAAGACCGCTGAGCAGCAGGTGCTCGGCGACGAGATCAACGGCGCCAGTTCGGCGATCGAATCGATCCTGCGGCGCGCGGCGCAGTCGCTCGGCGTGCTGACGCAGGAACTCGGTGTGGCACTCGGACCGCAACTCGATGCCGCGATTCTCCAGCGGGTCGAACTGGTGCGCCTCGCCAGCGATCGTCTGTTGATGGTGCTTGCACTCGGGCGTGGTGTGGCCCGATCCATCTACATCGAATTGCCGGTCGAGATCGCGGATGACGCGATCGGGGCGGTGGGGCTGGTGCTCAACGAGCGATTGGCCGGTCTGACGCTGCGCGAGATTCAGAAGTCGCTCGCGTTGCGCCTGCGCGACGCGCAGGCGACCGGCAATGCGTCGGAGCTGCTCAACATCTTCGTCGAGGAAGGGGAGCAGTATTTCGCGAACGCCACCAGGCCCGATGATGCGACCGTCGTGCTCGGCCAGCCGTCGCTGCTGGCCGAACATCCCGAATTCGCGACGGGCGACAGCATGCGGCAGTTGCTCGCGCTCACCGAGGCGCCCGCGCAGATCGCCGACGCACTTCGCCGGCGATCACCGCAACCGGGAATCACGATCACCATCGGCAACGAACATGGCGACCCTCGCCTCGATCGCTTCACGATCGTGACGGCCGAGTACCATTTCGGGTCGCTCAGCGGCGTGATCGGCGTGATCGGCCCGACACGCATGTCGTATCGCAAGGTGATCTCACTCGTCGGACACGCGTCGCGATTGGTGTCCGACCTGCTGTGAACCGGACGATCTGCGCCACCGCCGCGGCCGGACGCGACGCGTCGCCGGTCGATGCGTGGTGTGCGGGACGCTGCACGAGCGTGCGCGCGACTACCCGTACGAGCGGACGGGTGGCGGCAATTCACCGTTCTGGCGATCTTTGCTCGGTGCGCCCGGCGTCAGTTGCCGGGCGTTCGTGCGCTGTGCCGACTCCGGCGGCGCTTTCCCAAGTGATGTGACCGATGGCTGATTATTACGCGACTCTCGGCGTCGAGAAGTCGGCGAGCGACGACGAGCTGAAGAAGGCATATCGCAGACTGGCGATGCAGTACCACCCCGACAAGAACGGTGGCGCCAAGGAAGCGGAGGAGAAGTTCAAGGAGATCACCGAGGCGTACGACGTCCTGCGTGATCCGCAGAAGCGCGCCGCATACGATCGCTATGGCGAGGCTGGCCTCCGTGGCGGTGGTCCAGGCTCCGGATATCAGCATGTCGATCTGAGCGAAGCGCTGAACATCTTCATGCGCGACTTCGGCTTCGGCTCGAGCGACATGTTCGGTGGTCGCGGCGGCTCGGGTGGTGCGCGTCCGGGCGGTGACATCAAGGTCGGCGTGCCGCTGACACTTGCGGAAGTGGCCACCGGTGTCGACAAGGTGCTCAACATCAAGGTGCTTGACACGTGTGACACGTGCACGGGGTCCGGCGCCGAAGTGGGCTCGACGCCGCAGCGCTGTGCGACGTGTGGTGGCACCGGTGAAGTGCGTCGTGCGCAGCGCAGCTTCTTCGGCCAGTTCGTCAGCGTCGCGGCCTGTCCCACCTGCAATGGCGAAGGCACCGTGGTCGCGTCACCGTGCCGGAAGTGCAAGGGCGACGGGCGCGTGCGCGTCGAGAAGTCGATCAGCGTGCGTATCCCCGGCGGTGTGGCGACCGGTCAGTACATGACCCTGCGCGGCGTCGGCAACGTCGGCTCGCGCGGCGGCGGCAAGGGCGATGTGCTGGTGGTGTTCGAGGTCGAGGACAATCCGCGATTCGAGCGTGACGAGGAAGACCTCTTCACCGAGGTGCTCGTGACGTATCCGCAGCTCGTGATGGGCACGGAGCTCGTCGTGCCCGGTGTCGTCGGCAACGAATTCAAGGTCAAGGTGCCGGCGGGTACGCAGAGCGGACATCTCTTTCACCTGCGCGGCAAGGGGCTGCCGCGCGTGAACGCCAGCGGTACCGGAGACATGCATGTGCGGGTGCAGGTCTGGACGCCGGAAACCATCGGCGATGAGGAGAAGAAGCTGCTCAAGCGACTGGCGGAACTGCATGGCAACGCGCCGAAGGACCGGAACAAGAGCTTCTGGTCGCGGATGAAGGAAGTGCTGGGCGCATGACACCGGCCGCCTGGCAGACGCTTCGCGTGACGCCGTCCCACGATGGTGTGCGCGATGCCGTCGCGGCGGCGTTGTTTTCCGGTGGTGCGGAGGGCCTGCTCGAGGATGGTGCGTCGTTCGTGACGCACGTGCCGGACGATCATGATATGGTATCGTTGCGCGCCGAAGTCGGGCGGGCGGACGTCGCGGCGGAGATCGTCGTCACGCCACTCGATGCGTCGACCGCCGCGCCGGAACTCCACGGCACCGTGCAGGCGCATGATCTCGGGCGATTCGTGATCACGCCGCCATGGCTCGCCGATCAGTATGATGCGTCGCGCACCATCATCGTCGAGCCGGGTATGGCGTTCGGAACCGGTGAACACGCCACGACGCGCGGCGTGCTGCGCCTGTTGCCGTCGATTCTACGCGAGGGTGATGTCGTCGCCGATCTCGGTGCAGGGAGCGCCGTGCTCGCGATCGCTGCCGCGAAGGCGGGCGCGTCGAAAGTCATCGCGATCGAGCTCGATGACGACGCAATGTCGAATGCGGAGGAGAATGTCGAGCGCAATGGCGTCGGCGATCGCGTGTCGCTCCTGTGTGGCGATGCGTCGGTGCTGCTGCCGTTCTTCGCGCCGCTGCGCGTGGTGCTGGCGAACATCATCTCGAGTGTACACATCGAGATGCTGCCGGTCGTCGCGCGATGCCTGGCGCCGGATGGCGTCGTGATCATCAGCGGCATCCTGCAGACCGAACGAGACGACATGCTCGGCGTCCTGGCGGAGACCGGGTGGCGCCTGATCGCCGACGATAGCGAGGGGGAATGGTGGAGCGCGACCATCGTCCGGGCGTAGCACATTTCTATTCCGCCGAGCCGCTCCTCACACAGGGTGTGCTCGTGCTCGGCGAGGACGCGGCACATCATGCGAAGGTGCGGCGGATGATGGTCGGTGCGCCGGTGACCGTGCGGGATGGCGCCGGCACCATGGCGTCGGGAACCCTCGTTCGCATGGCACGACAGCATCTCGAGATGGAGATCGAGGCACCGCGGTGTCCACCGCCGCTGCCGCCGGTGCACCTGCTGGTGCCGGTCGCCGACAAGGAGCGGATGCTGTTGCTCGCCGAAAAGGCCACCGAGCTTGCCGTCACGACCTGGCGCCCGGTGCTGTGGCGTCGGTCGCGCAGCGTGGCCGGTCGAGGCGAAGGCACGATGTTCGCGCAGAGGGTCGAGTCCCGGATGATCGGCGCATTGCTGCAGAGCGAGGGCGCGTGGCTGCCGCAACGGTTCATGGAGTCCAACGCGGAGCGGGCGATCGCGGCGCTGCCGGCAGATGGCACCCGACTGCTGCTCGATCCCGAGGGCGTGCCGATCGGGTCCGTGCCGCTGTCCGGGCCGATCGTTCTCGCAATCGGCCCGGAGGGTGGCTTCGAGGACGACGAAACGGAGCGCCTGATCGAGGCCGGCTTCCAGCGGGTGGCTCTGGCCGGAGGAATTCTTCGGATGGAGACCGCCGCAATCGTCGCGCTCGGTGTCGTCCGCACCCGACTTGCCATCCCTCCTGCCTGAGAGCTCCCCAATGCCCGACTGCCTGTTCTGCCGAATCGCAGCGAAGGAAATTCCGGCCCAGATCGTGGCTGAGACGGCGGAGTGTCTTGCCTTCAGGGACATCAGTCCGCAGGCGCCGACGCATGTGCTGATCATTCCGAAGGCACACTACGGGTCGCTGTCGGACGTGAACGACGCGCTCGTCGCGGGACGGATCAGCCTGCTGGCGGCAGAGGTCGCCAGAACTCTTGGTGTGGCCGAGTCCGGCTATCGCGTCGTGATCAACACCGGCCCGGACGGCGGGCAGACCGTGCATCACCTGCACGCCCATCTCCTGGCCGGCCGCGCGCTGCACTGGCCCCCCGGGTGATGTCCACCCAACTCATTGACGCCACGCACCTTAGCCGGGTATCTTTCACGGCTCACCACTAGAACTCCAGCCGGCGCAACCAACGCCACGAAGGGGGGAAGAAGCTTTTGGCAGAAGTCGTCATCCATGAAGACGAGAACTTCGAGCGCGCGCTCAAGCGGTTCAAGAAGAAGTGCGAGAAGGCAGGGATCCTGTCGGATCTCCGCAAACATCGTCACTACGAGAAGCCGTCGGAGAAGCGCAAGCGCAAGATGAATGCGGCCACCCGCAAGAATCGTCGTACACGGTCGTTCTAAGTCTTGCCGACCGAGACACACACCCGGTTGAACGGTGATCTGATCACCGCTCGCAAGGCGCAGGACAAGCCAATGCTGCTGCTCCTCGGCATGATCATCGCCGAGGTAAAGGAGCGGGTTCGCGTAATCGAGAACGAAGAGAAGCGCGATGTCCAGGATTCGGAAGTGATCGAAGTCCTGCGCAAGGGGATCAAGAAGCGGCGCGATTCGGTGGAGCAGTACACGGCCGCCAATCGTCCGGAGCTGGCGCAGAAGGAGCACGATGAGATCGTGATCCTCGAGCAGTATCTTCCCGCCGCGGTTGACCCGGCCGTGATCCGAAGTGCCGTCCAGGAGGTCATCGCCAGTGGCGTGACCGTCATGGGTCAGGTGATGGGCAAGGTGTTGCCCCGCTTCAAGGGTCAGGTCGAGGGTAGTGTCATCAATGCGATCGTTCGTGAGGAACTGGCGAAGCTCGTCTAAGCTTCTTTCCACAGCTGGTGATCGGCCCGATCGCTCTCGACGTCAGAGTGATCGGGCCGGTTTGCGTCCGTGGGTGCCGCCGTGCTTGTGCAGCGTCGCGACGTCCGTGCATGAGCCCTGATTCTTCCGCATCTTTCGTGTCGTGAATACTCACGCGTTGTCGGTCCTCGAATTTCCCCGTGTGCTGGATGTCGTCGCAGATCGTGCGTCGTCGGTGCTCGGGGCGGTTGCCGTGCGAGCGCTGCGTCCACGCACCGATCGCGCGTGGCTCGCGCTCGAGCTGGCGCGCGTCCAGGCGATGCGCGCAGTGCTCAGCGGCGAGGGTGGCTGGAGTCCGGAGCCGATTCCCGACGTACGCCAGGCCCTCGCGCGCCTGCGGCTCGAAGGTGCGGCACTGGACGGTGTGCAGCTGACCGGCATCGCGACGTTGCTGCGATCGAGCCGTCGCACACAATCCGCGCTGCGCGACCCGCGCCGTCCGGTCATGGCCACCGCCTATCTGCTGCCGTTCGCGGTGCGGCTGATTACCGCGCAGCGCGACGAAGACGCGATCGACAAGGCGATCGATGGCGATGGCGCGGTGCGCGACGATGCGTCACCGACGCTGCGACGGCTGCGTCGGGAGCTGATGGGCGCGCAGGGTGAGCTGGTCCGCCTGCTCGAACGGATCATGGCGCAGCTGGAGCCGAATCATCAGGTCAGCGACATGTCGGTCACGGTCCGGAATGGACGATACGTCATTCCCGTGAAGTCGCATGCGCGTGCGGCGCTCGGCGGAATCGTGCACGATTCGTCCGGCACAGGCGCCACGGTGTTCATCGAACCACCGGCGGCCGTGGAATTCGGCAATCGCATTCGCGAGCTGGAGGCCGATGAACAGCGCGAGGTGGAGCGGATTCTTCGTGAGCTGAGCGACAACATCCGACCGCTGCAGCCGTCGATGCTGGAGGCATTCGCGGCGCTGGTGGAGCTCGATGTGCTCTATGCCCGCGCGCGCTACGCGAATGAATTCGCATGCGAGCCTGCGGAACTGGGCGAGCCGGCCGATGGTCTGCAGGTGCGCTTCGGCAGACATCCGCTCCTGCTCGCCCGCAACGCGGCAGTCGTGCCCTTCGATCTCGTGCTGCTGCCCGACGAGCGCACACTCCTGATCTCCGGGCCGAACACCGGTGGCAAGACGGTGTTGCTGAAGGCGCTTGGCCTGTTCTGCGCGATGCTGCAGAGCGGCATTCCGGCGCCGGTCGGACCGGAGAGTCGGCTGCCGATCGTCGATGATTGTTTCGCCGATGTCGGAGACGAACAATCACTGGAGGCGAATCTTTCGACGTTCAGTGCACACCTGGTGCATCAGCGTGAGATCCTGCGCGGTGCCACGGATTGCTCGCTGGTGTTGATCGACGAGCTCGGCTCCGGCACCGATCCGCTCGAAGGCGCGGCGCTCGGTGGCGCCATTCTCGAAGCACTGACGCAGCGCAATACGCTGACGGTTGCGACGACACATCTCGGCGCGCTGAAGGAACTGGCCGCGGAAGTGCCGGGCGTTGTCAACGCATCATTGCAGTTCGACGCCGTGAAGCTGGCCCCGACGTATCGCCTGCTGAAGGGCATTCCGGGGCGCTCATACGGCTTGAGTATCGCGCGGCGATTGGACTTGCCCGGCGAGGTGCTCGACCGGGCGGAAGAACGCGTGCCCAAGGTGGAGCGCGACGTGCATCGCCTGCTGGCGGATCTCGAGGCGCGCGACGACGTGCTGGCGCAGCGCGAAGTGCAGCTCGATCGCCTCGTCGCGGACGCTGAACTCCAGCGTGGTGCACTCGAGACGCGCGAACGCACACTGAAGGAGAAGGAGCGCGAACTGGAGCGCGAATCGCGCAAGTCCGCGCGTACCCACCTGCTCGAGGCGCGGCAGACCATCGAGGGTGTGATCGCCGAATTGAAGGTGAAGGGTGCGGCGGATCTGGAAGAGGCGGCGCGTGTAGCGCGACGCGTGGTCGAGACGGAAGCACAGCGCCAGGGTCGCGAGCTCGAGCGTCTGCTTCTGGAACAGCGCGAGAAGGCGGCCGAGGTGGCGCGGGCGCAGCGCGGCGGCGTGGAGCGTCTGCCGGAAGTCGGTGAACTGGTCGAGGCGAGCGCGTTCGGCAATCGGGTCGGCACGTTGATCGACATGAAGAACGGTCTCGGCACGGTGGCGATTGGCGCACTGAAGATGAACTTTCCGATGGCGACCCTGCGTCCCACGGGGAAGAAGCCCGATCGCGCGGCGGTCACGGTCGCGATCAGCAACCCGGACGAGGACACCGGACCTCCGATGGGTGCCGGTGAAGTCGATCTGCGTGGCATGCGTGTGAGCGAGATCGACGATTTCGTTTCGCGCGCGATCGACACGGCCGTGCGTGCCGACCTGAAGGAATTGCGGATCATTCACGGCAAGGGGACCGGAGCGTTGCGCGAGCGGGTGACGACGATGTTGCGCAACGAGTCGCGTGTTGCGTCGCATCGCATGGGTTTGTGGAACGAAGGCGGCGCCGGCGTGACGATCGCCGAGCTGCGCTGATTCATCGCGAGCGCCGCCGATGATCCCGCAGGAGACGATCGAACGCATCCGCGACGCGGCGGATCTGGTGGCGATCATCGGCGACGTCGTGAAGCTGCGACGCGTTGGTCACGACTTCCGTGGTCCCTGTCCGTTTCATGGTGGCAGGAATCCGAACTTCAGTGTCTCCACCCGAAACAACACGTACCACTGCTTCAAGTGTGGCGAGAGCGGCGACGTGTTCACGTTCCTGCAGAAACACGGCGGCATGGACTGGCCGACGGCGGTGCGTGCAGCGGCCGATCGCGCCGGCATCGTGATCGTGGAGACTCGTGGCTCGAGGGATGATGCCCGCGACGCACGAGAACCGGTGTGGGCGCTGCTCGGTGCTGCGGCGGAGCTGTTTCGCGAAACACTCTGGTCCACCGACGGCACGTCGGCGCAGGCGTATCTCGCATCGCGCGGCCTCGATAGGGTGGCCTGCGATCGCTTCGACATCGGCTACGCACCATCCGACGCGGATGTGCTGCGCGCGAAGCTCGGCGCGCTCGGGTACAACGAGTTGCAGCTGATCGATGCCGGCCTGCTCGTCAAGCGGGACGACGATGGACGGACGCGTGCACGTTTCCGCAATCGTGTGATGTTCCCGATCCACGATGCGTCAGGTCATCCGGTTGGCTTCGGTGGTCGCCTGATGGGTCCAGGAGAGCCGAAGTATCTGAACTCATCCGACTCACCCGTATTCAGCAAAGGGTCATTGCTGTACGGGCTGAACTGGGCGAAGAATTCGATGCGCAAGGAAGATCAGGCGCTGGTGGTCGAAGGGTACATGGATGTGATTCGCTGTCACCTTGTCGGCGCTACACACGCTGTCGCGGGTCTCGGCACGGCGCTTACGGAAGGACAGGCGCTGTTGCTCACGCGCTACACGAAGAATGTGTTCCTGCTCTATGACAGTGACGTTGCCGGACAGAAGGCGACCTTTCGCGCCGGACTGGAGCTGCTTCGACAGAAGGCGGCGGTCAGGGTGGTCGCTCTCCCGGATGGCGACGATCCCGATACCTTCGTGCAGAAGCACGGACGCGCGGGGTTGGATCGCGCGTTGCACGCAGGCACCGACGTCTTCGAGCGGCAGTTGCAGCTCCTCGACCGGAAGGGCTGGTTCGGCGATCTGTCGAAAGCACGCAAGGCGATCGACAAGGTGCTCGACACGCTCCGTGCAACCGCTGACGACGTCACGCGCTCGCTCTACATCGCCTCGCTGTCCGATCGTACGCGCGTGGCCGTGGCCGTGATCGAGAAGGAAGTCGCCGAGCAGCCGAAGCTGCGTCGCACCGCACCCGTCGCGCCGACTGGACCGCCGAGTGTTGGCCGCAGTCGCCAGCAGCCGCCGGACATGCCACCCTCGGACTCGGGCGATCCGCACATGTATGACGATCACCCGCAGCGCGACCCGGTGTACGAAGTGCCCGTGGTGCAACCGCCACCACTCAATGCGCCGCCGCGCAGCAAGTGGCAGAAGAAGCGCCAGGAGACGGGCTGGAAGATGGATTCGTCCCGGCCGAACGCCACCAAGAACGGCCTGGTGGCCGGTCCGGAGCTGTCGGTGGTGGCGCTCCTGATTCAGGACCGCCGATGGGTGCGTGACGCCTCTGAGCAGATCGATGCGACTCTCTTCGAAGACGCGCGCCTTCGGGCGATCTACGAACTGTTGCTCAAACTCGGCGCCGATGAGCCGCTCGATGCCGTGGAACTGGCACTCGAGACCGAGGCGCCGTTTGCGATGGACGTGTTTCTCGAGGTCGTGGCGCGCACGGCGGACCTGACACCGTTCCCCGGACCCCAGCAGCTGAGTGGCGCGGTGCGACAGTTTCGCGTGCGGCAACTGGATCACACGCTGCGCGACCTCGATGGGCTCATTCGCGACACCGACGGCGACGCACGGCGCGAGCTGGAGCTCGAGCGCGAGGTCCTTCGCCAGGAGCGCCGCGCGCTGCTCGCCGAGCGGTTTCGCACGTGATGCGTGGGTAGGCGCGGCGCTGCCGCATTTCGTGTTGTTCGTCGAGGGCGTGACTCGTAGCTTGCGATCATGACAGCCACGATGCCACGTATCCGCCCGCCCGCCCGATGGCTCGCAGCCGCAGTCGCGGATGCCGATATGGTGGAGCGACTGTCGGTGGCGTTGTCGCTGCCACTGGTGTTGTGCCAATTGCTCGTCCAGCGTGGCTACGGAGACATCGATTCCGCGCGCAGGTTCCTGCGCCCACGCCTCGAGCACCTCGGCGATCCGTACGAGCTGCTCGGCATGTCGGCGGCAGTCGAGCGCCTCGTGCGCGCAATTCGAACCGGCGAAACGGTGCTCGTGCACGGCGACTACGACGTGGACGGCATGTGCAGCACGGCGCTGCTCACGCGCGCCCTGCGCCACCTCGGCGGCGTCGTGGTGCCGTTCATTCCACACCGCCTGAGCGATGGGTATGACCTGACCGACGCCGGTGTGCAGGCCGCCATCGACGCGAGGGCACGCGTGGTGCTCACCGCGGATTGTGGCACCAGTGCGTTGCCGGCCATCGCCGCACTGAATGCGGCCGGCATCGACGTGATCGTGAGCGATCACCATCTGCCCGGCGGACCGCTGCCGACGTGCGTTGCGGTACTCAACCCGAAACAGCCGGACTGTACCTCGCCGGACAAGGACTTCGCAGCGGTCGGCATCGCGTTCAAGCTCGCGCTCGCGGTGACGCGTGCAATGGGTGCGAACGAGAACTACGTCTTCACGCTGCTCGATCTCGTGGCATTGGCCACCGTCGCCGACCTCGCGCCGTTGCGCGGCGAGAATCGTGTCCTCGTGAAGTATGGGCTGAAGCTGATGGGCGATACGAGGAATGCCGGACTGCGCGCCCTCATCCGTGCATCCGGTCTCGAGGGCAAGCCGCTGACGGCGGGTCGCATCGGCTATACGCTCGCGCCGCGACTGAACGCCGTCGGTCGGCTCGGCAACGCGCTGCGCGGCGTCGAACTCCTGCTCACTGACGATCAGGGCGAAGCGAATGAAATCGCCCGCGAACTCGAGGAGCTGAATCAGCGTCGACAGTCGCTCGATCGCACCACGCTGGACGAGGCGTTGCGTATCGTCGACGAAATCGATCTCGATGAACAGTACGGGCTGGTCATCGCAAGACAGGGGTGGCACGCCGGCGTGATCGGTATCGTCGCATCTCGCATCGTCGAACAGGTGTGCCGCCCGGTGGTGATGGTGGCGCTCGAGGGCGAGACCGGGAAGGGCAGCGGGCGTTCGATCAGCGCATTCGACCTGCACGCCGGACTGTCGGCATGTCGCGAACACCTCGTGCGCTTCGGCGGACATCGCGCTGCCGCCGGAATCACGGTGCAGACAGGACTCGTGCCGACATTGGCGGCACGATTCAACGCCATCGCACGAGAGCAACTCGTGGCCGACGATCTCGTGCCGGAGCAGCGCATCGATCTGGAGGTGCGCGAATGCGACATCACCGATGCGCTGGAGAAGTTGCTCCACTACTTCGAGCCGCACGGCCTGGGCAACCCGACGCCGACACTGGCACTGCGCGGCGTGCGAATCGATTCCGCCCCGCGACGAATTGGCAGCACCGATGGTGTGCGCTGCGCCATCAGTACCGATGGCGGTGCCGTCGCCACGATCGGATGGCGGCTCGGTGACCGCGCGAAGCTGCTCGATCCTGCGACACCCGTCGACCTCGCATTCCGCCTCGATCGGGACGACTATCGCGGCGCCGACCGATTGCAATTGAATCTCGTCGACGTCAGGCGCTGACCCGTGCGCATCATCGGTGGCGCGTGGCGAGGGCGCCAGATCGCGATTCCCGCGAAGGGTGAGGTGCGCCCTACCGGCGACAGGGTCCGCGAGGCGTGGTTCAGCATCATCCAGTTCGATGTCCCGAACGCGACCGTGGTGGATCTCTGCGCCGGATCCGGCGCACTCGGCATCGAAGCGCTCAGTCGCGGCGCCGCGCATGTGACCTTCGTGGATTCGTCGCCATCGGCATTGGCCGCAATACAGAAGACCCTCGTGTCTCTCGGTGCGTCTCCGGCGCGATACACGGTGCATCGTGGCGACGCCGAGGAGTTCGTGAAGGGCCTGCCGGCTGCGGCGTTCGGACTCGGGTTCGCGGACCCGCCATACGCGCAGCCCGTCGCGGCGCGATTGGGTGCGGCGTGGCAGTCGGTTCCGTTCGCGACGGTGTTCGGTATCGAACATCCGGCCGCGCTCGAACTGGGTGATGGCGGCGATCGCCGTCGATACGGTCAGACGGCCATTACGTTCTTCCGTGGCTGAGTCGATGTCACGTCTGCGGTTTCTCTCCGGATCCGAGCCCACCACCCGATGAGTCGCATTGCGCTGTATGCCGGCAGCTTCGACCCCGTCACACGGGGGCATCTGGACCTCATGCGACGCAGTCTGCACTTCGTCGATACGCTCGTGGTGGCGGTGGCGACCAACCCGCAGAAGGTCTCGTTGTTCAGTGCCGAGGAGCGCGTGCGTTTCATCGTGGGTGCCACGGATGATGAGCCGCGCATCCAGGTGCGGGGCTTCGACGGATTGCTGGTCGACCTGGCGCATGAAACCGGCGCGTCGATGCTGATTCGCGGACTGCGCGCCGTCAGTGACTTCGAGTACGAATTCCAGATGGCGCTGATGAATCGACATCTCGCCGCGGATCTCGAGACGGTGTTCATGGTACCGTCGCTCGACACGACGTACATCTCGAGTTCGATGGTGCGTGAAGTGGCGCGGTTCGGCGGCGATGTCGGGGACCTCACACATCCGACCGTGGTGGCGGCCTTGCACGCGAAGTTCCGCTATCCCGAACGGTGAGCGGATTTCTCGCGACGCTCCACAGGCGCGCCGCGGAGCGTTGTCCGCGCATCGTTTTCGCTGAAGGCACCGACGAGCGCACGCTCGAGGCAATCGGCCGTATTTCGGCACTCGGCATCGCAACGCCGATGGTCGTCGTGCCGGACATCACGCACGTTGCGGCGGTGCGCGCGCGTGGCGGGATACCCGTCATTCCGGACGACAGCGCGCAGCTGACCGACGTCGAGGACTGCCTGGCGCGGTGGGCGCACTCCCGCTCGCGCAACGAGGACGAAGCGCGCGCTGACGCACGCAATCCGCTGGCATTCGCCAACGCACTGGTGGCGATGGGTGATGCCGATGCGTGTATCGCGGGCGCAGTCAACACCACCGCCGACGTGCTGCGATGGGCGTTGCGATTGATCGGGGCGGAGGGCGGCAGTCGCAGCGTGTCTGGTGCGTTCTACATGGTCGCACCGCCTGGTGGTCCGCCGTGGCCACACGACGTGCTCACGTTCAGTGATTGTGGCGTGATGCCCGATCCGAGTGTCGAGCAGCTGTCCGACATCGCGATCGCAGCGGCGTCGGATCGCGTGCGCATCGTCGGCGACGTGCCGGTGATTGCATTTCTCAGCTTCAGCACGCGGGGCAGCGCCGAAGCGGCGACAGTGTTGCGTGTGCGCCAGGCGGTCGCGCTCACACGGGCGCGTCGGCCGGACCTGTGGGTCGACGGAGAGTTGCAGGCCGACGCCGCGCTGAACGCCATCGTGGCCGCACGCAAGGCGCCTGGCAGCGCAGTTGCCGGCAAGGCCAACGTGCTCATTTTTCCATCACTGGATGCGGGCAACATCGCGTACAAGCTCGTGCAGCAGCTGTCCGGCGCGACGGCCATCGGTCCGATCGTTCAGGGACTGCGGAAGCCGTCACTGGATCTGTCGCGTGGCGCGACGCCGGACGAAATCGTGCACGCGGCGGCAATCGCGGCCTTGCAGAGTGCGCCATGACTGACGACGCGAGACAGCCGCGCCTGCCGCCGATCCGAAAGCGGTTGGGCCAGCATTTCCTGACCGACGCGCGCGCGCTCGACAAGATCGCGGACGCACTCGACATCACGCGTGCCGACACCGTGATCGAGATCGGGCCCGGTCGCGGCGCACTCACCGATCGCCTCGCCACGCGTGCGGGTCGCCTGATCACGATCGAGGTGGACAAGCTCCTGATCCCGATCCTGCGCACACGGTACGTCGATCAGCCGCATGTGAGTGTGATCGAATCCGATGTGCTGGAGCTGTCGCTGGGCGACGTCGCAGGCGGTCCGTATCTGCTGGTTGGCAACGTGCCGTACTACATCACCACGCCGATCATCTTCCACGCGATGACGCGGCCGCGGCCGGAACGCGCGGTGTTCCTCGTGCAGCGCGAAGTGGCCGACCGCGCCGTCGCCGCGCCGGGATCGAAGGAATACGGCGCGTTGTCCGTGAACCTGCAGGCGCTGGCGACCGTGACGTTGCGCGGCATCGTGAAGCCGACGTCCTTCAATCCGCCGCCTTCGGTCGAGTCCGCGATCGTGCATCTCGTGCCGCGCGCCGATCCAGTCGTCGCGGCCGAAGACGAAGCGGCGTTCCGCAAGCTCGTCATCGCGTCGTTCGGCCTGCGCCGCAAGCAATTGCGTCGCGTGGTCCGAACCGTGCGCGGCCTGTCGGCCGAGGATGCGGAGAGCGCATTGGCGACGGCCGGTATCGAGCCGGAAGCGCGTCCGGAAACGCTGTCAGCCGCGCAGTTCGCGAAGTTGCTGCACGCGTTGCCCTCCGCATCAGCTGACGACACGTCAAGGTGACGAGCGTCGGCCACGGAATCGCTGCACCGTTCCGCGGCGCTCCGTGTTTGTGCCGAGCGTGGCTAACTGGCGTTCGCGTCGCGGTGAACGAGCGCGTAGGCCAACCCTTCGAGCTCGAGCGCCATGTTCACCGATTTCACCGTCACGGTGCTCGGCACGTGAATCGGTGCGGGTGCGAAGTTCATGATCGCACGGATGCCAGCGCTGACGACGAGTTCGGCCACCGTCTGCGCATGTTCGGCAGGCACGGTGATGACGGCGATGTCCGGCATTTCGCGCGCCGCGTCATGCTCGAGCTGTGACATGCTGCGCACGCCGACCCCATCGATCATCCGACCGACGATCTGGGGATTGTTGTCGTAGACGCCGAGAACGCGGAAGCCGCGCTGGGAGAAACCGCGGTAGCTGACGAGTGCTGCGCCGATCTTGCCGGCGCCAACGATGTACACCTTCCACTCTCGGCCAAGGCCGAGGATGTCGCTGATCTGACTGACGAGTTCGGCTACGTCATAACCCCGGCCACGCTTGCCGAATGACCCGAAAAAGCTGAGATCCTTTCGCACCTGCGCCGACGTCGTGCCACCGTCCTCGGCCAAAGCGTCACTCGAGAGGGTCTGCTGCCCTCGCGCTGCCGCCTGTTCGAGAACGCGGAGGTACAGCGACAGCCGCCGAACGGTGGATTCGGCGATGTGCTTTTCGGGGGCCGGAGGGGCAGGTGAGCGTGTCATGTCTTGTGAAGAATTTCACAAGAAGAGGCCCGGAAGGCCAGTGCGGAGCAACGGACCTGACGTTGCGGCCGGATGACG
The DNA here is from genome assembly GCA_014379355.1 of Gemmatimonadaceae bacterium. Taxonomy (GTDB): domain Bacteria; phylum Gemmatimonadota; class Gemmatimonadetes; order Gemmatimonadales; family Gemmatimonadaceae; genus JACMLX01. The sequence continues at coordinate 16,902 of JACMLX010000203.1, forward strand.
GATCAGATCGCTTGGGCAGAAACACGTTCGTGAGGATGGCATTCCGGACATCCCTCGCAAACTGCCCCGCCCGACGACGGCCGAGAGCCAGACTCCCTCCGCGATCTCCAATCCTTAGCTTGTCCGGATGCACGTTAACGTCACCTCAGAGATAGGCCCGCTCCGATCGGTGCTCGTCCATACGCCCGGGCCCGAGCTGCTCGCCGTCACGCCGAGCAATCGCGAGGACTACCTCTACGACGACATCATCGACGTCGAGATCGCCCAACGCGAGCACCGGCGATTCGTGGCGATCCTCGAGCGATTCGCCGAGGTGCACCATGTGCGCGACCTGTTGACTGAGACGATGGCGATCCCCGAGGCGCGTGAGCTGCTGCTCACCGAGGTGATGAACGTCACGCCGTCGCAGCCGCTGGCGACGGACATCGAGCGAATGAACGCCGAAGAGCTCGTGACCATGCTGGTGGAAGGTCGCGAGGAGGCGCCGGGACCACTTGCCCGGCATCTCAACGAGTCGAGTTATTCGCTGCCGCCGCTGCCGAACCTCTTCTTCACTCGCGACTCGGCAATGATCGTGGGGAGGCATGTGCTCGTCGGCTCCATGCGGTACGGCGTGCGTTGGGTGGAAGAGCTGATCATGAAGGTGCTGTTCACCTACAACCCGAAGCTCGGCAACGCCGGCATCCTCTACGACGGCGCGAGTGAACGCCGGTTCAACCACACGCTCGAAGGCGGTGACGTCCATCCTGTCAGCGCCGACACGGTGATGATCGGATTCAGCGAACGTTCGAGTCCCGCAGCGATCGATCATCTCGCATCGCTGTTCTTTGCCGGAACGGACATCCGCAACATCATCGTCGTGGTGATGCCAGGCGAGAACACGGCGATTCATCTCGACATGGTCTTCACGCAGGTCGATCGCGAGTTGTGTGTCGTCTATCCGCCGTACTTCGTCGGCACGGAGCGTCTGCCGGTATTGCTGTGGCGGAAGGGCAGTGACGTCGTGAGCGAGCAGCCGAATGTGTTCGCTGCGCTCAAGGAGTGCGCACTGCCGATGACACCTGTGTCATGTGGCGGAGATCGTCGCATCCTGCAGGAACGTGAACAATGGGCCAGCGGTTGCAATTTCGTCGCGCTGCGGCCCGGCGTGATTGCGAGCTATTCGCGCAACGAAGCGACGCTCCGCGCACTCGAATCGTCTGGTTTTCGCGTCGTGCCGGCGATGGATTTCCTTGGCGGTGACGTGAAGGTGGATGAGCGTGATCGGGTCGTGCTGACCTTCGAGGGGAGCGAGCTGGTTCGGGGCGGCGGCGGACCGCGGTGCATGACGATGCCACTGCTGCGCGATGGACTCTGATTCGCTGATCGCGTCGCTCGGCGCGCGTCTCAAGCCGGCCGAATCGACGCTGACGGACGCCGCAGTGGCCTTGATCGCCAGGGGGCCGATTGCATCCCCGGAGCTGGTGGCGCAGGTGTGCCAGGCCATCGGTGTGCGGCGGGCGCTGGCTGAGAGCCTCGCGCGCTCGATCGTCGGACATCGGCCCGATGTGCGACAGGGGCCGGACGGCCGGTGGACGATCACGACCCAGACGGTCGCGCGGCCGCGCGCCACGAGTGATGGCACGACCGTCACGCGTGCAGCGGCAGGCTCGACATCACCCACGCTGACCCGTGAAGGCGCTGCGGCGCTCCCGATCTCCTCGCTGCGATTCGCCGTCGTCGACGTCGAGACCACCGGTGGGCGCCCCGGGCACGGCGATCGCATCACCGAGATCGCGATCGTGCGTGTGCACGGTGGACAGATCGTCGATGTGTTCGAGACACTCGTCAACCCGGAATGCGCGATTCCACCGATGATCACGCAGATCACGCGAATCACGGCGGACATGGTGCGCAGCAAGCCGGTGTTCGCGACGATCGCGCACGATGTCGCCGAGCGCTTGGCCGGGCATATCTTCGTCGCGCACAATGTGTCGTTCGACTGGCGCGTCGTCTCGCATGAAGTGTATCGCGGCACGGGCCAGGCGCTGGATGGCACGACGCTCTGCACGGTGCGCCTCGCGCGCAAGGTGCTGCCGCAGTTGCCGCGACGAAATCTCGATGCGGTCGCGAATCACTACGCCGTCGAGATTCCCGCGCACGCGCGCCATCGCGCGGCCGGCGATGCGATTGCGACGGCCAGGATCCTTCTGGCGATGCTGCGAGATGCCGAAGGGCGTGACATCACGACGTGGGGCGCGCTGGATGCATTTCATCGCGCCGGCACGTCGATGGCGAAGAAGCGTCGTCGACCGCCGGCAACGCCGTCGCCGGTGCGCGACGCGTCCGATGGGGCCTGACTTCCACTTCCGCGACTCATGACTTTCCCGACACCGCTTCTGCAGACCCGTCAGCTGGGAGACCTGCGCATTCACGCCATTCAGGCCGGCGGTCAGCGACTCGACGGCGGCGCGATGTTCGGCGTCGTGCCCAAGACCCTGTGGCAGCGCAGGATCGAGGCGGATGAGCGGAATCGCATCCAGATGGGTATGCGCTGCCTGCTGGTCGAACATCCCGATGGCCTGGTGCTCATCGACACGGGTGCCGGCAACAAGGAGGACCAGAAGTTCATCGACATCTACGGCATGGAGCTGCAGGCCGATGATCCGGCGCAGCGCCCCGACGAGACGGCGCTCGAAACCGGGATTCGCGCGGCTGGTTTCGAACCGGATGATGTGAGGGTGGTGATCAGCACGCACATGCATTTCGATCACGCGGGCGGCAACACGCGGCGCAACGCCGACGGTCAGGTCGTGCCGACGTTCGCGCATGCGACATACATCGTGCAGGCCGGCGAGTACGAATGGGCCACCCACACGAACGAGCGCACGTCCGCGAGCTACTTTCCGCCGAACTTCGAGCCCGTGAAGGCCGCCGGTCAGCTGCATCTCATCGACGGCGATGTCGAGATCGTGAAGGGGATCACGGCGCGCAAGACGCCGGGCCACGTTCCGCACCATCAAAGCCTGCTCATCGATGGTGGCAGTGAACGTGCACTGTTCCTCGGCGACGTGATGCCGACAGTCAATCACGTGCCCTTGCCGTGGATCATGGGGTACGACGTCGAGCCGATCCGCACGCTCGAGAGCAAGCGTGCGCTGTTGCGGGACGCCGCCGACGACAACTGGCTGTTGATCTTCGAGCACGATGCGTTTCACGCGTGGGGAACGGTTGCGCGTGACGCGAAGGGCTACGCGTACACCGATCTCTGACGTCCGCCTCTCGCACGAAACTGCGGGCCTCGCACAGAGCTACAGAGCCACAGAGAGGTCCAGCGCCGTTTCATTGAACTTTTCACGCGGGGCCCGCGAAGGACGCGAGCAAATGCAACGGAGATGCTGTTGGAACAGCGTCTCGCGAGCGCAGTTCCAACAGCATTTGTTTTTCCCCGCGTTCCCCGCGAGCCCCGCGCGCAAAGTGTTCGCCACTATGCGCGCGACCTCTCAGCGGCTCCGTGGCTCTGTGCGAGGCATGCAATTCAGCGCGCCGAAACCTTCAGGCGAAGGTCGGCAAGCACAGTCGGGAAGTAGGCCATCTGCGCGCGCTGGTCGGCGGTCGGTGGACCGCCGCCGCGGAGGAGGTTGTTGTACAGCGTGCCGACGCGGTCCTGCAACTCGCGAATGGTCTTCTTGAGTTCTGCATCCGGACTCG
>JACMLX010000204.1 GCA_014379355.1 Gemmatimonadaceae bacterium
GAGGCGAGGGTGTGTGCCACCAGCGCCCGCATCAGCGTCGTGCGACCCTGCCCGCGCGGCGCCTGCAGCTCCGACAATCGCCCGCGCGGCAGCCCGCCGCCCAGCAGCGCATCGAGTTCCGCCATCCCGGTGGAGAGTGACGGATCGTCGCGCGGCCGTTCGCGCTCCACCACCGTGTCGAGGGCGTGGCGCAGGGCATCGAGCGTGGCGGAAGCAGGGGTTGGAGCGGTGGCAGGCATGGTCGGCAGCGTCCGGAAGAGGGACAGGGGACATTACCGAACAAACACCGAAGATCAAGCAAGGCGACAGTGGCTGCGACAGTCGCCGGAACTGTCGCGACGGTGGCGATGCCATGATGACTGCGTCGTGACGGATGCCCGTAACGTGTCAGATGGACCACGACTATCCAATCGATGTACTATTCGTCATACCAAAACCTCATCGATCGGAGATACGGTGGACGTCGTCACGATTTCGCCCAAGTTCCAGGTGGTCATTCCGCGCGCGGTACGTGAGCACCTCAAGCTGCTACCAGGGCAGAAGATGCAGGCCCTGATTCACGATGATCGGATCGAACTGATCCCGGTTCGCTCCGCCGCCTCGTTGCGCGGGTTTCTGAGGGGAATCGACACCACCGTCGATCGCGACGCGGATCGGGTCTGACCAGCATGGTGACTGCGCCCAGGCTCAACGTGGTCGACTCGTCGGCATGGCTCGCCTACCTCGCTGACGACGCGACAGCGCCGCAGTTCGCCGAGGCGATCGAAGACACCGCCAATCTCGTCGTGCCGACGATCTGCATTCTCGAGGTCTTCAAGGTCGTCGCCCGGCAACGCGACGAGGTGGACGCGACGCAGGCCGCCACTGTCATGCTGCAGGGCACCGTGGTCGATCTCGACGCGACGCTCGCACTGGCCGCCGCCCGCATCGGCCTCGCGCGGAAGCTGCCGCTCGCCGACAGCGTCGTCTATGCGACTGCGCAGCAGGCGGGCGCGATTCTCTGGACGCAGGATGCTGATTTCATGGGACTGCCCGACGTGCGCTACGTCCCGAGATCAGCGGGCTGACGCTCCCCGTAGCAGCACCACGCCCGCCACGATCTGCCAGACGGTCATCGGATACGCCGCCACCCGCTCCATGCCACCGAGGCCGATGCCGAGGTAGTGGCCCGACACGAAGAGCAGCGTGCCGACGAAACCGAGCAGTCCCGCGAACAGACTGAAACGTTGCAGCGCCGGGTGCAGGCTCGGGCGCTGGGCGAGTGCGAGGCCGTACACCACCATCGCGATGTTGCCCGCGGTGAAGTTGAGACCTGCGCCGAGGACGTGACGTGCGTTGTCGGTGTTCTCGGGATAGATGCCGACGACGAAGACGCCGATGCCCGCCAGCGAGAAGAGCAGACTCGCGAGTGCGCGCACCCATCCCGGCGGGAAGGCATCACGCGTCAGCAGTGCACCGAGAATCATCGTCACGCCCAGCACCATGAACGAGGTGTTCATGGCGAGATGCCAGGGTGAGCAGACGAGGCGATCGCCGCCGGCGGGATAGGCGCCGCAGACGGTGTTTCCGAGGTCGCTGATGTAGTCGAATCGCAGGCTGAACACGCGCGGCCACGCGGTCGCGACGACGACCTGCGTGATGAAGAACTGTGCGGCGATCACCCAGGCGATGGCGCCGGCGCGAACGGCGGAGGTCTGTCGTGGCATGCAGTCGTGAGTGGTGAGGGCGAACCGCCGGTGCAAGTGCTACGCAATGATGGGTGTCGGTGGATGTTCGTGCCCGATTCGGGCCATCGCCGGTGGACCGTGTGATACGAGGTTGTGATGCTGCGCTGATGCAACCGAGACGTCGCGCCGCTCGATTCGGGCCGATGCGTTCGTCACGCGACGACAGCGTGCCGACGACGGCCACCCGATTTGCCCGACCAGAGGATCACGTTCGATGCCCACGACGCACGCCGCCCACCGCGCCTGGATCGCTGTCATGATCGCTGCCTCGCTGACTGTGTCATGGCTCACGGCACAGGCGCCACCGCGCGCGTCGCCCGATGCGTGTGCGCTCGTGTCGCGCGCGGCGATTCGACGTCTGAGCCTGCCGCACGGCGTGAAGTCGGTCCCGGATTCCGGCGGCGTGATCTGTCGATGGGGCAGCGTCGCGGACGGCCGTGCGCTGGTCATCAAGACCTACGCCACGCTGGAACCGGCTCGCATCGCGCGCATGCGCATCGCCGCCGCGAAGACCGCCGATACCAACCTCGAGCCGACGGTCTCCGATGCGGCGTGGAGCATGGGCGCACCATTCGGCATCGTGCTCGTCGCGGGCAGGCACGGCAAGGGCGTCCAGCTTCAGTATTATGTTCGACCCCACAGCACAGGCGCGGATCGCGTCGACGTTCGTGCGACGAACAGCGACCGTGAAGCACTTCTCGAAGTCGCCAGGGTCGCGCTGTCACGACTCTGACAAGGACACCCCAGTGACCACTCCACCGCCCCCGCCCATCGGCACCGTCGGCTGGTTCGATCTCACCGTGCCGAATGCACCAGCGGTGCGTGCATTCTACGAGCGCGTGACCGGCTGGACCGCGACACCGCTCTCGATGGGTGACTACGACGACTACATCATGACGGCGACCGGCACCGGGGCACCGGTGGGTGGTGTGTGCAACGCACGCGGCCAGAACGCTGCGCTGCCAGCAGTCTGGCTCATGTACATCACCGTCGCGGATCTCGATGCCAGCCTGGCCGAGTGCGAAGCGAGCGGCGGCCGCATCCTGTCCGCGCCACGCAACGCGGGTGGGCCGGCGCGGTTCGCCGTGATCGAGGATCCCGCCGGCGCACCGGTCGCGCTGTACGATGCCGGCGTCAGAGACCCGGCGTGAGCAGCGATGGGCTCTGGTCATCACTCACGGAACGCACACGGCTGCGCGCGTTCGGGCTCGCCTCGCTGACAGCATTCGGATTGTCGTACTGGGTCGGTGTCACCGGTGAGGAGTTGCGCACCAACGTCTCGTTGTTCGGCATCGTCTCGTTCGAACTCGCCGGCACCCCTGCCGTCGTGCAGCAGATCATGGCCGCGTGGGGCGACACCGGGCAGCAGGCCGCGCGCTTCAACATCCGCATCGACTTTCTCTACCTGCTCGGGTACGGTGTCGCGCTCTCACTCGGCTGCGCCGTGGCGCGACTCTGGTGGCACCGCCGTTCCGCGCCATTCGCACGCGTGGGCGCACTCCTCACCTATGCGATGCTGATCGCCGCAGGCAGTGATGCGTGCGAGAACGTCGCGATGCTTCGCGCGATGAGCGATCCTGCGAGCGCGACGTGGCCCGCACTCGCACGACTCTTCGCGATCGTGAAATTCGCGTTGCTGGCCGTGGGCCTGTTCTACATCATGAGCGGTGCATTCATGCGCATCGGACAGCGGAAGCTCACGCGAGCGGCGTGAGTGCGTGGCCTGTAACCTCCGTGTTGCGCGCGACATCGCTTTGGGGAGAGGAGCGCACGGAGCTCACGGAGTGCGTGGCTTGCGACGCTCCGTGTACTTCGCGGCATCGCTGACATTTTTGTGCGGATAGGTCGGGAGGCCGGGGAGTGCTCGCACTGGCAAAGGTCTGCCCATCGCGCGCCGATGAACATTGGGGAACAGCAGTTCCAATAAATGTCAGCGCCGTCTCGCGCTGAGAGGACCGTGGCAAGCGACGCACTCTCCGGGCTCTCGACCTAGCCTCACAAAAAGTCAGCGACGCCCCAGGCTGCGCTGAGTGTTGCAATCGACGCACTCCCCGGCCTCCGTGGCCTCTCCATCCAAAAAGTGGCTGGAGCACCGTCTGCGAGCGGACGGCTGCAACAGCGCGAGGGGCGACTCGGCAAAGTCCGGAATTGCAGCGCCCCGCCGCTCCATCCCGTAAAATTCGGCACGTTCCCGCCGGTCTTCTCCCGCTCATCCGTCGAGCCATGTCTGTTCTCCTGCACCCCGTCACACGCCGCGTAGTGTTCGCGAGCGCGTGTCTCAGCACCGCGATCTCGGCGCAGTCGCCCGCACCGCGCGCCATGACCCTGCGCGACTGGTATCGTGTCACCACCGTCAGCCAGCCGGCTGTCAGCCCGGATGGCAAGCGTGTCGCGTTCACCGTCACCACCGTGCGCGAGGCGGAGAACAAGCGACATCAGGAAGTGTGGGTCGCCGGCACCGGCACCGATGGCGCGCCACCGCAGCGCTGGACGTCTCCCGGGTACGAAAGCAGTGCACCGCGCTGGTCGCCCGATGGCACGGCGCTGCTGTTCACCTCCACGCGCCCGCAAGGCAAGGGCACCACGTGGGTGATTCGCACCGATGCCGGCGGCGAGGCGACGCAGATGCCGTCGATGCCGAGCAGCGGCAGTGTGCCGAGTGACGGCAAGTTCGCGGTGTGGAGCGAAGCGGCACCGGTGGATACGACACCGTCGCGCGATGTTTTCTCGCGCATGCCAGCGCTCGCGCGTCCACCGTTCGATGCCATCACGATGCCCGCCGATCCGGCGCGGTTCGATGGCCGTCATTTCGTGGACATGAACTTCAAGAGCAACGACCGCGGCTTCGTCGCCAGCCGGCGCACAGCGCGCGCGTGGCGTCCGACACAGCTCTGGAAGCAGGCGTATGGCGATACGGCGAAGGTACAACTGACGAAGGACGCCTACTCCCATCGCAACCCGGTCGTGTCGCCGGACGGCCAGTGGATTGCGTTCGTCGCCGACTCCAAGCTCCGCTCCGACAGCGTCGTCGAGATGGAGCGCGACTCGCTTGGCACACTGCCATACGACAAGGTGCGCGATGAAGCCGAACGCAATGACTCCGACATCTACGTGATGCCGGTGAGTGGCGGCACACCGCGCAAGGTGGCGGACTGGATGGGCGCTGAATCCGATCTCGAGTGGTCGAAGGACGGCAGTCAGCTTGCATTCATCGGCCGACCGGCGCGTGCGAAGTCGTCACGCATCTACGTCATCGACGTGACGGGCGGCGCACCGAAGAATCTGCTGGGCACCTGGCAGTACGAGCCCGAGAGCATCACCTGGCTGCGCAGCGGTGCGATCCGTTTTTCGGCGTCGATCGGTGGGCGTTCCGCCATTCTCGAAGCGGGCATCAACGGTGGTGTGCCGAAGGAACTGGTCGGCGGCCGGCGCCGCGCCACGGCGCCATCGGTGGATGATGCGGCGACGGTGATGGCCTACGTCGGCACGTCGATGACGAAACCGACGGAGTTGTACGTGTCGGATGCGAATGGCGGCAACGAAAGGCAGGTCACGCACTTCAACGATGCCCTGAACGCCGAAGTCGCATGGAGCGACGCCGAACGCTTCACGTATCGCAGCGTCGGCAACCTGGAGATCGAAGGCTGGCTGATGAAGCCGCACGGCTACGTCGAAGGCAGGAAGTATCCCGTCGTGCTCTACATCCATGGCGGTCCGCACAGCCAGTACAACGAAGGCTGGTTCGACGAATTCCAGAACCTCGCCGCGCAGGGCATCATGGTGCTGTTCACCAACCCGCGCGGCTCGAGCGGATACGGCGCGGACTTCACGTACAGCACACGCGGCCGCTGGGGCATGGAGGATTACGACGACCTGATGAAGGCGGTCGATATCGTCGCCAAACGCGCCGATGTGGACAGCACGAAGATCGGCGCCAGCGGTGGCAGCTACGGTGGCTTCATGACGACGTGGATCGCGACCAAGACCAATCGCTTCGCCGCCATCCAGACCGACCGCACCATCACGGAATGGACGTACTGGTATGGCGCGAGTGATGCGCAGGGCCTGACGGAGTACGAATTCTACGGCAAGCCGTGGGACAACCAGGCGCTCTACGATCGCCTGTCGCCCATCCGGTACGTGAAGAACGTGAAGACGCCGATGTTGCTGGTGCAGAGCGAGGACGATTTCCGCACCGCCATGGGCAGCGCCGAGATGTGGTACGAGTCACTCAGGAAGCGCGGCATCCCGGCGGAATTCGTGCGGTATCCGCGATCGAATCACGATCTCTCGCGCGCCGGGGAGCCGTGGCTGCTCGTGGATCGACTCGGCCGGCTGCGGCAGTGGTTCGGGTACTGGCTGCAGGGACAGAAGCCGGCGGCACCCGCCGCGACGGCTGCGGCTGGCGGGGGCAGGTAGTTTGCGGGCAGACTTTCATCCCCGCTGAATGAACAATATCGGTGAAGGACTGACCTTTTACGTGGTCTTCCTGTTCTCGACGACGCTCCATGAGGCTGCCCACGCGTGGGCAGCCAAGCTGGGAGGAGACCTGACCGCGTATCACGGCGGTCAGGTTTCACTCGATCCGCTGCCGCACATTCGTCGTGAGCCGTTCGGCATGGTGATACTTCCATTGCTGACCGCACTGACCATGGGGTTTCCGATCGGATTCGCGAGTGCGCCGTACGATCCCGAGTGGGCGCAGCGGTATCCGAAGCGCTCGGCATGGATGGCGCTGGCTGGTCCGGGTGCCAACCTGCTGCTGGTGCTGCTGTCAGGGCTCGCGATCCGCATCGGAGACTTCGCCGGCATTTTTTATCCGCCCAACACCATCCACTTCGGACACATCGTCGGCAGTGAGGGCGGGGCCGTGAGTGCCGTCGCGTTCTTCCTCGGCACGATGTTCTCGATGAACCTGTTGTTGGCCGCGTTCAACCTGCTGCCCTTTCCACCGATGGACGGCAGTGCGGCGATTCCGCTGCTGGTGGGCGAGGAGAAGGGTCGCGTGTGGCAGCGACTGATCTGGCGCACACCGGCCCTCAACTTCGTCGGATATTTCCTGGCGTGGCAGGTGTTCGGCTACATCTTCAGCCCTTTGTTCAACGGGTCGCTGGCGTTGCTCTATCCAGGCGTGAGCTACGGCTCCTGAGCCCGTGCCGCCAGGCACGTGTCGAAGTCACGGCGCGTATACCGCGACTGACGGTTCGAGGGGAATCACGTGGTCGTCGGCAATCACGAACGTGCGCGCATACTCGCGCTGGTCGATCACGCCGCCGCCGGTGAATTCACCAAACGCGGGCAGCAAACCACTGCGTGCGCCAAACGCAAAGCAGGGCAGCGTCAACTTCTGTCGTCCCCGGCCGCGCAGTTGCACGACCGGGTGGATGTGGCCGGCGAGCACGTAGCCGCTGTCGCGCTCGCACGGATGATGGCAGAGTGCGAATGGTCCGACGTGCAACGGCGCGTTGACGCACTCGATTCCGAGTGACGCTGGCGGATCGCCGGCGCGGTAGTCGTGATTCCCGCGCACGAGTGTGATGGAAAGCGTGCGGCGCGTATCGCGCCATCGTTCGAGCGTCTCGATCGTGCGGGGCTGCATGCCGGCGCGTGCGTGAATCAGGTCGCCGAGCACGAGCAGCTTTTCGGCGCGCGTCTCCGTGAGCAGTGCGTCGAGGCGATCGAGCCCTGTGCGAGTGGTGCCGTGTGGCACCGGCACCCCGAGGGATCGGTAGGTGGCGGCCTTTCCCCAATGGACGTCCGCGACGATGAGTGTGCCGGAGTCGGGGAGGAAGAGCGCCTTGTCAGGCAGCAGATCGACGTCGATACCGGCGAGCGAGATGCGATGGGTCACGCGATGAAATGTAGGCCATCGCCAGTCGAAGTCTCTGGTCGCATGCGCGTGGCAGGTCGGACGAACTGTGCAGCGTTCCTCGCTGCGGTTAGTCTGCATGCATTCGTACCAGGGTGGCGCGGTGCGGATGACGGTGTCATCGAACACGATTTGAGGGGACGGCCGCATGGACGCCAGTGTTGCAGTTGCCACACCGATCGACGAGACGCAAGGCGATCCGTTGCGGGATGCGTTGGCGGCTGCAATCGGCGATGACTATGAAATCGTTCGGCTCATCGGTCGCGGTGGCATGGGTGCGGTCTACCTGGCACGTGACCGCGCTCTCGAGCGGTTGGTCGCGATCAAGGTGCTGCCTCCGGGCTCTGCGACCGACGCGGGCGTGCTCGAACGGTTCCGGCGCGAAGCGAAGACGGTCGCGAGCCTGCAGCACGTGGGCATCGTGCCGCTGTATGCGTTCGGTGAGCGGCGAGGATTGGTCTGGTTCGTGATGGGGTATGTGCGGGGCGAGTCACTCGGATCGCGCATCGACCGGGAAACGATTCTCGACGTCGAGACGACGCGCACGCTGCTGGCGCAGGTGGCCGATGCGCTCGATCACGCACATCGGCAGGGCATCGTCCATCGCGACATCAAGCCGGACAACATCCTCATCGACGACACCAGCGGTCGTGCGCTGCTGACCGACTTCGGCATCGCGCGCGCCGACACGCTGCAGGCGGGCACCAGCCTGACGCAGGTGGGCTCGGTGATGGGCACGCCGCACTACATGTCGCCGGAACAGGCCACCGCCGAACCAACAATCGACGGACGAAGCGACCTGTATTCGGTGGGTGTGGTCGGTTACCAGATGCTGAGTGGGACGCTGCCGTTCGATGGACGCAGCTTCCGTGAACTGCTGATGCAGCACGTGTCGTCGACGCCGAAGCCGCTGTCGGAAGTCGCACCGTCGGTGCCGGCCGACCTGACTGATGCGGTGATGCGCTGTCTCGAGAAGGAGCCGTCGAAACGGTTCGCTGATGGTCGCAGCCTGCGCGCCGCCGTTGGTGGGTCGGCGTACGACGATGACACGCTGACGTACGAGCTGGCCGAGTTGCAGCAGCTGGGCGCAAAGTTCCTCCTGGTGACCATCGTCAGCGTGGCGCTCGCGATCAGTGCGGCACTGCGGGGTGGGACGTTGCTGTCGATTCCGACACTGCTGTGGCTCACGCCACCGCTGATTTTTCCGGCATACGGCCTCCAGATTCGCGAGGCGCGACAGCGCGGGTACGAATGGGGCACGATTCGCCGGGTGCTGACATTGCCGCCGCGGTGGTGGTGGTTGTGGTGGCCACGAGGCTGGCGACGCACTGGTGATGTGTACGATCAGTTGCCGACGGCGCTCAAGTCGGCGCGCGTGACGATGGTGTTCGTCACGGCGTTGCTCGTGGCCGAAGGTCCCCTGATGGCGTGGGCCACCGATCCGCGACGGCTCGCGATCCGCGACAAGCTGCCGGGTGCGCACGCATACTTCTCGATGGGTTGGCTGACGCGGCTGGACGGCCTGGTGCCGCTCACGGCGCTGGTCGTATTCCTGGTGTTGCTGGTCATCACCGTGTCGGTCGCCGAGTGGCTCGTGCGGCGCGCGACGAAAGGTGCCGATGTCGGTTACATGGATCGGCGCCGCCTTACGTACAAGCCCACCGATTCGGCATTCTGGCGCGACCCGCGCATCCAGCGCGTGTATCGGCAGCAGATGTCCGATCGCCGCCCGAAAACCCCGCAGGAGTTCGTGACGCAGATTCTCGCGGCGTCGGGAACGCTGCCGCCATCCGTCAGCCAGACGGGGAGCAGCGCCGCGAGCGCTGCGCGTCGCCTGCTCGATGCGATCGGTGCGCATGAACGTGAGCTCGCACTGCTCGAGAAGACGGCACCGCGCGAGCAGCTGGAGCGGCTCGAGGCCGAGATCGTGCTGCACGAGTCGGACGCCGGCGATCCTGAGGCGGTCGAGCTGTTGATGAACCAGCGCGACGCGCTCGCTCGATCACGTGCGCGCATCGTGCTGATTGCATCGCGGCGCGACGAAGCGGCAGCGCGGCTCGAGAAGCTGTGGACGGATGTGCGTCGCCTGGCGGCGACGACCGATGCGGCCGCATCACGCGTGCTGGCAGAGTCGATCAGCGGTACGTGGCGTGACGTGGAGCAGGACTATCCGTTGCGTCGGACGGCGGCGAATACACAGCGGTCCACTGGTGCGCGGCTCGCGCTGCTCGCTGCCGCGAGCATGACGCTCACGATGCAGCAGGATGGCGCTGCGTACGTCGCCGACGCGCACGCACTGCTCGCGCGTGGACAGCCCGATTCCGCGCTGGTCGCGTTGACCGCGCGCAACGACAGTGCTGCCGCCGCGCTCGCACTCACCGGCGAGGCACACCTGCAGATCGGCAATCGGCGCGGCATCGCCATCCGCTATCGCTCGGCGCGCAGCGCGAAGGCTGCGCTCACGAAGTCACTGGCGCTGGATTCGACGCAGGTGGGAGCGCTGGAGTCGCTCGCATGGATGGCGCGATTGATGCCGCGCGTCACCGGCGGCAACCGGCGCGAGGCGAGCACCCTCGTCGAACGGCTGGAGCGCGCCAGCCCGTACCGTGGTGCGCTGCTGCGTGGCTCGTTCGAGCGAGCCGATGGCCATGACATGACTGCGGATTCCATCTTTCGCCATCTCGTGACGACGCAGCCCGACAGCGCGCCGGCGTGGTTTGCGCTGTTCGATCTCAGCGTTCGGCGAGGCAAGGCCGACGTCGCGCGCGACGCGCTGCGTCGATATACGGAGCTCGCACCGATGGATCGCGCTGTGCTGCTGCATCGCGGTGTGCTGGCCGCGGTGCATGGCGTAGATCTGCCCGAAAGCGAAGCCGCGCTTCGCGAATACATCAAGGGGCCGATTCTCGTGACCCAGCCGCCGGCGGACGTGGCGTGGTGGCGACTCGGTCAGGTGCTCGCGAAGCGCGGGGACGTGGCGGGCGCGCGCGTTGCCTACGAACGTGCGATGGCGCTGGACAGTCGCGCGCGAGAGGCGAAGGCGTCGTTGCGTGAGCTCGGGGCGGACAGCGGATCGCGCTGACGGTTCGCGCCGGAGATTCGTCTCGCGATACAGAAATATGTGCTGCGCATTACCTGACCTTGGCACGACCGTGACAGCACGGCGCTGCTCAAGCTGAGGTCGCGCACCCATGTTGTCACCCGAGTCCACGACGAAGTGGACGGCGATCTCCCCCTCGCCGGTGTACCATGCGCGTCGTCGTTGCTCCTGTCCTCGTCGGCGACCGGATCTGCCGGATCGTCGCGCCTCTGCAATCCCTGCTCGAAGTCGAGGAGTGGGTGGGTGCGTGGTGGGAACCAAGCAGTGTCACGCTGACGGAAGCGAGTGTCGCACCGATCGTGCCAGCGGAGTTGCTCACGGCACGCGGTGTGCCGCTCGAGGATCGCCTCGCGGCTGAGGATCGGCCGGCACAGACCGATATCGAGGCGCTGATTCACACGCATGATCCGGAACGACCGGCGACCATGCGGTTCGACGAGGAAGTCGTGATGCGCGCGTCACCGGCTCGCCGACGCAAGTATCCGGGCAACGCGCGTTTCCGGCGCAATGCACCGAAAGCCACTGACACCGACGCCACCGACGCGGATCGACGTGCGAATGCGACGCGTGAGACGCGTTCCGCGAAGCGGCCCACGTCGGATACGCCATTGCGTCCGTCACCTGATGGCAGCGCGTGATGCGATCACGGGCGCGGCGTTGGCGCGCGGGGCGGGGTGCGGCACCATGCGCGACGGATACGCCGCCGTGACGAGGCCGCGACACGACGACCGGAGAAATGCAAAATGCGGCGTCGATACTCCGCGCGCTGGCTGACGCACGACCGCTCACCTGACACCTGATGTGTGAATGATTAGTTGCATTTCGCTCACCCGCACGCTGATCGGTGCGACGCTGTCGTTCCTCGTCGTCGCACCGCACCCCGTCGCCGCGCAGACGACCGTACCGAAATCAGGCGACATCAGGGCGGAGCGCAGTCTGATGCAGACCGCAGCGGCGACACCGAATCTTTCGACGCTGGTGCGCTACATCCGGAAGGCAGGTCTTGCGGACACGCTCAGCAAGTGGGGCCCCTTCACCATCTTCGCGCCGACGAACGCGGCGTTTGCTCGCCTGCCGCGACGCACCGTTTCCGCGCTCCTCGCCGATCCTTCGCGCCTCCGTTCGCTGCTGCTGCGACACGTGCTTGTCGGCAGTGCATTCAAGCACCATGTCCTCGACCTCACTGAAGCCGTCATGGTGTCGGGCGATACGATCGCGATTCGACCTGACTCGGGCGGCGCCCGCCTGAACGAGCGTGCGAAAGTCGTCGGCTGGACTCGTCGCGCGAGCAACGGTGTGATACACACGATCGACCATGTGCTGATCGCTCCGAGACGCGCGCGAGCGCTGGTTGCCGGTGGGTCGCGCCCCGCGTCGCGCCGGTAGTGGCCAACGCTGAGGGCGTGCGCATTACGTGACCTTGGCGTGACCGTGACATGACCCCGTGGTCGCCCGAGACAGGCCACGACGATCCTGTCGCTTCGTCCGCGACGTAGTGGGCGGCGATACTCCCCTCGCTTCGCCGTGCCCACATGTGCGTTATCACTGGACTGATACTCGCCATCCGGCGCGTTTCAGCGCCGATCGTTACGATGGCGACGCCTTTTGTCCTGAGCACCGCGACGCACTCTGGCGACGGCATGCGATGATCGTTGCACCGACGACGTATCGGTATCGCACCTGTCCGCTGAATACGCAGCCGTGACCGGCTCGCGACACTACGAACGGCGAAACATCAGGACGGCAGCCGAAACTCCGCGGGCTGACCGGCATCGTCGAGCGTCAACAAAAATCGCGCCCCGGAATTCGGGTGCGCCCCCCGTGTCTCTGCCGCATCCCATCATGCTCCTTTCACGTATTTCATCAGCGCCGATGCTGCTGCGCGTACTGCTCGCGTCCGCAGCCGTGTCGTCGCCGGGCGCGCTGACGACGCTCTCCGCGCAGGCTCCGCAGGCCCCAGCAGTGGTGCGCGGCTACCTCGTCGGTCTGGTCGTCGACAAGGCGAGTGGTCGTCCGCTCCCCGGCACAAACATCCAGGTGATTGGCACGACGCTGCGCACGCAGACGGATCTCGACGGGAAGTATCGCCTGCCCGTTCCGGTGGGTGTGTACGCGGTGCGTGCCTTCCGCCTCGGTAACGTGGCGCAGCAGCAGGAAGGGGTGAAGATCACGGCAGGTACAAGCATCGCGGCCAATTTTGCATTGGCCGGTGCAGTGGTGCAGCTCGAGGCACAGCGCGTGACCGCCGCACCAACAAAGGCAAGCTCCGAAGACGCCTTGCTCGCGATGCAGCGCTCGGCGTCGCGCGTGAGTGATGGCATCAGCGCCGAGGCGATCAAGCGAGCACCCGGTGCCAGTGCTGGAGATGCCGTCGTGAGGATCACCGGTGTGTCGATCGTGGACAACAAGTTCGCGGTCGTTCGCGGACTGTCCGAGCGATACAGCAACACCTTGCTCAATGGCGTTGAGCTTCCAAGCCCGGAGCCGACGAAAAAGATCGTCCCACTCGACCTGTTTCCGTCATCGTTGCTCGAGTCGATCATCGTCAGTAAGACGGCCACACCCGACAAGCCCGGCGACTTCGCCGGCGGCTCGGTCGAGGTCTCGACAAAGGAATTTCCGAACGACCGGGTGATGGAGGTGAATCTGTCGAGTGGTTACAACACGCAGACCACCTTTCGAAACTTGTCACACATTCGCCAGCGTGGTGTGGATTACCTCGGCTTCGATCAGGGTCGGACGCGCCAGATGCCATCGACGGTTCCGACACTGCAGGGTGTTGCCAGCTCTGAGTCAGAGCGGTTTGCCGAGGGCCTGCGCAATGTGTGGACGCCGACACCGAGCAGTGTCTCGCCGAATTTCGGTGGTTCGGTCAACATCGGGGGACGGCTCGGTGGTGAGGGAGCTCCATTCGGGTACGTCGTCTCGGCGACGCACAACCGGCAGACGAATGCAGGCAACGGTCGCCTGCTGCAGGTCATTCTCGACGGTGAGCGAGGTGTGCCGGATCGCAGCCGCGTGTCGAATGATGTCGAGTCGACGGTGGACGTCGGAGGGATAGCAAACTTCGCCGCGCGCCTCGGCAGCACTGGAAAGCTGGGATGGAAGAATCTGTACACGCGCGGGAGCGAGGAACTGCTGGCGCGAAGTGTCCTAATCAATCCAGACGCCGGAACCAACGTCGAACGCACGATCTATCAGGCTCGGTATGTGACACGAACGCTCTGGCAGACGCAGCTCGCGGGCGATCATCTGCTGAACCGGATTTTCGGGTCGCGACTCGAGTGGAAGGCGACTCTTGCGCGCGCGAGCCGCGATGAGCCGGAGAATCGAAGCCTCGCGTACTACAAGTCGCCTGGGCTTCCGGCCGCCGTCTCGTCGTCGCAACCGAACTTCTTCTTCTTTCGCTTTCTCGAAGATCAGGTGCGCAGCGCGCAGTTCGACTGGTCATTTCCGCTGCCGTCGGTCTTGGGTTCTGGTGCATCGTTCAAGACCGGGGGGATCCGGCGCGAACGCGAGCGATCCTTTCGTGGCTTCATCTTCCGGACGCGCGGTCCCGGGATCGACGGGTCACAACCCGTGCTGCAGCTGCCACCCGAGCAGGTCTTTTCTCCCGAGGTGCTGGGCAGCGGCCTCGAGCTCGTTCGCGATCCGACCTTCACGCTTCCCTACGAGACGGACGAGAGCGTCACCTCAGGGTATGGCATGGTTGACCTGCCTATCCGCTCCTGGCTGCGTCTCGTGACCGGTGTGCGCAACGAGTCCTGGAGACTGGACCTGTATCCAGGCACGCGCACCGACACGATCAACCCGATCATCCGGCGCAGAAATGCGGATCTGCTTCCGTCGGCGAATCTCACGCTCAAGCTGTCGGATCGCCAGAATCTGCGGCTCGCGGCGTATGCCACTGTTGCGCGTCCGGACCCGCGCGAGGTGTCCAACGATTACTACGAACCGGTTGCCGGCGACTGCGCCCAGCGTGGCAACCCGTCCCTGCAGCGCACCCGCATCACGAACGGTGACGTCCGCTGGGAGCGGTATCCGCGATCGGGCGAGATCATGGCGCTGAGTGGCTTCTACAAGGGCTTTGATGCGCCGATTGTCGAGGTGCTGATCAACGATACGGGAAATTGCTCCGCCGTTCCGGTGAATCTCAGATCAGCACGACTCTACGGTGGTGAGGTGGAATTGCGCCGTGGCCTGACTTTCCTGCCGGGTCGGCTGAAGCAGCTCTCGGCCGGGGTAAATCTGACTGTCGTGCAGTCACGTGCTCTTCTCGAGAGCGACTCCTCCGAGGCTTTGGTCTACCCGTTCGCTGGACAGTCAAACTTTCTGGCGAATACGAGCCTGCTGTACGCGACGGCGAATGGATCGACCGAGGTCACGGCACTGCTGAACTACTTCAGCGACCGTGTGTCGCGTTACGGTGTCAGCTCGAGAAGCGGGGGCGTGGTGTCCGGCGTGCCGAACCTGATCGAGCGTGGACGTTTCGGACTCGATGCAAAGGCGCGGCACAAGGTTGGACGCGCCACATTCTCGCTGTCCGTCAGAAATCTTCTCGATGCCGAAGTGATCTTCGAGCAGAACTCGAATCTTAACGGCGTTGTTCGAGCGGGATACTTCCGTCCTGGCATCGGCGTCAATCTGGGAGTGGGTTATGCGATTCGCTGACCGCGCGTTTCGCGCCATGTCACGCACCGTCCTCATCGCCGTCCTGCTGGTTGCCGCGCTACTTGGTGGGTGCGCCGATGGCGTTGGTCCATTCTCCCCGACACCCGCGCCGGACTCACTGGTGGTGGCCGCTGTCCGCCCTGGTGTGAATCGGCTGACGTGGGCACAGGTGAAAGACGCAGACATTGCGCAGTACATCGTTGAACGACGCGTCAGCTTCAACGGACCGTTCGTCGAGGTCGCGCGCATCAGCGAGCCGAATCTCGGGCCATTGAGCTGGATCGACACCGATGTGCTGCCGGAAACAGTCTACGGCTACCGCGTATTCTCTCTGACACTGCTGGGTGACAAGTCCGGACCATCCGTGACCGGTGGCACGTTGACTCCGCCGCGGCCAGGCATCACAGTCGCAACGAATTCGTCCGCGACCGTGTCCGAGGCGCTGGATCCAGACGGGTACACGCTGGAGCTGATGGGGCCCGATACCGTGCGCGCGACGATCGGCGTTGCCGCGACGCGCAGCTTCACTCCGCTCAAGATCGGCCGATACAGCGTTGCGCTCAGTGGTGTCATCGATCGCTGTAGCATCACTGGCACCGGTACCCGCGAAGTGGTCGTGACTGACACCAGTGCGAGTACGATCGTCCCGGTATCGTTTAGCGTCACCTGTCGCGATCCGAGTCGGGGCGACCTTGGCGTCACGCTCGCCGTCACTGGTGCGGAGCTAGACAACGCCTTCACGCTTGACATACTCGGTCAGGCCGCAGACACCACACTGCCGCCGTCGCAGCGCGTGTACTCGGCGAAAAGGAATGTCAACGGCGGCGCCAATCGCAATGACTTCTCGAATCTGCGGCCCGGTGAGTACACCGTGACCCTCGAGGACGTCGCCGCCAATTGCACGCGGGAAGGGACTGCGCAGCGCACGGTGACAGTGACCAAGCTGACCGTTGCGACGGTCAACTATGGGATCGTCTGCGCAGGGCCTGGTGGTGTTGCGCCGCCGCCGAGCACGGCCCCCTTCGTGTGGCGAAACAGGTGGACGCCGAAGACTGCGGGCAGCAATGCGACTGTCGTGCTCGAGTCGACGCTCGACCTGACGGCGCGGCCGGGCCGGGTCGTTCAGGGTGCGCAGGCGTCACTGTTCTACGATCCGGCGGTCTTGCGGTATGTCTCGCGTACGCCCGGGCAGCTGGAAAACCTGACTGCGAATACGTCGATTCCCGGTCAGATTAACATGCTTGCGGCCACAGAAACGCCGTTGTCCGGCGTGGTGTCACTCGCGCGATTCACGTTTACGGTCATCGGTGCCGCAGGCACGAAATCGCTGACCACGACGACAACCGTTCGTGCAGGTTCACCCGCCCCATTTCAGGACTCCGTGCGCGTGGTGGAAGACACGTTCACCGTCGGAACCGGCAGTGGTACGGTCGCGAATCAGCCGCCGGTCGCACGAGCTGGAGGGCCATACACCGGAACTGCCGGCACGGCGCTCACACTGTCCGGTGCCGGATCAAGTGACGCCGATGGCACGATTGCGACATACGCCTGGACATTCGGTGACAATACGACGGGCACCGGTGTCAGTCCCGCGAAGACGTATCCGACGGCGGGCACGTACACGGCCACGCTGACTGTCACGGACGACAAGGGTGCGACGGCAACATCGTCGTCACAGGTGACGATCACGCCAGGCGGTGGAGCAGCCGCTCCTGTCGCAGTCGCCAATGGTCCGTACACCACGACCGTCGGTGTGCCGGTGACATTGTCGTCCGCCGGATCGACGAATGCAACATCGTTCAGCTGGAACCTCGGCAACGGACAGAACGCCACCGGCGCATCGCCATCCGTGACGTACTCTGTCGCCGGCACCTTCAGCGTCACACTGACGGCGACCGGTGCAGGCGGGCAGACGTCGACGTCGACGACGTCTATGGTCGTGAATGCGGCGGCACCACCGCCACCGCCACCGTCACCGAGCACACTCGAGTGGAAGAGTCTCTTCGGGCCGCTCGATGTGTCGAACAACACGGTGTCGATCACGCTGCTCTATGACACGCGCGTCAACATCACGGAAACACCGGGAGCCGAAGCGCTCGAGAAGTTCTCGGTCGATTCGATCAAGTGGGATCCGTCCGTGCTGCAATTTTCATCGATAAGTCTCGGGCCGAACATCGTGGGGTCGTCGAATCAGGTTGGCGCCACGGCGGGCCGCCTTGGCCTCAACGGAACGATCAGCGGCGCGCAGCAGCAAGGATTGATCACGATTGCGACGATCCGGCTGCGAATGGTCGGTTCGCCGAATGCCACGACGTCGACAAAGACATTCCTTGGTGCACTGCTCGGTCCGTCGTCGACGAACTTCTACTCGTACAACTCGAAGACCACCATCATCGAAGGCCAATTCACCGTCCCCTGATCGCGGTGACGTGACGCGGACTTGGTTGATACACGCAAATCCTTTCCGCGTTACTGCCCGATCCGATCCTTGGGCGCGCTCCATACGGAGCACTGCATCACCCCCGCAAACGGTGGTGCGCGTTATCCCCGCAGACAGTTCCCACCGTTCAGGAGGCAGCACATGGAAGTCATCACGCGGCGCGCGAGTGTATCGCGTCGTCTCACCACGGCGGTCGTGGCCGTCGGCGCGTTGTTCACGACGGCGTGCGCCACGGACAAGTCCGTGGCGCCACCGCAGTTGCCGGGCAACTCGCCGGTCTCGCAGTTCAAGCCGATGGCGTTCACGGCCGACATCGACATCCGCACTGGCAAGGTTGTCATCGCGGCGCCGACATCAGCGGCGAACCAGAACGCTCCGACGCTGGCACTGGGTGGTTCAGAAGGCCCGAACCTCTCCTTGCTCGGCGGTGAAGCCGTTCGCCTCGTGCCGTCGAACTACACCGCATCGGCCGTCGGCGCAGTCACACCGAACAAGATCCGCGTAACGTTCGACATCTCGATCGAGAACAAACTGCCTGGTGTCAAGTTCATCACGCCGACGTGGCCGGTTGCGCCCGCCGCTGGCGTGATCCTGTTCCCGCTCGACTACACCGTCACCACCACGCCTGGTGGCGTGACCGGCGGCGACGGCAACGTGATCATCGTCGAACAGCCGAGCTACGGCGGAATCGAGCCGTCGATCGACTGGAACGGTACGCGCGCAGCAGGCAGCGGCGCCCCGTTCAACTTCTTCAACGACGTGAACTGCGCGCTCGCGACGTCGAACGACTGCTTCCGTTGGGAAGCATTCGACCTTGAAGTTCTTCCACTGACGGGTTCGACCCGCCAGACGATCGGCTTCGACATCGACGCCTCGGTTGCACAGTTCCGCACGCGCATGATCGTGGCTGCCGACCTCGCGCCGGCCGCTGCAGTTCCGCCAGGCACGATCGCTGGCACCGTGTCGTCGCCGTCCCGCGGTCCGCTCTCGGGCGTGACGGTGACGGTCAGCTCAGGCGAGACGGCAGTGACGTCGGCAACCGGCACGTACAGCATTGGCGCTGTGAACGCCGGTTCCCGCACGGTGACGCTGTCGAACCTGCCGTCGGGTTGTACCGCTCCGTCGCCGCTGACCGTCAGCGTCGCTTCGGGCGCAACTGCAACGGCGAGCTTCACTGCCGTGGTTTGCACGGGTCTCCCGGGCACGATCAGCGGTACGGTCATCTCGAACCAGGGCAGCACGCCGATCGCCGGCGCAACTGTCTCGGCCTCGAATGGTGGTGGCACGCCGGTGACGGCAGTGACCAGCGCAACCGGTACGTACACGCTGGCTAACGTC
This sequence comes from Gemmatimonadaceae bacterium, assembly GCA_014379355.1. GTDB lineage: Bacteria > Gemmatimonadota > Gemmatimonadetes > Gemmatimonadales > Gemmatimonadaceae > JACMLX01. Next base: position 19,146 of record JACMLX010000204.1, read on the forward strand.
GCATCTGGTGCCGGCACGCTGACGATCACCGCGCTGCCCACAGGCTGCACGGCTGCATCTCCTGCGTACACGCTGCCTAGTGGCGGCGCAACAACCGTGAACGTCACGGCAAGCTGCCCAGTGGTGGTTGGCCCTGGCTTCCAGTACAACACAACGTGGGAAGTCATCAGCCCCACTCAGGTTGCGGTCACGCTGCGCATCGACATGCGCACGTTCAACCGCCCCGACATCATCGACTATGCAGATCCGGTCAACGGTGTCACCAGCGATCCGCTCACCGGCGCTGGCCTGACGGTGCTGTACGACAACACGAAGCTGACCTATGTGGCCCGCACCATCCCGTCCGGATCGGCCTTCACCTCCAATGCGACGATCAACGCCTCGGTCCCGGGCACGCTGACGATCATCGCTGGTGGCTCGGACCTGATCTCGGGTAACGTCGGCATCACCCGGATCATCTTCAACCGCGTGGCTGGTGCCACCGGGTCGGTCGGCACGACGACGACGATTTCGAGCGCCGCGAGCCGCACCGGCTCGACGACGGTCAACATCACCTCGAGCGTCGTGAACGTCGAGACGCCGTTCACCCTGCCTTAACTGCTGCACTGCGGTGGCGGTGTGTGCCCCGCACACACCGCCACCTTTTGGTGCACTACTCAATCATTCAGGAGATTCATTCATGCAGTTCAATCGGAACACCCCGAAGCTGGCGACGATCGTCGCAGCGTCGGTGCTCGCATTGACAGCGTGCTCGGACGAGACGCCGTCGACGGCGGCTGCGCGACAGAATCTGTCTGCCGTGCCGCTCGAGCTCGACGTATCATCGGCAAAGGCAAGCGTGGGCTCGAAGATCGCGGTGTCAGTCAAGGTTGAGGCACTCCCGGGCAGCCTGGGCGGCGTGCAGGGCGCACTCGAGTTCGATCCGACGCGTCTTCGCTACGTCGGTCAGTCACCGACCGGCGATGCAATCACGATGACGGGCGCCAAGAATGTGTCGGCTGGCAAGCTGCGTTTCACCAGCTTCAACCAGAAGGGAATCACGGGCCGCGTTGCCACCTTCGTGTTCGAGACGAAGGGCGCGGGCTACATGTCGTCGCTCCGTTATGTGCACCAGGTCGCCGCAACGGCCGGCGCGAACCTGCGCTCCGTGAAGATCACGCAGCTGCCGACCGCTGTTGACGAGGCGCTGTCAGTGCCGGCCGACGCACGTGAAATGGGCGTCGCAGACTGGGCAGCACGCATCGATCCCGCCGCGAAGGCTGGACCGGCTGTGTCCCTGGTGCCGGGCCAGTACCGTCTGAACCTGGTGTACGGCGATACGGATCTCGATGGCTCGGTCGGCCTGTTCGACTTCCTTGGCGTTGCAAACGCCGCGGTCGGCAACGACCAGATCATCGTTGGTACGGACGCTGGTACGGGCATCGATCTCGTCATCGCGGGCAACGTGTTTCCGCAGAACGTCGCCTCGCCACTGACCTGTGGCACCGAGAGCGACGGAACGCGCATTCTCGACCTGTTCGACTACCTCGCCGTCGCGAACAAGGCAGCGGGTCTGCCGGAAGATTGCGCTGGAAACCCGATCCCGGGCCGTGGTCCGATTCCGACCGCGCGCACGAACGTGTCGGGTGACATCACGACCTCCGCGACCTGGACGAAGGATCGCATCTGGCAGCTCGACGGCAAGGTGACGATCAAGGATGGCGTCGTGCTGACCATCGAGGCTGGGACGCGCATCGAAGGCAACACACTGCAGAACCCGTCTGCGCTGCTCACCGAGCGCGGTGGTGTGCTCCTCGCCGCCGGCACGTTGAACGAGCCGATCGTCTTCACCTGCACCGGTACCAAGGTTCCTGGGTGCTGGGGCGGCCTGTGGCTCTCCGGCAAGTCGGCTCCGAACGTCGCCGTTCCGGCGACCGGTACCGGGCTCGGCGCATCGCCGCCCTTTGCCGCACGATCGGTCACGTTCCAGAATGTCACGTATTCCGTTGGAGCTGATGCAGGTGGTTGCAACCAGCTGCTCGGCGAAGCCAACACGCCGCCGTACGGCGGCTGCTCGGACAATGACTTCAGCGGCGTGCTCAAGTATGTCCGTATTGAATACGCTGGATTCATCGTCTCGGCCAATCGCGAACTGAACGGCCTGACGCTCGCTGGCGTTGGAAGCCAGACGGTGATTCAGAATGTTCAGGTGCATGGTGGTTCGGATGACGGTGTCGAGTTCTTCGCAGGCACGGTGCCGGTGCGCAATGTGGTCATCACCGGCGCGCAGGACGACGGCTTCGACGGCAGCTTCGGCTACCGCGCAAACAGCCAGTTCGTCATCATCCAGAACGACCAGGGCGACACCCCGGGCAACGATTCCCGCGCGATCGAGTTCGACAACAACGAAACGTCCACGAACTACCTCGCGACACCACGGACGGCGGCCGGTCTGTACAACTTCACGGTCATCGGCAACCTGACGTCGGCGGGCCAGACCGCAGCGATCATGCTGCGCCGTGGTACCGGCCCGACGATCTCCAGCTCGCTCTTCGACGGCTGGCGCTACATGGTCGAGATTCGCGACGCGGAAACCTGCGCACCAGGCGGGCCTGCGATTCGGTTCTCGACTTTCGTCGGATACAGCGGTGGATTGGCCAACCCGTCGGTGCCGCCGGCATGTGCGTCCGTCGAGGACGCGATCATCACCACCGGTACGGGCAACCTGGTCCGCCAGACGTCAGCGCCGCAGATCGGTGCGATCCTGATCGACGGTCGCAACACGACTTTGCCCGATTGGCGCATGCTCTCCGTTGGCGCCAACCCGGTCGAGTCACAGACTGAAGCGTTCCCGGCCGGCCTGATCGCGAACAACTACCGCGGTGCCGTTGCGCCGCAAAGCGCTGGACAGATCCCGTGGTACTCCGGATGGACGCGCGGCTTCACGTCGGCGCTCGTTCCGTAATCCGATCGAGTTCTTTCATGACGGTGAAGTGATCGTATGAGATTCCAGATTGTGACATCCGTACGATCCTCGATCGCCGCCACACGATTCTGTGTGGCGGCGCTCGTGCCTTTCCTTCTAGCCGCGTGCAAGGACTCCACGTCACCACCCGGTCCGCCTTATCTAGCAATCGTCACCAACCTTACGACCTGGAAGGGGGCTACAGCGCCGAGCACCGTGCGTTACACCGTGCGCGATCTGACCACGTCGAAGTCCCGCGAGGTGCTTGCCGCGCCGAACGACACCACGATCTTGTCGCTCGCGCCTGGCAACTATGTCGTCTTGGCCGACAGCCTGCCCTCACGCTGTGTCATTCCGCGTGGTGGCAATCAGCAGGGTATCACGCTGCTCGAGACGGACAACACGGGCATCGTGCGCTGGTCCATCGAATGCCGTACGCTGGTGAGCATCGCAGTGCTCACCGACGGTTTCGACGTGGACCGCGAGTTCGTGTACCGCGTTCGCCCGCTCAACGGAGCCGAGGTCACCGGCATCGTGGCGGCAAATGACACCGTCAGTTTCGACAATCTTGCCACCGGCGACTACGTGATCGACATCGGTGGTGTCGCCGAGAACTGCACGGTCACGAACGACGGGGGGTTCCGCCAGCGGATCAGCGTGGAAGGAACCGGCGGCGCGGCGGTGGTCTTTCGTGTCATCTGTTCCGATCCTGCCAAGCGTCCACGCGTGTTCGACTTCCTGAGCGGGTACGACCTGGGCGCGAGTGTGTTCACGTTCAAGGTGTACGATCCGGATCACGACATTATCGGCTACTACCTCGACATCACCGACTGCAACGGGAACAGCGTGCTGCCGTTGCAGCGCGAGCGCGTGCGGCGCGGACTGCGCGGCGGACGTGGACAGTCGTATGACACACTGACCGTGGTCGGCGCCTTCGAGTTCGGGCTGACGCCCGAGGAGATGCGCGGCAAGTGCACAGAGCTGCGCGTGTTCGACAATGCGACGAACCAGAGCACCATCGTCGTCCACAAGATCGGCAGCGGTGGCGGGTCGGCACCATTCGTCCGCTTCTTCAACTCGTACCTGATCGATCAGAGCTACATCGCAAGTACTATCGAGGCGAGTGACCCCGACAACGACATCGTCGGGCACTTCGTGCTCGTGCGCACCCGTGATGGCGTGCTCGGTCCACCGGACGGCAACCCGGACCTTGGCTCGATGGACGCGGCGGGCTATATCGGCCTCGACATCCCGCTCATTCCGACGACAGGCCGGCTCAAGTGGGACGATGTGTACTCGGTCATCGTCTACGTGATCGACTCCAGGGGCAACGTGACACGGGTGCAGGACGATGACCTGCTTCGCTGAGCGCGCGCCCGCCGTCGTCGCCTGTGCGATGGCACTGCTGCTCACCGCGTGCGGCAGCGATGGCCCGGCCGTGGTGGAGCCGCCGCAGGAAACGACCTGCAACGGCGTCGCCACGTCGGTCCGTATGCTCGCGCCGTTCGAGTCAGTCGTCCTGTCTGGAAGCAGTGCCGCCTGTTTCGCGCTCGCCGGTGGTGACCGCGAGTATCTCGTCATCCCGCAGCTCACCGGCGAATTGCTGCCGTACGGCGGCTATGGCTTCCGCCTGGGCGATCCGTCGCCGGCAGTCGTCGCGCGTGCGGCTGACACGACGTCAGCGAGTATACCGTCGCTGTCCGCCGAACAGATCTTCGGTGATCAGGTGCATTCACTGGACGCACAAGCGCGACTCGATGCGCTGATGCGCCGTCGCGAGCAACGCGAGGCCACGGGTGTGCACCACGGTGCGGAACAACCCACGCTGTCCGTGATTGGCGTACCGCCTGAGCCGGATACGATGCGCACGTTCAGCGTGCTCAATACCCTCGGTGAAACACCCGGATACTCTCCGGTGACGGCAAAGCTGCGGTACGCGGGGGCGCGAGTACTCGTGTACATGGATACGCTCGCGACGAGTGCATTGTCGACATCCGAGATTTCGGCGATGGGTGCGGTCTATGATGCGTCGCTCGTGCCGGCGGTGATGACCGCCTTCGGCGACGGCTCCGATATCGACGCGAACGGGCGCGTGATCTTCCTGCTCACGCCGACCGTGAACGCACTGGTGACCGCGTCGGCGTGTGCCACCAGCGGCTTCGTGCGCGGCTTCTTCTACAGCCACGACCTGAGCAGCACTGCCGCCACGTCCAATCGCGGC
>JACMLX010000205.1 GCA_014379355.1 Gemmatimonadaceae bacterium
CCGCGCTGCCACCGCCTGAGGCACCACCGCGCGCGGCGGGCATCGGTTGTCCCGCCTTGCGCGCCGCCTTTTCTGCCGATCGCTGACGGTCGGCGGCCTTCCGCGCCCGGATCTCCTTGATGCGTTCGGCGATCGGCACCTCGAAGACGTGGGATGTCTTCGCGCTGTAGTCGAAATCAGGCAACGTCACGCGCGGCAGTCGACGGCCGACGGCTTTCTCGATCGCACGCACATCCGCCTCTTCCTCCGGTGCGACGAACGTGAACGCATCACCGGTCTGTTCGGCGCGGCCGGTGCGGCCGACGCGATGGATGTAGTCCTCGGGCTGCGCCGGGACATCGAAATTCACGACATGGCCAAGATCCGCCACGTCGATGCCTCGCGCTGCCACATCGGTCGCGACGAGCACGCGAATGCTGCCGTTCTTGAAGCCGTCGAGAGCCGCGACACGCGCAGCCTGCGAGCGATTGCCGTGGATGCGCGCCGCCTTCACGCCATGTTTCTCGAGCAGTTCGAACAATCGGTTGGCGCGATGCTTGGTGCGGGTGAACACCAGCGCTTCCTGCATGTCACCTCGCTCGAGCAGTTTCACGAACAGCGCGGGCTTGAGGTCCTGCGACACGGGATAGAGCGCCTGCGTGATGCCGCTGGCCGGTGCCGACTTCCGCTCGAGATTGATCTGCGCCGCGTCCTTCTGCAGCTCGCGCGACAACTGCACGATCGCGCCCGGCATCGTCGCGCTGAACAACAGGACCTGCTTCTTCGCCGGCAACTGCGAAAGGATGCGCTTGATGTCCGGCAGGAATCCCATGTCGAGCATGCGATCCGCTTCGTCCAGCACCAGGTGCTGCACGCCGGCGAGTGACGCGTAGGGCTTCGAGAGATGATCGAGCAGGCGACCGGGCGTCGCCACCATCAGGTCCACCTTGGTGCGGAACGCATGCTCCTGCGGTCCCATGCCGACACCACCGTAGATGGCGGCGCTCGTGAGCGGGGTGTGCACCGACAGTGCCTGCGCCGTCTCCAGCACCTGCAGGGCGAGTTCGCGCGTCGGGACGACGATCAGGGCGCGTGTCGTGCCGCGTTTGCCCGCCAGCATGCGATGCAGGATCGGCAGCAGGAACGCCGCGGTCTTGCCACTGCCGGTCTGTGCGCAGGCGAGGACGTCGCGTCCATCGCGCGCCGGTGGAATCGAGTCGCTCTGAATCGGCGTCGGCCGTGCGAACCCCAGTTCCTTGACGGCTTGCATGAGGGCCGCGTCAAGCGACAGGGATGCGAACGTGGGAACGGCCACGGGAGGTCGGGACATGAGGAAACACAGCGGTCCACGATCCTCGTGACCCCGCGCCAATGATTAGACAAGATAACGACGCCGGCCCCGATCAGGTGCGCTGCGTGACGCGGCTGCGACGCCCGTTGCGCAGTGCACCGTGGATCGCGTCGGTGAGCTGGGTCAGTGTGTACGGCTTGTCGAGCACCGCATCGATCCGCGCGACTGCCAATCGCTCCGGACTGATGCGACCGGTGTATCCGGTGCTCAGGATGATCGGAAGCGTGGGACGCAGCGTCCGGACGTGTTCGGCGAGCGTGAGGCCCGTCATGCCGGGCATCGTCTGATCCGTGATCAGCACCGCGATGTCGTCAAAGTCATCGAGCAGGTCGAGTGCCGCGCTGGCACTGCCCGCCGTCACTGCGCGCATGCCCGCGCTGATGATGCCGCGCTCGGCGGCACGCAGAATGCCCGGCTCGTCGTCCACCAGCAGAATCAGCGGTGCATCCGCACCGATCGCGCTGCGATCGCGCGGCGTGACGAACGAGGTGGTGGCGTGTGGCGCCGCGTACATGCTGCTCGATCCTTCGGTCGGTGCCGCGACCAGTCCGAACAGCAACTCGAAGTGCGTGCCGCTGCCTTCCGTGGATTCGACGTGGACCGAACCGCGATGCGACATCACGATGCCATGCAGCACCGCCAGGCCGAGCCCCGTGCCTTCGCCGATCGGCTTGGTCGTGAAGAACGGCTCGAAGATGCGCTGTCGCACGTCGCTGCTCATGCCCGTGCCCGTGTCCACGACGGACAGGCGCACGTAGGTACCGGGCATCAGCTGCGGATGTCGCGCACTGTGGTGCGGGTCGGCCAGTGACACGCTGTCCACCGTGATGCGCAGCAGCCCACCGTTCGTGTGACGCATCGCGTGTTCCGCGTTGCTGCAGAGATTGAGCAGCAGCTGCTGCATCTGTGTCGCATCGCCATTGATCCACGCGTCGGCATTCCGCACCTCGACCAGCAGTTGCACCGTGGTGGGTATCGTCGCGCGGAGCAGCGTCTGCGTGTCGGTGATCAGTGCCGCGAGGTTGATGCGCGCGTGCATCGGCACCGATCGACGCGAGAACAGCAGGATCTGCTTGACGATGTCGCGGGCGCGGTCGCTCGCCTGCACGACAGCCGTCAGCGATTCGGCAACACCCTCGGGATCGTGCTCCGCCATCGCAATCTGCGCGATCTCGGCATTCGCACGGATGACGGTCAGCAGGTTGTTGAAGTCGTGCGCCACGCCGCCAGCCAGTGTCCCCAGCGCCTCGAGGCGCTGGCTCGCGAGCAGCTGTGCCTCGAGTTCCCGACGCTCCGATTCGAGGCGCCTCGTGTCACGAAGGTCGCGCAATGCATAGTGAATCACCTCACCCGTCTCGAGCGGGATTCGCGTGCGCCGCACCGCCACCGGAATCACGCCGCCCTGCAGTGGCGTGACGTCGGTTTCGTAGGTCGCATCCTCACCGTGCGCGTCGTGCCCGTCGGTCGTCAGCTGCTCTGTGCCGACGCCGATGAGCAGGTCGGTGTGACCATCTGCAAGCAGCGCCACTGCCGCGGGATTGGCCGCCACCACATGCTGCCCATCACACAGCAGCTGCGGATCCGTTCCGCGATCGAACAGTCGCCGGAATCGTTCCTCACTCGCCAGCACACCGTACGCGGTCGCTTCCGCCGTGCGCGCGCGCTCCAGCAGCAGCAGATTCCGCCGCCGTACCATACCGACGACGACGAGACCGATCACGACTGACACGGCTCCGAATGCCGCGGCGATCCACCACGCTGGTGCGGCATCCGTCATGTCGCGCGCTGCGACGCCCGACTGCGCAACGGCAGGAGCGCCGGCCACAGACGTCAGTGTGACCAGCGCTCCCAGTACCGATTGTCCTGCTGACCGTGTCACCGTCATCGTTCCGAACGCAGCGGTGAACATGCACGACGCCACTCCCAGAACATCGAGAATATGGCGAGGTCAGCCGAACGCAAGATTATTGCGCTCTCATGCGCTTCGTCACGTCACGATCCGATCACAGCGGTGGGATTTCCTCGTCCTCGTCCGGTGTCTGACCATCAACGCCCGCCGCGTCCGCGGGTCGCACGATCAGGTAGTTGGTCGGCGGCACCGCGCCGAGCAGATGTTCGACGAAGTAGTCCCAGCGACGACGGATGAAGTACGGCTCGTTGAGCGAATGCGGTCGATTGGGCGCGATCACGAGGTCGAATGTCTTGTTGGCCTTGATCAGTGCGTCCACCATCTGGATCGTCATCGCCGGGTGCACGTTGTCGTCCATGTCGCCGTGCATGAGCAGCAGGTGGCCCTTCAAATTCGCCACCATCGAGGCATTCGCCGCATCGGTGAAGTTGTCGGTGCGACGCACCGTGTCGCGACGCATCAGCCCCTGGTACTTCTCGGCCCAGTAGATGTTGTAGCTGCGATTGTCATGGTTGCCAGCGCCGGAGACCGCCACCTTGAAGAAGTCGGGATAGCGCAACAGCGCATCGGTGCTCGCGAAGCCACCGCCCGAGTGTCCGAAGATGCCGACCTTGTCGATGTCGATGAACGCGTGACGGCTTGCCAGCTGCTTGATCACGGCGATGTGATCGGGCAGGCCGTTGTCACCGAAGTTGCCGTAGTAGTTGTCGTGAAATGCCTTGCTGCGGAGCGGCGTGCCGAGGTGATCGATCTGCACGACCACGAATCCGAGTTCCGCGAGGGCGGCCGGCTCGCCGGCGGCCTTGTAGGTCCATGCGCCGACCGAGCCCACCTGCGGGCCTGGATAGATGTTGGAGATGATCGGATACCGACGCGTCGTGTCCAGATTCGACGGCAGGTACATGACGCCGTAGACGTCCGTCACGCCATCGCGCGCCTTCGCCGTGAACACGCGGGCGCCCTTGAATCCGAGCGCCGCCAGTTGCGAGGCGTCCGCCGTCTCGAGCTTCTTGATCACGCGACCGGTCAGCGCATCGCGCAGCACCGTGACCGGCGGTGTCTCGACGCGCGCGTACGAATCGATGATGTACTTGTTGCTCGGGCTCACCTGGATGCGGTGGTCGGCGTCCTCGCTCGTGAGCCGCATGAAGCCCGTGCCATCGAAGTTGACGGCGTACAACTGGGCGTAGTAGAGGAACGCATCCGTCTCGCGGCCGCGACCCGTGAACCAGACACGCTTCGTCTTCTCATCGACTGCGACGATCGTTCCGACCTGCCATGGTCCATCGGTGAGTCGGTTCTTCAGCTGACCATCGGCGCCGTAGCGGTACAGATGACCCCAGCCGTCACGCTCCGACCAGAGCAGCGTTTCGCCATCGGCCGTGACGTACGTTGGCGCCGGATCCACGGGATTGCCGATCTCGACGAACGTCTTCGCGGAGTCGGCCGCGAGGCGTCGGACTGCGCCCGACGTCGCGTCGACCTCGATCACCGTCGCCACCTTCGAGGCGCGGGACATCGTCGTCAGGTACACTCGCGTGCTGGCCGTATTCCACGCCGAGTCACGCGCGGAGAGATTCCATGTCGCCTGCGCCGGTGCGGGGTCGAGCTGCACGCGCACATTCGTCTTCGCTTCGCGATCGAGAATGTGAAAGCCCGGCTTCGGGATCACGCTGTCGCCGGGTAGCGCATACGGCTGGGAGAACGCGCGCGGACGCTGCGACGTGTAGCTGATGTAGGGCATCACCGCGACGCCGCGCGTGTCCTGCCGTCCCACGATCAGGTGCCGCGAATCCGGTGCCCACTTGATCTGCGGGCGACGCGGACGCATCGGCGTCTGCAAGCGCTCCTGCGGGCCGGGCTCGCCGAGGCCATAGCTCCAGTTGGCTGCGCCATCGGTCGTCAGTCGCACGGAATCCGTCGTCACGCCGCGGGCCCGCACATACACATCGGAGTTGCGCACGTACGCTTCCCACTTGCGGTCTGGGCTGAGCACGAACGGCACTTCGCTCGGGATCGTGTCGGCCGCGAGGCGTCGGACTGCGCCCGACGTCGCGTCGACCTCGATCACCGTCGCCACCTTCGAGGCGCGGGACATCGTCGTCAGGTACACTCGCGTGCTGGCCGTATTCCACGCC